>JAPOQI010000001.1 GCA_026710765.1 Cytophagales bacterium | reverse complement strand
TTTTCGCTGTATTTGGGATTGGATGGGGAATTTATGCCTGCCCAAGATTCTGGAATCAGAAGCCAACAAGGATTTTGATAATACATTTCCGTTCAGTAACAAAGATTTTGATAATACGCCCCTCTTCAAAGAAAATAACACGTCCACCTCCAAGGAAAATAGAATGTCCCTTTTCAAAGAAATCAGAGAAATCAAAGAAATACCAGATCCAGATCCCATACGATCATCTCTTCAAAAGGGTGATATTTATTTCTTTTTTCGCCAGCCTTTTCACGCTTCCGTTGGGTCTATATTATTTTGAAATCCTCCCAAGCCATTCTCTGCTTGCCAATGTCTTAGTTGCTTTTCCTTTCCTTTTTGCCTTTGTGGGCACGGTAATTTTAATCCTGCTCGGTACATTAGATTTTTTGACGGGGATAGAATTTTTTGATTCTTTTGCTCATTGGCTTGGAGACGGGCTTAATAACTTGCTCAATTTTGTGAAGTGGCTAATTCGTGGGGTAGAGGCTATTCCTGGGTCTGTAATACATATTCGGGTGGATGTGGTTCAGGTGATATTGCTTTATCTTACGCTGTTTTGGTGCATATTTGCTTGGCATAGGTGGAGACGTGTTCTTCATTGTTATAAGAATTTGTGCCCTATGGTTCGGTATGCACATGAGGAGTGCTTGAGTTGTGAGAATTTGAGCTGTGAGAATTTGAGCTGTGAGAAGAAAAAGATATACTTATATTTATGGCTTGGACTTTTTACTGCGGGGATTTTTCTTGTGTATGGGATTCTCAGGTAGGTGGATGGGGAAAAATCCCTAGGGATTCGTATCTTTGAGAGATTATGGAAGAGGTGATGTATGAGGTGAAGCAGCGGATGGCATTGATTACCCTATGCCGTTCGGAGAAGAGGAATGCTTTTTCTTTTTCTATGGTGGATAAGTTGTGTCGCACCTTGCGTGATATACAGAATGAGCCTAAGGCGAAATTAGCGATTATAAAGGCAGAGGGGAATGTATTTTCTGCGGGGGCAGATTTGAAAGAGTTGCAGGAGATGCAGGAGGAGACCTTTGAGGAGAATATTGCGAATGCAAATCGTTGGACCGATCTTTTTCAAATGTTGAATAGTTTTCCTAAGATGGTGATTGCACAGGTAGAGGGTCCTGCGATGGGTGGGGGTTGTGGTTTGGTATCGGCGTGTGATTTTGCTTTTGCTACGTCTCGGGCTGTGTTTTCTTGTCCTGAGGTGAAGATTGGTTTTATTCCGTCTATTGTGATGTTTTTTTTGGTACAACGTGTAGGGGAGGCGTGGGCGAAGGAGATCATGTTAGCTGCGGAACCTCTTTCTGCACGGCGGGCATTTGAGATTGGTTTAATCAATGCGGTAGTGGATGGGGACATTTTTGAGCATACCAAAGATTTCGCCCAACGTCTGATTAAGGGAAATTCTTCGCAGTCTATGGAGACGACGAAACACATGATCAGCCGTATTCAGAACATGCCGGTTGAGGATGCCCTTCGCTATGCGGCAGAGATGAACGCAAATGCCCGAATTTCTGAGGAGTGTAGGGAAGGAGTTTCAAGCTTTATGGAGGACGGAGAACCCCCAGACTGGACCCACAAATGAATCGCTCTCAGGTTCTTAAAATCCCTTCTTTATGAAATCTTTCTGGCATAAGCTTTCTTATTTTTTCAATGTAGATCTTTGGAAGCGCTCTACTGGTCATATGTCTGTTTTTAGCGCCTTGATACTTCAAGGGGTACGTATAGTGGTTATGTCGGCACGTAATTTTGAGAAGAATGAGTGTTTTATGAAGGCTTCTGCATTGACCTTTCTTTCGGCTTTATCTATTGTTCCTTTGGTAGGTATTGTATTTGGGATTAGTAGTGGCTTGGGTTTGGACATCAAGGGACAGATTCTCAGTTTTTTGCAGGGACAAGAGTTTGTTATGCAGCAGGCTTTTCATTACGCGGAAGAACTGCTTAATAAAACCCGAGAGGATCTAATCACAGGTATTGGTATACTGGTTTTGTTTTATACCGTGATGCAATTACTTCACAATATTGAGGAAATTTTCAATGGTATATGGAATATTCGTCAGCCTCGGAATCTCCAACGTAAGGTTTCGGATTATACCTCTATTCTTCTTTTGAGTCCCTTATTGGTATTCTTTTCTAGTAGTCTGACGGTGTATGTTAGTGGGGAGGTTCAGACATTGGCTCAGGATTTTTCTTTGTTGGGATATTTTGCGCCGCTCATTACGGGGTTGGTTAAATTTTTACCCTATACGCTTTCATGGATTTTGGTTTCTTTGTTATATATGATCATGCCGAATACACGTGTTCGTATTCGTTCGGCATTGATATCAGGTATTATAGCGGGGACTTCAGTACAAATTGTTCAGGCGGCCTACATCAATTTTCAAATAGGGGTTTCACAGTACAATGCTATTTATGGAAGTTTGGCTGCAGTTCCTTTGTTTCTGGTATGGATTAAGACGAGTTGGTTGATTGTGTTGTTCGGAGCGGAGGTAGCCTATTCGCATCAAAATTTAGATCAAGGAGGCTTTGAGGAAAAGGCAGATATTAAGATTTCCTGGCAAGAGAAAAAACGTATCTCACTCATCATATTGTACCAATTGATAGACTCCTTCCAAAAAGGGGAGATGGAAAGCCTACATAGCTTGTCCCGAAAAACCTACTTACCCCGATATTTGATCAAATCTAGATTGGAAAAACTGATTTATTCCAGACTGGTTTCAGAGGTACGGGGAAAGCAAAATGAAGTCTTTTACCAACCTGCACGGGATGTTCAAACCTTAACCTTAAATTTCGTGATGAAATCCTTGGAAACCCAAGGTGTAAATGATATTTGTGAAAAGAATCAGGCCTTGTATTTAAAAAGGGTAGAATATTTGTCTGAGCTACCTTATCAAGATTTAAAAGAGGGTCAAAAGCCTCTTGTAGAAATTT
>JAPOQI010000002.1 GCA_026710765.1 Cytophagales bacterium | reverse complement strand
TATGGATATTGAATACATTAAATCAGGGAATTGTATGCCCTACGAAAAAAATCAGATGCCTCTTTTGGAGGCACCTTTGAATGTCTTATCTATGATAGAGCCGGAAGCATGGAAGCTGTAGCCATCCATCTCTGAGATAGATAATATGAACCCACCAGAAGAAGATTTTCTCCCAAGCCTCAAAGAGAAATGTCTGCAAACGGCACAGCCCTTGTTGCGTTATCCGGGAGGAAAACAAAGAGCTGTCAAAATCATCATGAAGTACATACCTGAGGGTATAGAAAGATTATGCAGTCCTTTTTTAGGGGGCGGGAGTATAGAACTTGCATGTGCTGGCACAGGGATCAAGGTTTTGGCTTCGGATGCCTTTGAACCCCTAACAACTTTTTGGGATATGCTAATGAAAAACCCTGTCTTACTAGCCACACAAGTAAAGAAATATTATCCCTTGCAGAGTTCTACTTTTTATTCATTACAAAAATCTTTTCCCATCATAAAAGCTCCCTTAGAAAGAGCGGCTGTATTTTATGTTCTTAATCGTGCGTCGTTCTCGGGTACGACGCTATCCGGGGGCATGTCCAAAAATCATCCGCGTTTTACCCTAAGTGGAATAAAAAAGTTAGAGAAGTTTTATTGCCCTAATCTGTCGGTTTCTAATGCTGATTTTAGAGATGCGTTGCATAAGTATGCAGATGATTTCCTATACCTTGACCCACCCTATGCCAATGGGGGACGCTTGTATGGAATCAGGGGCGACATGCATAAGGAATTTCCCCATGATATTCTTGCCGAAGAGCTTAGGGCTCGTAGGGGATGGATATTAAGTTACAATGATTCTAGCTTTGTACGTCAGCTGTATAAAGGATATAGAATAGAACCTTTGGAATGGCAATATGGTATGTCCATAGCTAAGAACAGTAACGAAGTATTGGTAATCAGTGCGTAAAAATATTAGCCCAACTGAAAGCGGAAAAGCCTGGGAATATGGTCTCGCCAAATGTATTTCTAATGTACTGGATGTGCCATTCATGGCAGAAAAAAACAGAGATAAGGGACAAGTAGCCTACGATGGAATGGGAAGGCAGAAACAAAAGCGATAGACCATGCTGCCATGGAAGCCATTGTCTTTCTGCAAGCTTACGATGATCGTTTTAATGTGATTAGAAGCGTGGCCATGCAAAGTGATATGAAGGGGCGGTACGGTGATGTGCGGGACATTATTCTCCATACTAAAAATGACGAAGAGATTGGTATTTCTGCCAAGCATAGACATGCCTCCGTGAAGCATAGTCGCCTTTCTAAGAAGATTGATTTTGGAAAAGAGTGGTACGGAGTATCCTGCTCAGCAGCGTACTGGTCAGCAGTAAATCCTGTATTTCAAGACCTAGAAGAACGTAGGTTGCGTAAAGAGAGATGGAGAGACGTACCTGAAAAAGCAGTAAAATACTACGTTCCTGTGTTATCTGCTTTTAAAAAGGAAGTTGAGAAACATGCCAAAGTAGACACTATGATAGAATACCTAATTGGAAAATACGATTTCTATCAAATCATTAAGGAAAATGGTTATGTGCTACTAAACTCTGTAAATCTGCATGGGACACTTTTATGGGGAAAAAAGCTGCCATTGCCCAGCATGATATCCAGCATTATGGAGAAGAATAACACAACACTTATTTTGAAGGCAAACAGTGGATGGGAAATGTCTTTCCGAATTCATAATGCAAGAACTATCATAGAGCCATCATTGAAATTTGATGTCCAGTTGATTGGGGTTCCCAAACAACTCCTTTCACATAGAATTAAGATTGCCTAAGTAAGCATATAGTGAAGACAGCGCATCATGTAATCATTGGGATCCCTTGCAGATGAAAGAAATCTCAGACAAAAGCGTCCACTTGATTATAAGCTCCCCCCACCCTATTGGAATATAAAAGATGGGAATTATATATCATTTGAACCTATTGAAAGGAAAAAAGATTTTCTATTTTTTTACTCAAAATAATTGATTAAAGTTTGGGGTTCTCATAGGAGTTACGGACATTGAATACATTAAAAAATCAGGGAGTTATATGCCCTACGAAAAAAATCAGATGCCTCTTTTGGGGCACCTTTGAATGTCTTATCTATGATAGAGCCGGAAGCATGGAAGCTGTAGCCATCCATACCTGAGATAGATAATATGAACCCACCAGGAGAAGATTTTCCCCTAAGCCTCAAGAGAAATTAGGAGTGGATACAAACAACGAAAGATTACTGAATTCGAGCGAACCTCTTTTTCCTTCTAAGCAGTCTAGAAGCAGTCTTAATGGATCCTTCATGGGTATTCATAATCGTTCCTTTGAGGAGAAGGAGGCTTATTATGATGCCTTAGATGCCGATGAGTCTCATTTTGTAAATTCAAATGATATATGCACACCGTTGGGGTGTGTGAAGGAGATGGTGGATACTATTCCACGAGAATTTTGGCAAAGGAGGAATATAAAGGTGCTTGATTGCTGTTGTGGGAATGGGAATTTTCACTCCTACATCCTGGAAAAGACAGATATTAGCAACTTGTACTTTAATGACATCAACCAGAAGAGGGTGGAAAACCTACTTCGTATCTTCGGAAAGAAGATTAACTTAACACAGAAGGACTTTCTCACGTTCCCGGAGAAAGAGTCGTATGACTTGGTGGTGAGTAATCCTCCATATGCAAAGTTCAAAAGTGGAGTGAGGGTGTCCAAGAATCATAATATGTCCAGGGACTTCATACTCAAGGCGTTGAGGATCACAAAACCTGGAGGATACATACTATTCATTGCTCCAAATAACTGGATGTCTCTTTCGGATAGGAACGTGTTGCCAAAGATGCTAAGTTCATATCAGTTCATACACCTCAACGTAAACGGAGCCAAACGATGGTTTCCTAAAGTTGGATCTTCCTTCACATGGTTCATTTTGCGAAAGGTAGAAAATAAAAACCCTTTCGTGGTAGAGAATCACTATGTGCAGAAGGGCGTACAGAAGGTGCAATTGCCGAAAAAAGTTGGGTTTGTGCCTCTATATTGCTCTCAGATAAGTTTGGATATAATAGCCAAAACAATAAACAGAGACGGCAAAAAGTACAAAGTGGAAACCACAAGTTATCTTCACCGACATACCAAACAGGAATTCTTGCAGGAACACAGGGATGAAGTGTACAAGTATCGTATCATACACACACCCACTAAGACATTGTGGAGCCGTGTACCTCATAGATTTCAGAACGGGTGGAAGGTTTTTTTGTCGCTAAGCAATCAGTACGGAGCTTTTGTGGACAACTGCGGCATGACACAGAGTATAGCCTTTGTACGTTGTGCTTCAGAAAAAGAAGCCCTGCGGATCAAGGAAGAACTGAGCAACAAAGTTTTTGTATATTTAAACAATCTTACGAGATACGGAAATTTCAACAACATACGGATTCTGCAAAAATTTCCTATATTGGAAACTATAAGGTTGACCAAAATAGAGGAAGACCATATAGATGTCTTTTTAAACCTTTATTATTATGGCAAACAAAAACGATATTCCTCTGACAGACGTAAATAGTTTGCAAAGCGAAGTGGCATATGATGACTTTGTATATCGTGAGCATTTTTCACTTGAATGCTATTTAGAGCCAGACAGATCCAAGGAGAGTATATCCATTAAAACTCGTCAACTTAGTGAAGAGCGGGGAAGTGGCATGGTATATATACTAGTTATTGAGGGTATGATTTTCAAGATAGGGAGCACCATCAAAGCGATAGAAGACAGGGTACAATCCTACAACTGTGGGAAGAAAGAATACAGGCGAAATGGCACTTGTTCTACCACTAACTACTTTGTCTTGCAAAGTATTCTCAATATAGAGAAGATTGTAGAGGTGTACACGTACTACCCTGAGATGAAAGGGTATCAAATCTTCGGAGAGGAAGGAAGCGACAGGTTCCCAACACCTAAGATAGTAGAAAAGAAGGTCTTGAAAGAGTTTAAGAAGAGGCATGGACAGTTACCCATCGGTTGTACACAAGGATAGCATAACAACTCCTTAGTGAGGACAACGCATCATGTAATCATTGGGGATGCCTTGCATCTGAAACCTTTTCTGCATATTCATTTACATCCTCCTGGGATACAGAGGTCCTGTTGATGAAATCCGCAAGGTCATATACGTTCCCTATTAGATATCCTTTCTCTGGAAATCTCTTGGGGCTATCTTTATCCCCGTAGAATCCTGCATATCTTAATTTGGCTGAATCAGATTGAAGTATCTCCCCAACTTCTTCTTGACACAGTGACTTGAACTCTTTGGAATTGCCACAGCCACTGATGATAAAAACTCCCCTGTCTTAATTCTTGCTAACGCATCCTTATCAGGGTTGTTGCTGGAATCAAACTCGCACTCCACTGCGATGTCTTTCCCTTCGGGTAGTTTAATTCGGATATCTACTTTCATCCGATTCTGTCCCTTTGATACAGACCTCTCTATATCTATATCTATATTTATCCCCAGACTTCTTCCACTTGGATATTAAGGACTTGAACGCCTTTCCTAATTCAATATTAACCGCCTCTTCAGTTAGATTATCGTACCCATAGTTCTCTGTTTATCTATTTCTCTTCCCAAGACATCTATTTTCTTTGCTTGCGATTGTACTTATATCGCTGATTAGATTCTTTGTGGTTCGGTTCTCGCTTGCTCAGAAGACATGGTTCTTTTCTTATGAGTCATATTTTAACAGCTAATATTTCGTGGGAGAGCTTTATATTCGTTCCTTCTTTTCTGTTGAAAGAAATACGGGTTTCACCTTGTCCCATAGTGTATTGCCAGGTAGGGTGGCTTTTGATATAGTTCTTGTATAGCTGGGTGGTCTTTTCACAGTGATTGTAAGAAAGGACAAATCCTCCTTTGTGATTTTCTAAGCATGCATGCAATACACCGTGGTTAAAGCCTTTATGGTGGGTAGGGAAGTTTCGTTGTGGGTAAATCCCAGCGAACATCTTAGACGTAGGACAGTCATCCTTAAGCATGTACGGAGGATCACAATAAAAAAAGTCCGTAGGATATTTCTCAAATAACTGCTCAAAGCTTTCACAAGAGACTTTAAAAGAAGCCTCTGTTCGAAAGTCTCTTACCCTTTCAATCATCTTCTTATACCGTCCCTCATCCAGATATACAGAAGATGCCCAACCTAAAAAGCTGGGTCCATAGGATAGGTTATGATTAAAAAAGTACAGTGTGGCTACCTCTAAGTCACTAAGTCCTTTTTTAGTCTCCCAGTATCTCTTTAGTTGATTCTTTACCTCTTTATATGTTTCCTTATCCGGGCGTAGCTTGGATAATTCATGGTATAGGTCTGTTGGGTTGTTAATTTGTTGTTGCCAATAAATAACCAAGGGTTCCAAAATATCACAGGCAATTATTTCAACCCCCAACCTTAAATTCAGGGCCGTTTCTATACTCCCCCCGCCTAAGAAAGGAGAGATTATGCGTTTTATGCCATTAGGCAATGCCTCTACGATATGACCTACCGCTAAAGATTTTCCTCCAGCATAACGTATTGGAGATAAACTAAGTCTCTTGTACTTTTGTTTTGTGCCTCGCAGACTATGTAAGAACTCATTTTTTTTCATACCGCATCTCCACAGATTATTCTGTTGTTCTTTAACGTGATGACCCGATCCCGAACCTGAATCGACTGATTGTATGTCTGCTACAGAGTTCCTGTCTTTTTCGTTCCGAAACATAATCCTATGGGCTAAGAGTTCTTACACACCGCCTGCTCCACCCAGCTAAGGCGATCTGCTTTTATATTTTTATGAAGAAACATATGAAAAAATATATTACGAATTTTATGTAAAGTGTATTATTTTTTTGCAATTACTTGTCTCCTACCCTTTCCCCGACCCTTCTTAAAGCCCCCCTACGTGAGCAGGGTTCTATCTGCGGAGGGTGTACACCTGTGTGTGG
>JAPOQI010000087.1 GCA_026710765.1 Cytophagales bacterium | reverse complement strand
GCACGGTTCCGAATAGCGAGACCTATTATGTGATTGTCTCCCAGTCGGCACTCTCAAGTATTAGATCTAGGGTAGGCAATAACCAGGTACGTGGTGTGGATAATGACGCGAGCGGGAAGGTTCTCGTCCTATCCTCTGGCAAATCTCGGACGGTGGAATTCTCTGGCTTGACACCTGGGTTGAGTTATTATGTGTATGCTGTTGCCGTGAAGGGCAGTGTCAAAGGCTCACAATCTTTTTCTCCAAACCGGTATGTTCCAGCTTCTACGGGTCCCTCGGCACCTTCTTATGCTGTCTCTACCACTGTTGGAGGGCTTCGCTTCACGCAGGAGGGTTCGGTTCCCGAGGGCGAGACCTATTATGTGATCGTCTCCCTGTCGGCACTCTCAGGTATTGTGTCCAGGATAGATAATGACGAAGTACGCGGTGTGGATAATGATTCGACAGGGAAGTTTCTATCCCTATCCTCTGGCAAATCTCGGACAGTGGAATTCTCTGGTTTGACACCTGGGTTGAGTTATTATGTATATGCAGTGGCTGTGAATTCTGGAGGTGCCACTTCTCAGTCCTTTGATCCCTCCCGTTATACTACGAATAGTCTCCCTCCTCCATCCACTTCACCATTAGGTGTGAATGGATCTTCTGCTTCTGTGGTCTATCCAAATCCAAGTCCTGGGGTGGTATATATTTCAAATGCGGAGCCTGGGCAGACAATTCGGATCTATTCGGGCTCGGGCATATTCTTGGGTACTTATATTCTATCCTCAGCGGATGGAGGGGTAGATCTGTCAGCTTTGGATGCGGGTCTCTATATCCTAGAACTGAATGGAACCCGATACCGAGTGATATTAGAGTAGGGAAGATTATTCTCTATCTCCGTCTTTGCGTATAGGTTCGTGAGCCTCTTTAAGTGGATGGTTCTTATTTGTTCTCATTCCTCATATTCTCATTATGGTTGATTGCAAGCCACAAAGCAATTCCCCATCCCACAACTGTCCACCCAACGAACAGGTTTATAACAAACACCGACCCTTTACGACCCGGTGGAGCTACATAGGTGGGGATAAAATAAATCGCCAGTCCAATTATAAGAAGTACAAGTACTCCTAAAACTTCCATCTTTCTATTCTTTATAAATTCCTATCCTGGGCATCCATGATAGAGTATTATCACACCAATCTAAAGCAGATGATTCTTTTTTCCCATCAAATCTTTTTTCGTTTAACCGAGATCCTACGGCCTTGCTCTCGTTCCATATCTTTTTTCCTCAGGGTCTCCCGTTTGTCAAAAATCTTCTTCCCCTTCACCAAAGCGATCTCCAGTTTAATTAAATTTCTATCCGAAAGAAAGAGCCTCTTGGGTACTACCGAGAAACCCTTTTCCCGAATTTTTTCTGCCCACTTTTTGAGTTCCCTACGATGTAAAAGGAGTTTTCTCTTAGCAACAGGATCATGAGATTCGAAAGAAGCCGAGTCGTAGGGTGCAATATGCAAATTCTTAATCCATAGCTCTCCCCGCTCCAATTGACAATAAGAACCCTGTAAAGAAACCCTGTTTCGCCGAATAGACTTGACCTCAGTCCCTACCAATAAGAGACCCGCTACAAGGCTATCCTGAATCTCATAGAGCAAGCCAATTTTCTTGTTCACAATAGATAAGCTCCCCATCACGAAGACCCTATCTTGGAACGAGCAAAAGGAATATCCTCCCAGCTCCCTAAAATTCCCTCCCGCTGCTTCCAATGACCTGCCAAAGCCACCATAGCCCCATTGTCCGTACAATACATGGGTGCCGGAGAATAGACCGCCCAGGGTCTTTCCGATAACAACTCACGCAACCTATGATTCGCAGCAACCCCTCCGACCAAACCCACATGATATATCTTTTCTCCCTCCACCGCCTCTTCGAGTTTAGAAAGCAAATGTGCTAATAGAGCCTCCTGAATACTAGCACAAAGATCTTCCAAATTTTCCTCAACGAACTTAGGCATTGCTTTGATTTTTTTCTCCAGAAAATATAAAAAAGCTGTCTTCAACCCACTGAACGAATAATTCAAAGCATCTACTCGGGGCGAAGGAAAAGAATAAGCATGAGGATCGCCTCCCCGACTGAACTTGTCTATTTCTACACCCCCAGGATAGGGAAGACCCATCATTTTGGCTGTTTTATCAAAAGCCTCCCCCACCGCATCATCCAAACTCCGACCCAGTATCTCCATCCTAAAAGGACCCTCTACCCGTAACAATAAACTATGACCCCCGCTTGCCAAAAGACATAAAAAAGGATAAGGAGGATAAGGAGGATCCAAAAATAAAGAAGCCACATGAGCCTCCAAATGATTGACAGGAATAAAAGGAAGACCCAAAGCCCACGATAAACCCTTCGCAAACATAAAACCCACTGCCAAAGATCCAAAAAGACCAGGACCCTGCGTGCAAGCGATCCCACATAAATCTGATAAAGGAAGATCCACCCGCCGCAGAACTGACTCTACCAAAGGCAATATGTTCTCCTCGTGGGAACGGGAAGCACGTTCCGGAATAACACCCCCACTAAGCTTGTGTATTTCCTGTGAAAGTGTTATGTTAGACAGAAGCCTTCCCTTGAAACCATCCCAGAGGGCTACACTCGTTTCATCACAGGAAGTCTCTATCCCCAAAACCACACATGGCGTCTTCCAAGACATATCCCCAGACATATGGAAAGGTAGTTAAAAAGACCAGCCTTTCTCGTAATAGAATACCCCGAAGCTATTTCTTCCTCGGAATAAGCCTGTTGATGGGAATTCTGATTGCCATTTTTTTTCCAAAATTCCAGAATATCATCCAGATACGAGCCCTCCAAGAAATCCTCAAATATAAAGAACACCTCTCCTTCCAAAAACTAAATATTAGAAATATTCAGCATCTCGAAATACAAAATATAGAATACATCCATCCTGAGCTAAACATAATTATATATGCAGAAAGCATCAAAATATCCGCCAAACTATGGACACTTCTCTGGAGTCATCGCGTCCAACCCCAATCTCTGAAAATCTCCTGTGCACAAGTCCATTTTCCCTACGGAGGCCAAAAAACTCCTGATATCAGCAAGATCCCTTGGAAAGAAATAAGAGAAGATTTGTGGAAAAAGAGAAAAGAATTGAAAATAAACCGAGAAATACACCTACCCAAACTCTACCTGGAAGATATACATCTAATACCCCATCCAGAAACTTCAAAAAACCCCTCAAAATCCGAGACAGCAAGTAGCTATCCTATACTCAAACAGACCCATTTCCAAGATCTCTGGATCAATGATCAATTCATCTCCCTCCAAAAGGGAAATATGAATCTCAACAATCCAGATTTGGACCTACAAATCTCCTTTTTTCGGTGGGAGAAGGAAAAAATGTATGTCCCACACCTATCTGTTTATTCGCCACAAGATACCCTAGAAGCCCGTTTGATCCTCTTCTCAGCACCCCATCCTACTATGGTCCAACTCAATTTGGCAGCATCTCATTTCAATATCCAAAGCCTGAAAGCATTTCTACCCTCAATCCCAGACCCAGAAAAAACAGTTCACCTGAAAGGTGCTATCAGAATAGACCACGATATGACAGAACTCAATCTCCAAGAACTAAATTGGGGCAACACAAAAATAAAAGACCTCAGCCTCTGTTATGAAAATCTACGAAACTTTCAAGTGGAGGTGGAACGATTTTTCCTCTCAGAAGAACACCTGAAATTCGGACTCCAACTTATCGCACAAACTCAGATAGATAAGAACTATCTCCAAACATTAAACGGATTAAAAAAACTCAAGCTCTATGGCTTGCTTTCCCGAAATGAAAATCAGTACATGTGGCATGCGAACCTGTATGAAAGCCAGGGAAATCTAAAAACCCAAGGCATCCTTGATACGCAAAACAAAACTTATCGGGTCCATATGAGTGCGAAAAACTTCCAAGCCCCCAAACTCTTTCCTAAGTATTCCCTTCACCAACTCAGCTTCTCTGCCCATCTCAGAGGACAAGGATTTACCCCTAAAACTTTCCAATTGAAAGGTGAAATCTCTGTCAAGCATGCCCGATATCTTCAAAAAGATTGGGAGAATTGGAAAGCCATAGTAGAGCTATCCCCCCAAAAAAACATGCTGAACCTCTTTGTTGAAGATCCTCATTTTCAAGGAACAGCCTATTGTCAGTGGCAGCTTTTGCCCCATAAAATAGATTCTGAAAATGAATATCAGATTCAGGCTCACTGGGACCTAGAACATATGAACCTCTCAACCATTCTCCCCAACACCCTCCCCATAGAATGGGAAGGACAAGGACATGCAAATCTGCACATCCATCCCAGAAAATACCTGAGCGGAGAGATACAAGTCTCATCCTCCCAACTCAAGCTAGGAGAACGAAGCATAGACCTGGATGTCTTCTCCCTAAGAGGAAAAAAAATATCCCCAGGAAAATATGAACTCAGCCTTCAAGAATCTAAATCCCAGCTAATCTATAAATATTCAGCCCTCGTACCCTCCCTAAATCAGCTCAAAAAAGACCTCATGGACATGCGTAAAACAATATCTCCAGAGCCTGTCAATTCCTCTGAAACCTATGAAATAGACATGTTAATCCCTACCTCAGACCTGCAAAGATATACCTCGTTCTTCCTTCCCCAGATCCAATTCTCTTCCAAGTCCCATCTCAGCCTGCAAGCTCAACGAAATCTTCAGCAAGGAAAATATACCATAGAAGCCCATACCGATAGGATACGTATAGAAAATCATGTGTTCCTGAAACCCCAGCTGAAATTTCAAACCCAGTTCTCCCACATACAAGAACAAGAAGGATATCTCTCCTTGCAGATCCAAGAACATGATGCCCAGATCCTCAAGTTTAAAAATCCCTTTCTCTCCCTGAACTGGAAAGGATGCGAAGGACAATTCCAACTCGGAATAGAAGACAATACAAGCTATTCATTTGCTCGAGTTAATGGAAATATCTCTTATAATTCTGAGCAAGATTGGACCATTTTCCTCAAACCCTCTGAATTACAGGTCCTCGGAGAACCCTGGCGTTTCCAGGAAGGCAATCTCTTTATTCTCTCAGACGAAGGAATTCATGTCCACGATTTTGAACTCAGCACACCCTCAGGCGATCAAAATATTAAAATCTGGGGTGG
Organism: Cytophagales bacterium; assembly: GCA_026710765.1. Lineage (GTDB taxonomy): Bacteria > Bacteroidota > Bacteroidia > Cytophagales > JAPOQI01 > JAPOQI01. The sequence continues at coordinate 24,655 of JAPOQI010000087.1, read as the reverse complement.
TAATATAGGCCATCCATCACCTCTAATGTTGCAGGTTGGAAATTTTGACCTCGGAAATCTAAACCCCCTCTTGCCCGACAAACGTTTCCAAATCTCCGGCAGACTCAACGCTCTTTTGGCGATCCAATACCCATGGCCCGTCCATAGAAATTTTGAAGCCGAAGTGCTGTTAAAAGATTTTACCTTGGGTGATATAGAAATTGGAAATCTGATCCTCAAATCCAGCATAAACCAGGAATATGGGATAAGTACATTGAAACTCTACGAAAACGAAACCCTAAGTCTCTTCGGAGAACATAAAATGTTCCTCCAACATGATCCACCCCTCGCGGAAGGACTCATAAAACTAGAAGGAACCAATTTCCAAATCTTGGAAATATTTATGAAAATCTTCGCAGACCAATTGAAAGGCGAACTCCACGGAAAAGTACAAATCCAAGGACCCCTATTCCAACCCAACCTGAGTGGAAAACTCAAACTCAAAAAAGGACAAGGACGACTCATCTACTACAACTCTATATACCAAATCCCACACGGAAAAGCCCAATTCGTAAACAATAAATTTGAAATCCAAGAAATACATTTGATAGATGATATGGGACAAAAAGCCCTCCTTAAGGGAGAAATGTGGATGGAAAAACAACACCTGAAAATGGATATCCATCTGGAAGCAAAAGAATTGCACCTGATAAATCTTTCCGAAAAAGACTATCAGGAACTCAGGGAAAGGGGTTTGTATGGACAAGGATATGCCAGTGGAAAGGTACGATTTCTGGGATCTTTTCCTGGAGAGGTCAACATGACAGGACAGGTTAAGGTGGAAGACAAAACCCAGATCTTTATCCCCCTAGATCTAGGAACGATTTCTTCTTCCGCTGCCCATTCAGCCGTCTCCTTTGCCACTTTGCTTTCAGATAAATCCTCAAAAGATGGTGCTCTTTCTACGAAAAATACCAATCCATATCCACAAAGTTTTTCCGCAAATATAAATATTGACTTTGAAGATAATGCCCAATGTAAAGTCCTACTGAGTATCCCATTTCCAGGAGAAATTACCGCATACGGTGTAGGACAGCTTAAATTTGTCGTAGAACAAGAAAAACTCTCCATCTTCGGGCAAGTCATCCTCAACAAAGGAACCTATGAAATGCATCCCAACGTTTTTGTGAACCGAGAAGCTACCTTAATCCCCGGTGGAAAAATAGTCTGGAATGGACCCATAGAAGAAGGTATCCTTGACGCACAACTCAAATATTCCCAATACGCATCCATAAGACCCCTCCTCTCCGGCGCCGAACAGTTCCTCCTAGAAAGAAAAGATAGATACATGGTAGAAACCCAAATTCACCTCAAACACATAATATCAAATCCCAGACTATCCATAGATATAAGCATCCCAGACTACCCCATAGGAGTAGGAACCCTCTTCGGAAACCCCGAAGAAAAACAAAGACAAGCTATCAATTTGATATTCCTAGGACAATTCTCTGCTCCACAACAAGTCGGGCTAAATCTAAGAGCCGTGGAAAGCAGCCTCAATGAAGTTATCTCCGAACAACTAGAAAACTGGATCGCACAATGGGATCAAAACCTGAGCCTCCGAGTCGACATGGGAAACCTAACCCAAGAAGATCAAAGAAGATTCAGACTCAGCCTGTCCAGATCCTTCTGGGATGGAAGATTTCAGGTGAGCAGGGATATAGACTTCTCCCGAATCCAAGCACCCGTCCAGTTTTGGGCAGGCAATTGGGAACTAGAATATGCCCTAGCAAAAAGTAGACAACTCCGATTGAAAATTTATCTAAATACGCTCTCAGAAGACCTAGTCTATCAAAATCTATTCCAAACAGGGGTCAGCCTACGCTATGTATCCGAATTCGATCATATACTCCCCTTTGCACAAAATTCCGAAAATTCCTCCGACCCACCCGATTTGAACAATTGATCTTAACCCTCATGAATCCCTAAGCTTTGATTTTATACCCAAATAAATTGTCTTCGGCTCATAAAAATAGTACCTTTCCCCACTAGCTACCAGCGTTCCAAATTCATGATTGGCATAGTAAAATTCTTGGGCGGCAGAGAAGGGGAAGAAACCCGAATTCTTCTCCTTCTGGGCGTGGGTTTCTTCACAGGCATCTTTGTAGCCTTTATGCAGGCCCCCGCAGAAGGACTTTTTATGAGTCAAGTGGGTGCTGAATACGCAGATAAAGCCTTTTTCCTCAGAGGGGGACTTGGGGTCATAAGTGCGTCTGCCTATGTTTTCCTACAGCGACACATGAAATTCTCTACCCTCTCTGTCCTGGTTGCCATCACTGTTTGTTTATCCCTCTTTGCTTTGCGGCTCTCCTACGAAGGATTTGAAAACAGAATAGTCTCCTTTGTACTTTTCATCATGTTCGGACCCATTGTCTCCATTACCCTACTTTCTTTTTGGGGTATTTTCGGAAGGATGTTCGACGTCAGAGCTGCTAAGCGAGTTATCGGAGGAATAGATACAGGACAACTCTTTGCGACCCTACTCTCTTTCTTTGTGATTATCGCACTCCGAACCAAAATTCTCGACCACACCGTCGACCTAATATGGGTATCCTGCTTTGCCTCCCTGGGGGCCCTGTTCATGATCCTCATCATCGTCAGAAAATACGATCTAAATACTATGAAAATGGGGACAACCCTTTCCAATGCAACTAAAAGCCCAGACCGAGAAGAAAAAGTAGGATATGGTGCGATTCTCTCTAATAGATATTATAGACTCCTCTCCGCCTTTCTAATCCTTTCCGTAGCAGCCAGTGCCTTTAACGAATTTTCTTATCTCACCTCTATCACAAGATGGTATGAAGGAGATGAAGCCAATATCACCGTCGCAGTTTCATCCATAGATGCCCTCGTTATCATCGTAGGATTCCTAGTACAAAGCTTTGTTAACGACTACATCATAAGCAAGTTCGGGTTGAAAGTATCCCTCATGGTTATGCCTATCTTTCTAGGCGTCTTCACAATCGGATCCATTGTGGCAGGACATGCTTTTGGATACGAAGAGATTGGGGCAGGATATTTTCTCTTCTTCTCCTTCAATGTCATGGGACGAATATTGACCGCATCCCTCAGAGACTCCCTAGAAAACCCCGCCTTTAAAACCTTCTTTTTCCCACTAGATGCCAGAATAAGATATGACGTACAATCAAGAATAGAGGGTGTCGTAAATCAGGTCGCCGAAATAATCGCTGGGGGTGCCCTCATCCTCTTCGGCCTCCTGCTCTACTTTAAATTTATCTATTTCTCCTATGTCACCGTGTTAATTGTCTTGGGGTGCATCTACCTAGCCTCCAAACTCTTTGAGAGCTATAAAATAAGCCTTAGAGAAAGCCTGAGCCGGCAAAAACGAATCATGCAAGAAAAAGGACAACAAAAAGGAAGAACCGTACTCGGAATCTTGCAAAGAGAAATAGAGTCTAATAATCATAAATCTGCCATCTTTTCCCTCAAAGTTATGGAAAGAACAGATCCCATCGTCATGCGGGACACCTTGATCCCGATGCTCAGAAATTACCATCCCGCGGTTCGTTCCTATGCCTACCATAAATGCGGAGAACTAAATCTCTTTGAAAAACAAGAAAGAATCCGAAGTGCTCTCAAAATGGAAGCCCACGCAGAGGTGAAAAAGATAGGAGAACGAACCCTCTCCTCCATAGAAGCCTTTTCTAAACAATCCCATCCTCCCGAAGAAATAAAAACCCTCATCTTCTCCGAAGACGAACAAGAAAGAAAAAAAGCAGTTCAACTTATCAGAAAATCATCCGATGATATAACAAGCGGACTCCTGCGAACACTCATCCGAGACGCACATCCTGAAGTAAGAACCGAAGCCATACTATCCGCAGGACAAATGAAATTTTCTACACTTTGGGCAGAAATTATAGGAAATCTGCACCTGCCAACATATTCTAATGTCGCCAAAGCAGCCCTCATCAAAGGGGGAGAATCCTCTTTCCAACCCGTAGACCTAGTCTTCTACCGAACCAATCAACACGAAGAAACTATGCTTAAGGTGATTCAGGTCATAGGACGAATTGGTGGAAAAGAAGCCATTGAAAGATTGTGGAGGAAAATAGATTTCCCCAATCAGAAAATCCTAAATCAGGTTGTGCTCTATCTCAACGCCAACGGATACCAAGCAACAAAAATCCGAGCCGAACGAATGAAAATACAAATAGAAGCCGCCATAGGAAATATTGCTTGGAACCTAAATGCTATATCCTACATTCAGTCACACAAAGGACATCCCCTAGATAGACTCATCATAGAAGCCCTACAAGAAGAAAATGAATGGAATTACGAATCTATATTCTCTGTGATGTCTATCGTCTACGATCTACAATCTGTAGAGCTGGTCCGAGAAAATATAGAACTCGACTCAGTGGAAGGCGTAGCCTATGCCATGGAACTCATGAGTGTTTTCCTAGATGAAGATATCAAACCCCGACTCTTCCCCTTGTACGATGATCTCAAACTAGATGAACGACTCTCACGACTCTCAGATTTCTATGCCCTAGATCCTTTCCGAAACTATCAAGATCTTCTCTATCAACTTATTCATCGAGACTATGAAAAGATAAGTAGATGGGCTAAAGGCCTCGCCCTGTACCGATTACAATTTATGAAATCAGTACCTGTGGGTATAGAACTCCAAGCCAATCTCTTCAACCCCGATCGACTCCTGCTCCAAACCACCGCACATGTAATCTATAAAAAAGATAGAAATGCCTATAAATCCTATGTGGCACGACTCCCACAAGCAACTGCTAAATGGCTAGATGCTACCCTAATACCCCCAGTGAACCTCGGAAAAAATGAAGAATGGAAACGAAAACTCCTGCGAATGGAAATTGCTTTGTTTCTTAACCGAATTGAAATGTTTAAAGAGATGGAAGGTAGTATATTAGCTGAGCTTGCCGACGTGACCGAAGAAAAAACCTTTGAAAAAGGAGAAGTCTTTGTCAAACGTGGGGATAGTGGAGATAAACCTATTTATGTTATATTTAGAGGAGAAGTGGATGTTTCCAAGGATGATGAACATGTTAGAGTTATGAAAGAAGGACTTATCGGACTGAGAAACCTCACAACATCAGATTTTTTTCAACATACATATAAAGCCCGTACAAAATTAACCCTACTTGTCGTTCGGATGGAACATTTCTTTAACTTGGCAGGTAAGCATCCCTCTATGGTGGAATCCATGCTCAAATATGCCAGGCAGGATCCCTTGAAGGGATCAATATCTTCTACGTCTCAACGGTTTAAAGCTGTACCCGTATAGTTCTTATCTTATATACCATGTCTTCAGTAATATCGCCCGTTGTCAGTATTGTGTATGCGCAGGGAGGATCTACCGCAGGAAGGATTCGAGATGGCGTCTGGAGTGCACGTTTTAAAAAGCATCTCGCACTCTTATTTAAACAGGTGACGGGTGAAGATTTGAAAATCCATTCAATATCAGATGATAGAACAATACAGGAAGAAGATCTGAAAAAATCTGAATCTATTTTGTGTGTCCTATCTGGAAGCTATGAACGAGCGCATCCCATACACGCACCTACTCATCAACTCCTAGAACAACTTGGCGAAAAAAATATCTCCTTATATGGAAAACATAGATTCTTCAAAATTCTACGGGAAGATATAAATGTGGGACGACTCTTTCCTGAACATCGGTATATACCCCATTATAGTTTCTTTGATGTAGACCCCATAACACAAGAAAAAAGATATTTTTCACACGAAGGAGGAATCGAAATGGAACAAAGCTATTGGCTCAGACTTATAGATGTCGTCCACGACCTATCTGCCATTCACGGATATCTCGCCCATCCGAATGAAGAAGAAGCCAAACGCAAATTTCCCATCAATAAGACCGTCTACCTCGCAGAAAGTGGTGCCGATACCGCAGATTCCCGAAGAGCACTGAGACGAGAACTCCAACGCCGAGGATTCCGGGTTCTACCCGAAAGAGCCTTCCCCCCCCGACCCGAAGCCGTGGAAAAAATGACCCAACTCGACCTACAACAGTCCATACTTTCCATACACCTGATCGGAAGAGACTACGGGAGACCCCTACCAGGAACCAATATCTCCATCATAGAACTCCAAAATAGAGTCGCTCATCAGCATACACTCAATACACTGAGAAAACGAAAAAAAGGAGAAAAAAAATTCTACCGATTCCTCTGGATGGATCCCGAAAACGAAAACCTAGATCAAAAACAAAGAGCCTTTGTGGAAATTATACAAAGTGAAGCCGCAACCGTGGAAGAAGCTGAAGTTTTGGAAGTAGAAGTGCCTGAATTTAAATCCATCGTCCTAGGAAAGCTATCTGCCCTCCAAAATACAGAGGAGCAAGAAAAACAAAAAGAGATTAAGAAGGACAAAATGGGAATTTACCTCATGTACGATGGACGAGATAGAAATGATATAGATCAAATCGCCTCTTTACTTATAGATGAAGGATTTCACGTCCTTACCCTACCTCCAGAAGGAGAACCCTGGGAGCTTAGAAAAACACATCAACAGCACCTAAGAGAATGCGATGGAGCTATTATCTATCTTAACAAAGCAACACCCCAGTGGCTCAATACAAAATTGCAGGATATCTTAAAAGCTCCAGCCTTTGGTAGAAACAGCGATATACCCGCTAAGGCAGCCCTCTTGCGATCTAATTCGCCCGTGTATAAAAAACTGGGAGAATCTATTACCGTGGTCCGATATCCCAAGGGAAAAGAAACGATCTCCTCAGAAATATTGAACCCCTTCCTAGAGCAAATGAAATTGCAATCCCATGGCTAAGTCTCAAATAGAACAAAGGGCTGTCCAATTTGCCCAGGTAAAACAAAAGGTCTTTAACCCCTTCCCAGGGCTCAGGCCCTTTGGAATGGAAGAGGCACACCTCTTCTTTGGACGAGAAGGACAAAGTGATGAAATACTCCTCAAACTAGCAGAAAACCGATTTGTAGCTGCTTTGGGCTTCTCGGGAAGCGGTAAATCCTCCCTAATATTTTGTGGACTGATCCCCATCCTACACGGAGGGTTTATGACCCAAGCAGGGTCTGATTGGCGTGTGATTAGCATGAGACCCGGAAATAATCCCATAGACAACCTTGCCGAATCCCTCGTCCGGCAGGAAATAGGATACGCTGAGCTCTCCGAAGAAGACCAAATGATCCGAAGAGCTATCCTCTCTACCATCCTAAGAAGTAGCTCATTAGGACTTATTGAAGCCGTCAGACACATCAAAACCTCCTCGGACGAAAACGTCCTTATTCTGGTCGATCAGTTTGAAGAAATCTTCCGATACAAAAAGACTGAAGCCAAAGGACAAGTCACCGATGAATCCAGTCTCTTCATAAGCCTACTCCTAGAAGCCGTACAGCATAAAGAAGGAAATGTCTATGTGACACTGACCATGCGATCCGATTTTATCGGAGAATGCTCCTCCTACTCTGAATTGACCGATATGATCAATCGGAGCCACTACTTGATCCCCCAAATGAACAGGGATCAAAAACGCAGTGCCATCATGGGCCCCGTCTCTGTAGGTGGGGGAAAAATAACCCCACGCCTAGTACAACAGCTCTTAAACGATATCGGAGAAAGCCCCGACCAACTACCTGTCCTCCAACACGCCCTCATGAGAACATGGCATTATTGGACAGAAAATAGACGGAAAAATGAACCCATAGATCTCCATCATTATGTCGCCATAGGAACCGTCAAGGAAGCCCTCTCACAACACGCCAATGAGGCTTACGATACCCTCACCCGACGACAACAAAGTATTTGTGAGTCCATGTTCAAGGCACTCACCGAAAAAGGATCTGAAAATCAGGGTATAAGGCGCCCCACTAAACTGAGTGTCATGGCAGCCATATCCGGGGTCAGTGAAGATGAAATTGCCCGAATTGTGGAACGATTCAGAGAACCCGGACGATCTCTGCTCATGCCCCCACGGGAAGTAGTCCTAAGTCCCGAAACCATCGTAGATATCTCCCACGAAAGCCTGATGAGAGTCTGGAATAGACTCAAAACATGGCTAGAGGAGGAAGCTAAGTCTGTGGAGATGTATACCAAACTGGCTGAAACCGCAGAAAGACATCAAAGAGGCGTAACAGGCCTGATGCAGATGCCTGATCTCCAAATTGCCCTTAACTGGAGAGAAGAAAATAGACCCACACCCGTCTGGGGACGCAGATATCATCCCGCCTTTGAACGAACCGTCCTATACCTGGAAAATAGTAAAAGAGCCTACGATACGGAGCAGACTAACCGAGAAAGACTCAGGCGAAGAGCTGTAAAACGAACCCGAATCGTAGCCATTGGACTTGCCTTCGTCGCAGTAGGTTGTGTGTTTCTCGCCTATCTCTCTAAAACCAAAGCAGACGAAGCTACTCAAAAAGAAGCCGAAGCCAAACTGAGACAACAAGAAGCCGTCCTTGCCAAAGAAGAAGCAGATCTTGCCAAAGAACACGCAGAGCTAAATGCAGCCGTCGCAGAACGAGAAAAACTCCGAGCCAAAGAACAAGCCGAAATCGCAGAAGCACAGAAAAAAGAAGCCGAAGCCGCACAGAGAGCCGCACAAGCCTCTGAAAGAAAGGCAGCAGAACAAGCTGCACTAGCCAGAGAAGCTGCCAAAAAAGCTGAAGAACAAGCTAAGATCGCAGAAGAAAGACAAATCCTCGCCGAAAATGCACAGATGGCAGCGGATAGCCTCAGATATCGTGCCATCGCACAATCCATGGCCAGCCGTGTAGAAGACATTCGGGATATACAACAAAAAAGTCTCATTGCCCTTCAATCTTATAAATTCTATGAAAAATATGGGGATAAAGATTATAACGGAGATATCTATGCAGGGGTATTCGGCGCATACAGTGCCATTCGGGGCAAGCGGGTCAATGTCCTAGAGGGACACGCAGCCGGTGTCCGTACCATGGTCACAAGTTCCAAAGGAATACTCTATACCGGAGGCGCAGATGGCAAAGTCTACGCCTGGGAAAAATTCCCCGACGAAGAAGAGTATCAACCCCTACCCGTCCTGGATGTAGCCGAACAAGATGTGGTTATTCGGGCATTAGTACTTGTGGAAGAAAAAAATCTCCTTATGGCTGTGGGGGACTCTCCTTATGTCTATTTCGTGAATCTAAATGGTGGAAAACCTTATCAAGTAAATGCTTCCATGTCCCATGTCTATGATGCAGATATTTTCCCCGACCAAGATAGTTATGTGCTTGTCGGAAGAAATGGACTCATGGTCAGGGGAAGCATTTCTGAAAAGGTCAATAAGGTTATGGGAGCTCATTCTGTGCGGGTGAAAAAAATAGATATATCAGAAGATGGAAAGTGGATAGCCGGCGGAGACGAAGAAGGAAATGTCCTCCTTTGGAATGCTGATACAGGAGATAAATCCATCCTCTACACCATGGAAGAAAAAGCACCCATACACGCTATATCCTTCAGCAATAAAGGAGAATATCTATCCTTCGGTGATGAAACCGGAAAAGTGGTCATATGGAATATGAAAACCAAAGAAGTGTTCACTGATCTGAATGCACACTATAGCCGTGTCACCCACGTGACATTTGATAAAGAAGACCGACTCATGGTCAGCAGCAGTAGAGATAAAACAGCTAAAATATGGGATATGCATAATATCAACGATCTCCCCATTGTCTTAGAAGCCCATCAAGGTTGGGTCCATATGGCCGGATTTGATCCTCAAGGAAAACAAGTATTTACCGTTTCTCAAGATGCTGATGTCAGAGTTTGGCCTACGGGGTCTGGAAAAATGATAGGTCCCTTTTGCCAGACCGCAACAAGAAATTTATCCCAAAAAGAGTGGTTGCAATATGTCGGAGAAGGAATTGGCTATGAAATCACATGCGAAGAATATTCTTCAGGGTCTGAGTAGATTGAGAAATCCAGCACTGTGGATCCTTCTGACAAGTCTGCTCTTTATGAGAGCCTTGCCTACCTACGGGCAACGAGTGAACTGCTCGCAACTCCTGGCACAAGCAGAAGATCAATATGATACAGGAAACCTCTTCCCAATACCATCCCTCCTCTCCCCCTGCTTCGAAACCCAAGCCTTCTCCAAAGAAGAAAGTGTAGCCGCTAAAAAACTCATTACACTGGTACACATTTTTACCGATAGCATCGCTGCTTCACAAAAAGCCATGGAAGAACTTCTCAGAGAAGATCCCGAACATCAACTCCAATATTTTGTGGATCCCGAAGAAATCTTCTACCTATATAGGAAATTTAGAACCCGACCCATTTATAGAATCGGATTCAGAGCCATTGGAAATACCAATTTTGTGAATACACGTTCTGTCTACGGAGTGGAAAATAACCTGAACTCCCGAGAAACAGCACGACCTGGTGTTTTGGGAGGTGGGGGAATAGAAATAGAAAAAGAAATAGGTCTTTATTTTGAAATCATGGGAGGAGCCCAATTCTCTGTCCGATCCTATAGGCTCACAAATAACTTGTATGATTATTCCTCCTATAGCCTCTCAGAAAGCCAATACTGGGTAGAGGTCCCCTTGGTTTTTCGCTGGCTCCTCCTCTATGGTCAAGAATGGGTCCCATATGTGTATCTCGGAGGACTAGAAGGATATCTCGTCTCTTCTACCCTGAGCGGAATTCGAGAAGGAGGTGCCGTCGTTAATCTTGGAAATACCAACCTCGTAACAGAAGGACTCAGAAGAAAATGGAATCACTCCTTGATGACAGGAGTTGGAATCAAAAGACGAAGCCCTTCCCGAAAAACATTTTGGGTAATGGAATTGTCCTATATACAAGGACTAATCAACCTAGCCGATGTCCAAAATAGATACACGGTTTCTCAAGATATCCCCTTCAGGCTAGGGTATGTAGACAATGACTTCTCTATTAGCTCTATACAAATAAGCCTCAGCTATATAGTATCTATATATAGTCCTAGACTCCTGGAAAGAAAGTGAACTCAAGATCTATATGAGAAAAAAAAACAAAATCTGGAAAGGAGCCATGCTGGGTATATTCCTAATCCTAGGACTCGGATGTGATCTCTTTCAAGAAAGTTCCGTCTCCCCCGAAGAAGTCTTTGTGAAATTCTATGGGGAAGAAGGAAAAGAGCAAGCCGTAGACTTTGCTAAAGTGGAAGGAGGCTACCTGCTTCTGGGATACACCAACAGCTCAGGCATACTCAATAAAGGTGAAGAAGACCCACAAGATATTGCGGACGGAGAAGCCGATATATACCTGATCCTCACAGATGAAGCAGGGAATGAACAAAATAGCTTTACCTATACACATGAAGCGCCTGATATAATTAATACAGGTGGTGAAAAAGAAGCCGTACACTCCCGAGATATCCCCGCCGCCCTGATGCCTACCTCGGATGGAAATTTCATTATCCTGGCCACCTCTACCTATCGCGTGAACCACGGTGTGGGAACCACTGCACTCCAATCCGATATCCTTCTCATTAGGGTAGATTACACTGGAAAGGAACTTTCAAGACAAATCTATGGTAAAAAAACCGAAAATATCAGAGGAACCGAAACCCTGGCAAATGAAATAGCTGTAGATATAGTAGAGCTAGAAGATGGACTCGTTATAGTCGGAACAACAAATATTGTAGATACCCTCAAAAGTACCTACGCCTCTTCCAGAGCTGAAATAGACCTACTAGACGTCTTTCTCTTCAAAATATCTAAAGACGCACAAGAAAGAATCATCTGGGAACGAAAACACGGATATGGGGGAGAAGATCAGGCCGTCTCTGCTATAGCAGATGAAAATGAAGTGGTCGTATTAGCACGGACCGATGCTGAATCTGAAACCAATGGGGGTGGAAAAAACATACTCTTTTTCAAGGTAGATAGGTTCGGCTCCGTGATCGCCGCCCGAACCCTAGGACAAGATGGGGATGAAGAACCCGCACACATCTCCCGACTGGCAAACAATGACTACACCCTGACCGGAAGTTACATTGCCAGCGGTACCGAACTAAGCTTCTTGTATAGAATATTTGGAGATAGTCCTACGAATGAAATCTACGGACTCGGAAGAGGATCTAATCGTACCCTATCCCTGACCGTCGCAGAAACCAATCCACCAGGATATTGGCTGGTGGGACAACTTAAAGACTTTAAAAGGGGAACCGTATCCAAAGGATCTGAAATATTACTCATCCGACTAGGGCAAACCGGAACCGTGCTCGAAGAATATGGGGATGCCGAAGTAGGTGGAGTACACTACGGAGGAATTGAAGATGACGAAGCCGTCAAAGCAATAGAGCTATCCAACGGAGAAGTAGTGGTCTTTGGAACCCTAGGATTTGAAGGAGGATCTTCTATGATGTGTCTGCTGAAATGCAATAAAAGGGGAGAATTGAAACAGAATGTCCTCCCCTAAGACGAAGAAAGAGGTCAAATATGTGTTCGTCACAGGAGGAGTGGCTTCCTCGCTCGGTAAAGGAATCCTAGCCGCCTCCCTGGGAAAAATACTAGAATCACGAGGGCTCTCCGTCACCCTACAAAAAATAGACCCCTATATTAATATAGACTCAGGGACCCTAAACCCCTACGAACACGGAGAATGCTTCGTCACCGAAGATGGAGCCGAAACTGACCTAGACCTAGGACACTATGAACGATTCCTCGGAAAACCTACCTCTAGAGGATCTAATTTCACAGCAGGACGAATCTACCATAACCTCATCGCACAAGAACGAAGAGGCGATTTTCTTGGAAAAACAATACAAGTAATCCCACACGTGACCAATGAAATTAAAAAACTTATTTATCAACTCGGAAACCAAGAAAACTGTGACATCGTCATCACCGAAATAGGAGGATGTGTTGGTGACATAGAATCCCTGCCCTTCCTGGAAGCTGTACGACAAATCCGACTTGAACTCGGAAATACCTCCACCGCCTTCGCACACCTTACCCTCGTGCCATATCTTAAAGCTGTCGGAGAATTGAAAACTAAACCTACCCAACAATCTGTCAAAGAATTACTCTCCCTAGGTATACAACCCGACGTCCTAGTCTGCCGATGTACACAAGAACTCCCTAAAGAAATTAGACAAAAAATAGCCCTCCATTGCAATCTATCCCTAGACAGGGTCGTGGAAGCAAAAGATACACATATCATTTATGAAGTACCCCTAGCGCTGAGAAAAGAAAAATTGGATGAACAAATCCTAAATCAACTCCAAGTATCTAAACCTAAAAAACCCGATCTGAAATTATGGGAGAATTTTTTAAATAGATTGAAAAACCCTCGTGAAAATATTAGAATTGCCATAGTCGGAAAATATGTGCAACTCAAAGATGCTTACCGATCTATATACGAATCACTCGTCCATGCCGGCGCACATACCAAATCCTCCGTACAAATTTTATGGATTTCTGCCGAAGAAATAAATACAGCTAATGTGGAAGAAAAACTCCATAAAGCCGCCGGTATCTTGGTCGCACCCGGGTTCGGAGAACGAGGCTTGGAAGGAAAAATGAATGCCGTGCAATATGCCCGCGAACAAAAAATTCCCTTCCTAGGAATTTGCCTAGGCATGCAATGTGCCGTAGTGGAATTTGCACGACACGCCCTCAAACTCCCACAAGCCGACTCTACAGAAATATCCCCACAAACACCTGATCCCGTCATAGATATCATGGCCTCCCAAAAGGAATTGGAAAATAGGGGGGGTACCATGCGACTAGGTGCCTATCCCTGCAAACTCCAAAAGAAAACCAAAGCCTTTGAAGCCTATCAAACATCTCAAATCTCTGAACGACACCGACATAGATATGAATTCAATACCCGATATGCTAAAAAATTCCAGGAAGCAGGAATGAAATCCACAGGACTCAGCCCCGATGGAAGACTAGTCGAAATTGTGGAAATAGAAGACCATCCATGGTTTATAGGATGCCAATTCCATCCCGAATATAAAAGTACCGTGGAAAAACCCCACCCCCTATTCATCTGTTTCGTGCAAGCAGCCATCCGACAAGAGGAAATAAAATCAATTACATATCAGCAGAACTAATGGGAAACGTAGAAAAAAGTCAACTCGTCGGAACCCTCCTCCTCGTAGGAATCTTCCTAATCTATTTCCTCTACTTCATCCCAGATGATGAACCCAGAACCCCTAAAATTCAAGAACAAATAGCAAGCCAAACAAATAATCCAAGCCAAACAAATCCAAAGAGTCCTGAAAAAATCGATAGCCTATCCCTACATAAAAAGGGTCCCTTTGCCAATCTGATGACAGGAAATGAAAAGGAAATAGAAATAGAAAATGAATACCTACATCTAATCTTCTCGTCTAAAGGCGGAAAAATAAAAAGAATCCAACTCAAAAACTATAAAACCTACCCAGGAAAACCCCTCTACCTTCAACACGAAACTAAAACCAATACAGACCTAAGCTTCACGTTCCAAGGAGAAAATATCTCGTTCTCCCAACTCTATTTTACCTCCAGAACATATCGAAACAAGGTATCAGGAGAAGACTCCCTAAAACTCGTCTTTATCGCAAAACTCCCACACCAACAATATATTAAGCAGGTATATACTATCTGGGGAAAGCGGTATGAAATAAAACACCAAATAGAAAATAAACACGCATACGGAACACCCCTCAACCTCTCATGGTATGAAAACGTGGAAAATTTCGAAAAAAATGAAAAAGATATGCTTCTCAAAACAACCCTCAACTACTTCACCTATGACAAAGAATTCGAAACCCTAGAAGGAGAACAGGAAAAAGAACAACAAAATATAAACACACCTATAGCTTGGATCGCCCTCAAACAAAAATTCTTCCTGAGTGCCCTGATTCCCTCTACACCCATTACACAGGCTAAACTCTCTATAGAACCCAAACAAAGCCCCTATGTCAAACAAGCCAAAATAGACCTTCAATTGTCCCCAGGACCAGAAGGAATCTATCAGCAACGATATTACATGGGACCCAACGACATTCAAATACTCCCAGAAGTAACCCAAGGATTCTCCCAAAACATATCCCTCGGATGGTGGATACTAGCCTATATCAATAAAGGATTCTTGATCCCCGTATTTCAGTTCTTGAAAAGCTATATCTCCAATTTCGGAATCCTTATCATAATCATGGTCCTAGTTATCAGACTCGTCCTCGCACCCCTAACCTACCGAGCATTTATAGGCATGGCAAAAATACGAATCCTTAAACCTGAAATGGACCGTATTAAAGAATCCATACCCAATGACCCCAAAAAACAACAACAAGAACTTATGAAAGTATACCAAGATATGGGTGTCAATCCCCTAAGCGGATGCTTCCCTATGATCTTACAGATGCCCATACTACTCTCCATGTTCTATTTCTTCCCCAATGCTTTCGATTTTAGACAAGAACCCTTCCTCTGGGCCGAAGACCTGTCTTCCTACGATAGCATACTCCAACTACCCTTCCAAATCCCTATGTATGGAGATCACGTCAGCCTTTTTACCCTCCTTATGACCATATCTACTCTCCTATATACACGGTACAATGCCCAAGTCAGTACCTCAACACCCCAACACCTCAAAATGATCCAGTACATCATGCCATTTACCTTCCTCTTCTTCCTCAACTCGTATAGTGCCGCACTCACCTTCTACTATTTTATCTCTAATATCTTCTCCATGCTACAACAATTCCTTACCAAATATTTTGTGAATGATGAAAAAATAAAAGCTAAACTAGAAGCCTCCCAAAAAAACTATCAAAAGAAAAAAAATAAAACAACCTCCTTCCAAGAACGAATTAAATCCCTCAAAAAAGCACAGAGAACGCAGTAACCACCCTGTCAAACCCATGGGAAAAATTCTTTCCATAGCGAATCAAAAAGGAGGAGTCGGAAAGACAACCACCGCGATCAATCTCTCCGCCAGCTTTTCCGTCCTCGACTACAAGGTCCTACTAGTAGACGCTGACTCACAAGCTAATGCTACTTCCGGAATCGGAGTCGAAATCATGCCCGAAGATTCCAGTCTCTATGATTGTATGATCGGTGCCATACCTACAAAAAAAGCTATCGTCAATACAAAATTTAAAAATATCCAACTCCTCCCCTCACATATCAATCTCGTCGGAATAGAAATGGAAATGGGAAATCTCCCAGATAAAGAAGAAAAAATTAAAGAAACCCTATCCGAAGTCAAAAATGAATACGATTTTATTATCATAGATTGCTCCCCATCACTAGGGTTAACAACCGTCAATGCACTGGTCGCCAGTGATTCCGTAATCATTCCCGTACAATGTGAATACTTTGCATTAGAAGGGCTCGGAAAACTATTGAATACCATCAGAACCATACAAAAAAGACTAAATACCCTCCTAGAAATAGAAGGAATCTTGCCAACCATGTATGATCCCAGACTCAGACTCTCCAACCAAGTAATTGAAGAATTGAAAACACATTTCCAAACCAAAGTATTTCAAACCATCGTCGCCCGAAACGTCAAACTAAGTGAAGCCCCAAGCTTTGGATCACCTGCCGTATTTTATGATGCTGAAAGTAAAGGAGCAACCAGCTACCTCAGTCTAGCCGAAGAAATCCTGAAAAAACATCAACTCCCAATCCCCAAGCTGCAAAAACAATGAACCAACAAGGAAAATCTAATAAAAGGGTACTTGGAAAAGGATTGAAAGCACTCCTAGAAGACTCCTATTCCGCAGCTCAGGATCAGCAAATAACCCCTAAATATACAAACCTACCAGAACAAAGCACACAAGTACCCCTAGATAACATAGAACCCAATCCCCAACAACCCCGTAAAGATTTTGATGAAAATAATCTCAAAGAACTCATCCAATCTGTAAAACTACACGGAATCATACAACCCATTACCGTGTCTGCACTACCCAATAATAGATATCAAATTATCTCCGGAGAACGAAGATGGCAAGCTGCTAAAAGAGCAAATCTCAAAACAATACCCGTCTTCCTGAGAAAATCTAAAGGAGATCACGATATGTTGGAACTAGCCCTCATAGAAAATATACAGCGAGAAGACCTCAATGCCGTGGAAGTAGCGATCTCATATCAACGACTCCTCAAAGAATGTCAAATTAACCAGGAAGACCTAGCCCTACGGATAGGAAAAAATAGAGCCACCATCGCCAATTATATCAGAATCCTAAAACTGCCCCCAGAAGTCCAAATAGCCATCCGAGATAAAAAAATAAGCGTGGGACATGCCAAAGTCATACTCTCAGTCAACCATCCCGATCAACAATCCAAACTCCTAAAACTCATCCTGAAAGAGGATCTCTCCGTCCGATCTACCGAAGAAAAGGTGAAAAGCTATAACCCATCCAAGGCTAAAAAAATATCCAAAAAACATAAACCCCAATCTGATGCGATAAAAAGTATGCAGAAAAGACTCAGCGCCCACCTGGCCACAAAAGTTAAATTGAAGATCCAAAAAAATGAAGAAGGAGAAATAAATATAAGCTTCTTCTCCGCTGAAGATCTTGGACGCATACTCGAAATCCTCAGACTCCCCATGGAATGAAAATATCCATAAAAATCCCAGTAATGGTCCTGATACTAAGCCTATGCCTCAAAAATCTAATAAGCCTCGCACAATCCTCAATATCTAAAAACAAATCCCAACCCACCATAGAAGAAAAAACGGAAAATATCTTCCAGCAACATCCCCGAGAAAACCCAGACCGTGCCCTCTACTTCTCTATGCTCCTACCCGGGGCAGGACAAGTATATAATGGTGAAATGTGGAAACTACCCCTGATCTTGGGAACCCAACTTATCCTAGGAACATATATCTATCAGCAGAATAGACTACATAATCAGTTCAGAATCGCTGCCAGCCGAATCAGAGATGCAGACCCCCTAAGTCAAAACCCCTTCCCAGGACTGAGTTCAAGGTATATAGAAACTTCCGCAGATAATGCAGAAAGAAACAGAGAAATCCTGATCTTCGCTTCCCTTGCCGTCTACATTCTCCAAATAGCCGATGCATATGTCGCTGCCCACCTGAAAGATTTTAACCTGAGCCAAGACCTCAGTATGACAATCAAACCCCATATCCAAAACCTCAACCCCTATCCAAGCTCTCTGGAATGCAGCTGGACCTTGAACCTATACTAAAAACTCTTCTAGGCCCTACTCCATATCCAAGCTCCCAGCACCATATAGTTAAATGTTTTTGGGCTTTCCAGAAGATTCAGGCCGCATCTGAGGAAAGAAAAGAACATCCTGAATGGAAGAAGAGTTCGTCATAAGCATTGCCAATCGATCTATACCTATTCCCAAACCAGAAGTAGGAGGCATACCATAGGATAAAGCCCTTAGAAAATCTTCATCCATCGCCATAGCCTCCACATCACCCTTCTTAGCCAAATCTAATTGTTGCTGAAACCGAATTCGCTGCTCCACGGGATCGTTTAACTCAGAATATGCGTTGCAAATCTCCTTACCATTACATATTAGCTCAAAACGCTCAACGACGCCCTCCTCCTCCCGATGCTTCTTAGCTAGGGGAGAAAGCTCAACAGGATGATTTAAAACAAAAGTTGGCTCTATAAGATTCGGCTCACATAAATGGCTGAAAAGCATATCCAAAAGCTTAGCCTTGGAAGCATGGGAAGGAACCGAAAGATCCCATTTTTTTGCCAACCTCTCCAAATCTTTATTCCCAGAGCCCCGAAGAGATTCACCCGTCTTTTCCTCCAACAGATCATAAAAATGAACCCGACGCCAAGGAGAAGAAAAATCTATCTCACGATCCCCCACCTGAATCCTAGTAGACCCATGAAGAACCCGAAGAACCTCCCCTATTAAATTCTCTGTTAACTCTGCCATCCAATAATAATCCTTGTAAGCCACATAGAGCTCCATTTGTGTGAACTCAGGATTGTGAAAGCGAGACATTCCCTCATTCCTGAAATCCTTTGAAAACTCATAAACCCCATCAAACCCCCCCACAATCAGGCGCTTCAAGTATAACTCATTTGCTATCCTGAGATATAAATCCGTTTTCAAAACATGATGATGTGTGATAAAGGGCCTCGCAGTCGCACCACCCCAAAGAGCTTGCAAAATGGGCGTCTCTACCTCTAAATATTTACGTCCATTAAGAAAATTCCGAATCACCTGAACCAATTTTGTCCGCTGAACAAATATCTCCCGAACCTGAGAATTGAGAATCAAATCCACATAGCGCTGCCGATAACGTTGCTCCGGATCCGAAAAAGCATCGTAAATCTTAGATCCATCCCCATCTCCATCCGACGAAGACTCCTTCACAACAGGTAAAGGACGAAGTGATTTACACAATAGCTTCAAACTGCGAACACGCAAGGTGATCTCACCGCGCTGAGTCCTAAACATAGAACCCTGAACCCCAATCAGATCCCCAATATCCATATACCGCTTGAAAATCTCGTTGTAAAAGCTTTTATCAGAGCCCGAACATATATCATCCCGCTTAAGATAAAGCTGAATCCGCCCCCCCGAATCTTGTAACTCTACGAAAGAAGCAGCCCCCATAATCCGGCGACTCCTTATACGACCCGCTAAGGATACATTCGCACAGGACGAAGGATCCTCCTCAAAACGACGAGAAAGATCCGAAGAAAGACCAGTTAAAGGAAAAGAATCCGCAGGATAAGGATCTATCCCCCGACCTAAAAGCTCCCTACGCGCCACATGACGAAGCTCTTCCTGCTCAGAAAGACCCATTGGCCTCGATGCTTATACCACGCTATTTCTCAAGTTGAGAAACCAATACCTTCTTCAACTGCTTGGCATCGTGATAACCCCTAATAACCTTGATAAGCTTGAGGTTCTCGTCCAAAATCGCAAAAGAAGGATAAGATAACTGACCCTGAGTCAACGCCGCAGCCAACTGATTATAACCCTTTGAACCTCCCCCACTTACAAATTTAAACGTCTTGTTAGCAAAAGAAATCTCCTCCTTCGACTCTGCATTGAACTTCACAGAATAATAGTTCACCCTTAAATAATCTATAATATCCTCATCCAAAAAAGTGGTCCGATCCATCTTCTTGCACCAACCACACCAATCCGTATAAACATCCACGAAAACCTTCCGCTTCTCACGAGCCATATTAGACTCCACCTCCTGAATACTTAACCATTTAATCTCCGCCTGAGGAAGAACAGCCACACTGCCCCCACCTAAAAACTGAGCAGCCCGCACAACCTTCCCCGCCGAAATCTCCGACCCCGAAGAGCATTCAGCCCCAGAAAAACAACTACCCCCCTTCCAAGAGATTATAAAACCCACGGCTAAGACTAAAATCGTCCCAACCCCTAACTTAAATTTTCTTTTCATATATACTTTTTTTGTCCCAAATATTGTTTTTTACCACACCATAAACCCACAGACCAAATCCATTTGACTGAACCCGAAGATCACAACCCAAGCCATGATAGGGATATATTGCATGGATAAGAAACCTAAGAACGCAAATTTTCCGAAAGTTTTGCAGACTCGCGAAGAAAAAAGTGGAAATAAGAATTATTTTACGTATAATAGCATTCCTAAGAGGGTGGATCCCACACGGAATATCAGTGCAGATTTGCCAGCCCGGGCCTGTCCCGTGAAGGCTATGCACAGGAAGTCTAGTGTGATCTGCTGTCTTGAATTTTGTTGTCTAACTTGTTAATATACTAATCCATCAAAGTATGAGTTCCTTGTTTTTAGATATGAGTCTGGCTATCATGGGTGCCGGAATAGGCGCCGGTCTGGTCACCATAGGTGCCGGATTGGGAATAGGAAAAATTGGAGAATCAGCTATGCAAGCCATGGCACGGCAACCCGAGGTCAGTGGAAAAGTGCAAGTGGCTATGTTGATTATCGCAGCTCTGATTGAGGTGATTGCCCTCTTCGGAATCGTGATATGTTTGCTGATCGCCGTCTGAAATCATAACCCGAAGCACCCATGGACCTACTTAGCCCAGGGCTGGGCCTCGTGTTTTGGCAAACTATCGTCTTCTTGGCTCTCGCCGGAATACTCCTCAAGTTCGCCTGGCCACCCCTCTTGAACGCCATCCAACAGCGAGAAGATAAAATAGAACAAGCCCTCGAAAAAGCCGAAAAAGCACGACAATCCGTCAAAGAACTCCAAGCCCGAGAAGATAAAATAATCAAAGATAGCCGAAAACAAAGAGATGATATCCTCAAAGCAGCCCAAGAAGCCTCCGAAAATATGAAATCTGAAACAAGACAAGAACTGGAAAAATTGCGCGAAAAAATGATGACAGAAACTAAACACGAAATCAGAAAAGAACGGGAAAAAGCAGCCCAAGAAATGAAGTACACCATCGCTACCCTCTCCATTCAAATAGCCGAAAAAATCCTACAAGAACAGCTCCAGAATAAAAAAACCCGAGATGACATTCTTAACAAGTACATCCGAAATTTGAACCTGAATTAAAACCCTGTCAATAGAAATGTTTTTCCCTATATATAAGAATCTATGCAAGTTGTCACTGCACGCTATGCAAAAGCTCTTTTCGAAATAGCTCGCCAAGAAAAGATAGTCCCAATCCTCGAAAAAGAAGCCCAAACCCTCTCGGAACTCCTAAAAGAATCCGAAGACCTAAATAAATTCTTGGCTTCACCCGTCATGCCTACCTACCAAAAAAGAACTGTCGCCCGAAGCTTGTGGGATCAAAGAATACATAAACTGTTATTCCAACTCATAGACCTGCTCGTTTGCAAGCGAAGAGAAAATCTCCTCAAAGACATTCTGAAACAGTTCCTACAAATGTGCTTCAAAGACAGAGGACTCATACAGGTGCAATTCCGAAGTGCAGAACCCCTATCAGAAACACACACAAAAGAAATACAGCAAAAATTGAAAACCATCCTCAAAAAAGAAATAGAACTGATTCATGAAGTACAACCCGAACTCTTGGGAGGATTTGTTTTAAGAATCGGAAATAAAGAAATGGATAAAAGCCTCAGCGCACAACTCTCAAGAATCAAACAACACCTCATCCATCATGACTAATCTTTTTTTAGAAAAATATAAGAACCTGTGAAAAAACTTAGACCAGAAGAAGTATCCGCCATATTGAAAGAACAGCTTCTAAGCTATCAGGATGAAGCTAAGCTAAAAGATATAGGTACCGTCTTGCAGGTGGGGGATGGTGTAGCCCGAATCTACGGACTTAATGATGTCCAAGCAGGAGAACAACTTCGCTTTGAAAATGGGATACAAGCCTTGGCTCTCAACCTAGAAGAAGATAGTGTGGGGGCTGTACTCTTTGGCGACTCCCGAAGAGTCAAAGAAGGAGATCAGGTGAAAAGAACAGGTAAAATCGCATCTATACCTGTATCAGAAGGCTTGTGCGGGAGAGTAATAGATGCTCTTGGAGAACCCATAGATGGAAAAGGAACCATACAAGGTGAAAAATTCGAAATGCCCCTAGAAAGAAAAGCACCCGGCGTTATCTACCGAGAATCTGTTAGCGAACCCCTTCAAACAGGTATCAAAGCCATAGACTCCATGATCCCCATCGGAAGAGGACAAAGAGAACTTATCATCGGAGATAGACAAACCGGAAAATCTACCATTGCAATAGATACCATCATCAATCAAAAAAAATTCTACCAAAAAGGAGAACCTGTATACTGTATATATGTGGCCATAGGCCAAAAGGCCTCCAGTGTGGCCGCCATGCATCGAATTCTCGAAAAAGAAGGCGCCATGGAATACACCGTGATCGTCTCCGCTAGTGCCTCTGACCCCGCACCTATGCAGTACTTCGCACCCTTTACCGGAACCTCTGTGGGAGAATATTTCAGAGATACAGGAAGGTCAGCCCTAGTTATCTTTGATGACCTATCCAAACAAGCCGTAGCCTATCGAGAACTCTCCCTCCTCCTACGAAGACCACCAGGACGAGAAGCCTATCCCGGAGATGTATTCTATCTACACTCACGACTCCTGGAACGAGCTGCTAAAATTACAGGAGATCATGCCATAGCCCAGGAAATGAATGATCTTCCTCCCTCCCTGAAAGGACTTATCAAAGGTGGCGGATCCCTCACAGCTCTCCCTATCATAGAAACCCAAGCAGGAGATGTATCTGCCTATATACCTACCAATGTGATCTCCATTACAGATGGACAAATCTTCCTAGAATCTAATCTTTTCAATGCCGGAATAAGACCCGCTATCAACGTAGGAATCTCTGTATCCAGGGTGGGAGGTGCCGCACAAATAAAACCCATGAAAAAGGTTGCAGGAACCCTCAAGCTAGATCAAGCCCAGTTCAGAGACCTAGAAGCCTTTGCCAAATTTGGATCAGACCTAGATGCAGCCACACAACAGATCATCCGAAGAGGAAAACGAAACCAAGAAGTGCTCAAACAACGCCAGCACGAACCGCTCCCCGTAGAACAACAAATAGCTATTCTTTACGCCTCCTCAGAAGGATTCCTCGACGAAATTCCGGAAGAACAGGTCAAAGATTTTCAACGTAATTTTCTAAATACCTTGGTCAGCGAACACAAAACATGTCTCAAGAAAATTGCAGAAGGAAAATGGGAATCTGAGATTCAAGAAGAACTAAAAAAACTTGCTCGGAATCTCAAATAACCCAAGATCTCAAAGAGAACCCTAAATCCCTGGCACAAGGTAAAAACAAAATTCAAGAGACATGTCCAATCTAAAGGAGGTAAAAGAACGCATAGCATCCGTTAAGGCGACTCAACAGATTACCAAAACCATGAGGATGGTCTCCGCGGCCAAGCTTAAAAAGGCACAAGAAAGAATGATTTCCCTAAGGAATTACCATGAAAAACTAGACAAACTCTGGAGCCACTTGTTCTCCCCCGAAGAAGGAGAAACTCCCCCTAATCTCCTCCCCTACCTCCACGGAAATGGCCAGCAAGAACTGTGGATAGGTATCAGCTCCGATAAAGGACTTTGTGGTGCTTTTAATTCGCACGTCATCAAAAGTCTATCCAAACAAATTCAAGAAGAACATCCCACCCAAAAACAAAACAGTATTCTCCCCATAGGAAAACGAATACAATCTTACGTACACAAACATCAACTCCCATGCCATAAAATAACCCTGTCCTCAGATATTTCCCATCTTCTAAATTATCCCGAAACAGAAAAACTGAGCATTGAACTCATACAGCAATTCTTAAAAGGTGAAATAAACTCCGTACGAATTGTCTACAATAGCTTCAAGAGTACAGGAACCTATCTCACCCAGACCATTAAACTCCTACCCCTAGGAAAAGATAGCTTGGGAGATAGAGACATATACCTCTATGATAGCTCACAAGCCGAATTGATCGCAGATCTCATACCCCACCTGCTGAGCATCAGACTCTACCAGGCAATCCTGGAATCCATAAGTGCCGAACACGCAGCCCGAATGACAGCCATGGACAAAGCCTCTGAAAATGCCAAAGAGATCCTAAGAGACTTGCAAATCTCATATAACCGAACCCGACAAGCTATCATTACAACCGAACTCTCTGAAATCATCGCTGGTGCCGATGCACTACAAGCCGGATAAAAAACACAGAGAATGAAAATTCTTTGTGTACTCCCCGCCAG
>JAPOQI010000003.1 GCA_026710765.1 Cytophagales bacterium | reverse complement strand
TGCTGCCTTTCCTGTACTTAGAATATATTTTGTCCTCAGTTATTTTTCCGACTATGGTGCTTTTGATTCGGGAAAAGGGGTTTTCCCAGCTTTCTGGGTGCTCCGGATCCTTTGTTTTTATTTTGACCTCTTTGACGAAGGCCAGAAAGGCTTCAAAGACTCTCTTTACCCTCTTTTGGTCGTCAACAGCTATGTTATGCAAAATACCTATGGCAGCTAATTTTTGGGTATCAGAATCAGAATGCAACATGTTGATTGTCAGATTGAAACTGCTCAGATAATTTGCCTCTTGCGAGACTTTAACCTGCTTTTGAGATATTTTAATTTGCTTGTCTGTTCTTTGTATGCGGAGAACAGACAGCACGATCCCGCCAATTCCCAATATTCCTACGGCTAGGGTGAGTGCCGTCCTTATCGTGTCGTTATTGTCTTTTAAAAAAGAATCCTCAGAAGCAGCCCCGAGATAACAGAAGAAGAATACAAAAGCCAATGCTAATGACCCTACTGCAATCCCCCATAAAGTTATTTTCTTCCGATGTTTTTCTTTCATTCGCGTATAAATAAGTACTCCGATCACAAAGACAAGAATTATTATGATGAGGGTATTGAGGCAGATTGGTCTAAGATACCAAGGCAAGCATGAAAAAATGCAAGAATCCATATCTTCAAGATAATCTTTTTATGCTCGGGGCGGGACTATCCGAGGCAGCGGTCTGCACACATCCCCCACAAGCTATTCAGACGAGGATGCCATGGCTTCGTCTTTTAGCGGACTCACAATAGGCTTTGGAAATGTCTATTCCTAGGAAATGACGATTCAGTTTCTGTGCGACATAGGTGGTTGTACCCGCGCCATTGAAAGGGTCTAGCACGATGTCGTCTTGATAGCTAAACAACTTGAGAACCCTTTCCACCAGTTTTTCAGGGAACATGGCAGGATGCCCGTATTCTTTCATTTTACGTTCGGGTGCAATAGACCATCGTGAAATCACATCCCTTTTAAACTCTTCCGCAGAGATGTCTATTTTTCCCCTATCCCCCTCTTTCTTTAGAGATCCCTTAGCATAAATTTCTAGGAACTCCCAGGTGCCTTTGAGATAAGGATTGCTAGGGCTTTTCCAAGATCCCCAAGCGGAGTATTTGCAATTATAATTGTTCTTTTCCCAAATGATCTCCCCCTTCCATATCATTTTGCGTTTCATAAAATGGTTGCTAATGATATGATGGGTCGGAATATAGTCCGAATATAAGGGTTGGACATTCACAATGAATCGTCCCCCGTATTTTAATACCCGAATACCCTGATCAAAAATAGCAAACAAGGAATCAAAATACCCCTTCCAAAAGGCATCATCCTGAATCTCATTATCATAGTCCAAGCCAAAATTATAGGGTGGAGAGGTAAAGATCAGGTCCACACAGTTATCGGGCAATTTTTTAAGTATATCCAAACTATCCCCACACAGAATTTTATTCTTATAGTCCTCAGGCAGGTCGGCAGGTTTCGGACGGAAAGGATGTCCATTCGCATAAAAATGCTTTTCCCGAGCCTTTTCCTTAGCCGCCCGATCTTTTACTTTGCGTTCTTGATTGTAATCCACATAAACCCGAAGTCCCGATTGCAAGCCATAACTTCCAATACCCCGAATTTCTTTGAAAATCCTTCTCAAGATCCCAGAAGCAGAATCATGGGCAGCAACCCTTTTTTCTAACTCTTTAATATTCACCCGTCTTAGGAGAACATCTATGCCACTATGCTTGTTGGGGATCAGAGAGAAATCTTTAGGTTCAAAAAACTGATTCAACCCTTTCACACAAAGAGCATCTTCTTCTGATAATGGGACATCAATATGTATTTTTCTTCGTTCCATCTGCGTATTAATTCTAGGACTATTCAAATACCGATAGCTGTTTTGGCATCTCCTTCATTTCGCATAAGTTTGCACAAGTTCACACACAAGTTTGCACAATTTTCGCACAAGTACAAGTATTTTTACTCAGCTCTTAATCTGTCTATGAGATAGTTTTGGGGGAATGATATAATTCAGTTTAAAAAAAACCTTATCTTCAAGAGAGAACCTATGAATACATTAGACATGAGCAGATATTTCTATACCCTATTTGGGAAGGCATGGCATTTGATTTTTATCCTGGGATTTTTTTCGTTCTCTGAGCTACGGGCACAGGCGGCGGGTCATGCCATTTGGTCTGAGTGGCTGGGGCTTTATGTGTCTGAGACTGGGGCAGTAGATTATGCGAGATGTCTGCGGGATTCGAAGGGTCAGCAGGTTCTGGATGGCTATTTGGGTTGGCTGGATAAGGAGGTTCCCCATGCTGCCGGACGAAATCAGCGGCTCGCGTATTGGATTAATGCCTACAATGCCTTTACCATTCAGTTGATCCTGAAGCATTATCCTTTGAAAAGCATAAAGGATATTGAAAAAAGGACGGGCAAGGGCCCCTGGGATCATAGATTCATCAGCCTGGGTGGAAAAACCTATAGCCTAAACCAAATAGAGCATGAACTTATTCGTCCCACATTTAAGGATGCCAGGGTTCATTTTGCCTTGGTCTGTGCTGCGAAGTCTTGTCCCAAATTGCTAAATCAGGCTTATCTCCCCGAGACAATTTCTGCCCAACTGGACAGACAAGCTCGTCTTTTTTTAGAAGATGAGAAGAAAAACAAAATACGTCCCCGAAGATTGGAAATCTCTCAGGTTTTCAAGTGGTTTGAAGAGGATTTCACGGCTCAAGAACCCCTGATTACTTATCTAAACAGGTACACCCCAAAGGAGCTCTCATCAAAAGCTCGGATCTCCTATTTGCCATATGATTGGTCCTTAAATGAAGACTAAGGATTTATCGGAAACGTTGGCTGTCGTCTCGGGCGGGACCCGAGGTATTGGATTGGCTTTGGTGCAAGGTTTTCTCAAGGCGGGTATGCATGTTGCCACATGTTCTCGGTCTTCCCAGCATGTAGAAAGCCTTAGAAAGACCCATGCCTCTTCGCGTTTAGATGTATTTTCTGCCGATCTGAGTCAGCGGGAAGGGGTACGTTCGTTCGTCCGAGAGATCCATGCCTTAAAGCTTCCTATTTCGGTTTTGGTGAACAATGTGGGAAACTTTGTACCGGCTTATCTCAAAGACGAACCTGAGGGTCAATTGGAATCTCTGATGGCAACAAATTTATATAGTGCCTATTGGCTGAGTCGGGATCTGATCCCTAAATTTATTTCCCAAAAATTTGGTCATATTTTCAATATCAATTCGGTGGCAGGCTTGCAAGCCTATCCTCAGGGGGGGAGTTATTCCATAAGTAAATTTGCCATGCGGGGGTTGGGATTGGCACTTAGAGCCGAGTTAAAAGAATATGGTATTCGGGTTACGAATATTTTTCCAGGCGCCGTCTTAACCGATAGCTGGAAGGGGACCACCTTGCCGTCTTCTCGTTTTATGCGTCCCGAAGACATTGCCAATATGGTTTGGCAGAGCTTGGCAGTCTCTGAGCGAAGCAACGTAGAGGACATAATTCTTCGTCCTGTGGGAGGAGATCTATGAAAGGAGGGTCCGAGTTGCTGTCTTCTTATCCCCGTCGTCAGAGCTTGGAGGTAGGGATTGGCAATCTTCCGTTGGGGGGTAGGCATCCCCTTCGTATTCAAACCATGACAACCACAGATACACTAAATGTGGACAAGACGGTGGAACAAATACAAATCTTATCCGATGCGGGGGCTGAATATGTTCGCCTTACGGTACCCAGCCTCAAAGAAGCCGCAGCTGTTCATAAGATCAAGGACAGGTTGGTCCAACATGGCTATTCCGTACCCCTAATCGCGGACGTGCATTTTACACCCCGTGTGGCAGAAGAATTAGCAGGGCTTGTAGAGAAGATTCGGATCAATCCAGGCAACTATGCGGACAAAAAGCTGTTCAAGAACATCAGCTATACCGAAGAAAGCTATCAGCATGAACTCATCCGAATTCGGGATCGCTTTCTTCCCTTGGTGCATTTGTGCAAGCGACACGGGACTGCCATGCGGATTGGAACAAATCATGGCTCCTTATCAGATCGCATTATGAGTCGCTATGGGGATACGCCTAAGGGGATGGTGGAGTCCGCATTGGAATTTGTGAAAATATGCAGGGCTGAGGCCTATGATAGCCTGGTCCTGTCCATGAAGGCAAGTCATGTTCAGGTCATGGTGCATGCCTATCGCTTATTGGTTTCTCGGTTGGAGGAAGAACAACTCCCCCCTTATCCTCTTCATTTGGGGGTCACGGAAGCAGGAGATGGTCTTCCAGGGCGGATAAAATCTGCCATCGGCATAGGATGCCTCTTGGAAGAGGGGATTGGAGATACGATCCGAGTTTCTCTCACGGAGCGTTCGGAAAAAGAAATTCCTGTAGCCCAGTCCATTGCTGCCAAATATAAAAAGATATCCACCTGGTATAAGAAATGGAATCCGATCTCCCCTCCTGCTACGCCCACGGCAAGCCAATACAATCCCTTTGTCTATCAAAGGCGGAAAAGCCTTTCTGTCCCCTTCCCACCAGTGGGGGGGAAGGCCTTGCCTGTGGTCGTGGCAGATTTTACGCATAAGGACAGAGCCCTTTCCCAAGAGGATTTTAAAGCCATGGGCTATCATTATCTTTCCGCGCAGGAGAAATGGATCTTGGCTGAACGGGCTTGTGATTTGGTTCTTTTAACCGCAGCCATGTCTCTTCCTCGGGGTCTCCATGGGATTATTCCCTTTGGACTTTGGCAGCGCATGTCCGTATCGGAGCGGGCGTCTTTTTTCCCATGGATGGATTCTGTTCAGATGGAGGCATTGGGAGATTTTTCAGGTCCTTGTTTTCTTCGGACTTCGGTTTCGGAGCTTGAGAAGGGCTTGGCTCAGACGAGCGGCATGCCCACCTGTATTGCGTTGGTGGATGTGGATCCTAGGTTGGCTTATGGAAGGATTCGTGCGGGGGTACTCGCACTTGAGACGGAGATGCCGATCATTTGGCGATGCGAGGTTTCTTCTCGGGATCTTTTGCCCGAGCATGCTAGCCTGGGGGCATGCTTTTTAGATGGCTTTGGAGATGGGATTTCTTTGTGGAGTTCATCCTCGGGTCTCCCTACGGATTTGTTGTGTACGCATGCTTTTGAATTGCTGCAAGCTGCCCGTGTCCGTACATCTAAAACGGAATACATTGCTTGTCCCTCTTGTGGGCGAACGCTTTTTGACTTGGAAGAAACAACTGCCCGCATCCGTCAAAAGACCTCCCATCTCAAAGGATTGAAGATCGGAATCATGGGATGCATTGTCAATGGCCCCGGAGAAATGGCAGATGCAGATTATGGTTATGTGGGAAGTGGGAAGGGGAAAATAACCTTATATAAGGGAAAAGAAATTGTCCGAAGGGGAATTCCAGAACAAGAAGCCGTGGAAGAACTCATAGATTTGATTAAAAAACACGGCGATTGGGTCTCTGAACCTTCAGCTTTTTCTGAGAAAAGCTGAAGGTTTTCTCAGAAAAATGTGTGAAAGATGTCTTCATCTTTCGGGATTACAAGACTAGAAATCTATTTTTATACGTTCACTTTTAACTGCCATATTTATATTTCACAACAAATTCCTCAAAAGGGATTAATTTGGTTTGTTATTGGGTATGACTTAGGCTTATCATGAAGATATATTTAGGGTTCTAATGCGTTTTAAACATGTATTCTGCTTCCTAATCTGGGGAAGCTGGGGTCTGGGGGTCTATGGGCAAAGCCATACGATCACGGATATCAAGCCCCATCAAAGGGCTGCGGATCAGATTATGATCATCTTCGGGACAAATTTTTCCCCCACCGCCTCAGAGAACATCATCATTTTCACAGGACAAACCGGTGCCTTTATTCGGGTGCCCGCCCATGAAGTTAATGATGATCAAACCGAGTTAAAGGTGAAGATACCGCCCACGGCAGCGTCTGGGGCAATACGTCTTGAGATTGGAGGCATTGCTATATCTCTATCTATAGACCCTCCCAAAATATTTACATTGATAGAACATTCCATCATAGATTTCTCACCTAAGATAGCCCGAGTAGGGGATCTTGTCGTCTTGGAGGGATTTTGGTTTTTGAATGCGCCCCTGGATAGAAATGAGGTTCAACTGGGGGGTCTTCTTACGGGTTTGGGGGAGATGGCGACGGTTCTTCGGGTCTTTGATGATCGGAAAAAACTTGAATTCAGGGTTCCCAACAGGGCCTCCATAGGGCGACAGCCAATATCTCTCAAAATCGGAAGCATTGTGGTAAACTCACATGAGCTCATAGAGATCCTTCCCCCCCTGAGCCTGAGTGGTTTTTCGCCGACTACGATTTATCCTGGCGAGGTCTTAACGATCACGGGTCTGGGATTTGCCAAGGACCCTAGTCACGGGGAGCGGAATTATGTACTCTTTGGAGATCCGCCGTCCCATGCCTTAGAGGCACATAGCGTCAATGCACCAGGAACCGAGCTCAAGGTTCGGATTCCCTTTTCTGCTGCGGGGACCTCATCGCCCATAGAGGTTTCTATCCGCTCCCATGCGGGGACAGAACAGGTGAAGGCCTCTTCTACGGCTTCGCTTAGGATTCTCCCCCCTGCCGTTAGCAGCATTGCTCCTCCCAGGGGACGAATTGGGACTAGGATTGTCTTTACGGGGAGGGGTTTTTCTCCGGAGACTTCGCCTAGTGTAGAATTTCAAGGATCGGGGGCTGCCTCCGTGACCATTCAAGATGGGAATCATTTCCATGTGACGGTGCCACCCTCCACAACCCCGGGTGCTATTCGGGTTAGCTTTTCGGGTCGCTATGCATCCACGCATGATTTTATTGTCTTGCCGCCGCCCGTTTTGAGTGATTTCAATCCCAAGAGGGGGATCCCTACGGATGAGATTGTATTGACGGGGCAGGATTTTTCTGCCACCGCAAGTGATCATATTGTAGGCTTTGGAGGGGGTGTATCCGCACGGGCTTCTGGGGTGAATACCGCAAGGACTGAGCTCAGGGTTGAGGTCCCTACGGGTGCCGTGACGGGGCCGATCACATTGAGTTTGGATGATGGCTTGGGCGTGGCAGCTACTTCCACAAGTTCTTTCGTAGTTCCAGATCTATATATCACAGATATAAATCCCGCTTCGGCACGAATAGGCGAAGTTGTGGTCATCACAGGGCATGGGTTTTCTTTGGATCCCGATGATAATTTTATAGATATTCAGACGGGAGAAACGGCGAATCCTTTTGAGGTCAATGCGGACGGAACCCAGATCAAATACCGAGTGGCACTTGGACACGCTTTTCCTTTTATTCGGATAAGTTCGCATCGGGGTGGTGCGACCCATGTTTATCAAAAGGATGGCTTTTCCATCATCCCTCCCCGCCTCCTCTCTTTTTCTCCGACCCGATTTTCTTTTGGAGACGAATTGGTTCTGATCGGCACAGGTTTTGCTGCCGTAGCTTCTTATAATCAGGTCGCCTTTTTGCCCCTGCGGAGCAATGGAATAGCCCGAGCCTTTCGGGTCAATGCGGATGGAACTGAATTAAGAATTCGGGTGCCCCAGCTTCGTGCGGATACGCCACCCTATGTGCCGAGCCAGCATAGGCTGCGCTTATCTTTTTCTTCCTTTCTATCTTCGCCCACCACAGAGGGGACCTTCGTTCCGCTGAGCCTATCTAGCTTTTCTCCCCAAAGCGGACGCATAGGTACACCAATTCGTTTCACGGGTACGGGGTTTTCACCCATTCCAGAAGAGAATGTCTTGGTTTTGTCTTCCGGGGTGGAAGCCGTTGGGGTTGAGCTAAACCCTGAGCGGACCCAGCTTGTCATTAAGATCCCTTCTTATGCAGGAAATTCCTCCCACTCGGTTCTGTACACAAGGGACAGAGATAATCAGGTACCCGTGCCTGGAACCCTGGAGATTCTTTTTCCGAGGCTGATTTCTTTTTTCCCGAGTACTGCCTATGCTGGGGAGATCATGCAAATTCGGGGAAGGAATTTTTCACCCATTGCCGAAGAGAATAAAATCCTCTTTCGTTTTCCAGGGGGACGACAATTAGCTGTTCCTTGCTATGAGGTCGGGGAGGCAGGGAGCTTGTTATTCCTTCGTATTCCTCCTGTTTTCGGTTTTTCTTCAGATCGTCCGCTATCTCGTATTGGTGTCCAGGTTGGGGATTTAGAGATCTTTACCCCAGATCCCTCCTTCCAATTTACCCACTATCTAAGTCAAGTGGATGATTTTTCTCCCCAACGGGCTCGGGTAGGTGAAGAGATTGTAATTCGGGGAAGTCATTTCTCTTCCATTCCTTCGGATCATATCCTGAACTTCAAAGGAGGCGCTTCGGCTTCGGAAGGGAAGGTTGCTGCCCATTCGGTGAGTGCAGACAGGACAGAACTACGGGTACGGGTTTCTAGATATGCCCACACTAGGGATGCCTCAGCAGATCTGAGGAAGTTGCAAATAGGAAGCCCCTACGAAGATCAGGTTCAGACCCTGCCTAGCCCCTTTGAACGAATCCATCACACGGTTTCGGATTTTTCACCCACCGCTCAAGCCAGGGGAGGACTTCTAAGCCTTCGCGGATCTGATTTTTCCGTCCTCCCTGAGGACAATGAAGTCATCTTCTCAGGCGATGAGAAAACGGTGATTAGGGCATCTCAGGTGAATGCGGAGGGGACTGAGATTAAGGCTCGCCTTCCGGAGGAGGTCACGGGTGAGCGCTTGGGGCTTTCTGTGCGGATCGGAAATTTGGTGGAAGCGGTTTCCGACGACTTAGGCATAGCCTCGGTCCGTATTATCCGATTTCTAGGAGAAAAAATAGTATCTGAAAACGATCCAAGTCGCAGCTATCCGGGGGCTACTTTCTTTTTTGAGGGCCTGGGTATTCCGGAAGCATTTCAGCTTGTCTTTCGTTCTCGGGATGGGAAGATTAGACGCGCAGAGGGCAAGCGTTATGTAAATCCGAGCCGAGGTTTAGTGACCATCCCTTATTTCCCAGAAGGGACTTATGAGGTTTCGGTACATATAGAATTTCAGGAGGGAGAGCAGACGATGAACTCGCCGCCCGCGGAAGACATGTTGACCATCGTTCAGGATGAAATTCCACCCATAGGTATTTCGCCTACTTCGGGTCGGGCGGGAGATCTTATTTCTTTTTCGGGCAGGGCCCTGAATTTACTTTCCCTGGCTCTGGAAGAAGAGCATGTGTTCTTCGGCGGAAATACAGAGGCACCCCCTTACGAGTATGTGCATCAGGTAAGGGTCCCGCAGGGCGCCCGAACAGGAATCGTTCAAATTCGGTTTCAGGTCATAAATAGCTCCTCAGGGCAACCTGTAAATATTAGTCTTTCTTCTCAGGGGAATTTTACCATTCTACCCCAGCGCGACCTGAGTATTAGTAGTTTCTCTCCTTCCACCCTGCGGATTGGAGACATACTCAATGTAGAGGGAAGTGGTTTTTCACAAGACCCAAGTCAAAATAAGATACTTTTCGGTATAGGAAATACACGTGTTACGTTCAATCGGGCCTTTTGGGTGAACGCAGCCGGAACCCAACTCAAGGTATATGTTCCCCTTTCCAGCCTCACGGGTAAAATTCAGGCACAGGTCTTGGACAGGCATGATCCCGAGCTGCTGTCCAATAGCTCGTCCGGGATTCTCAACATTACAAGCTTAGGTACTTTAACCTTTACGGGCTTTGATCCCTACTCAGGACGGATAGGAGATGTGATTCGCATCCAAGGAACGGGTCTGATCACCCGCACTTGGATCGGATTCAGCCGAGCCGATGATGCAGATGGAAATCCCAGGACGCCCATATGGGTAGAATCCTTTGAAGTAAATGCAGCGGGTACGGAGATCCAGGTTCGAATCCCTCCCGAAGCCATCACGGGCAAATTATCTCTAAGGATTAGCTCTCTAGCTTCACGGGCGGCGGACGCAAATATATTAGAATCCAACACCTCTTTTACCATCTTGACTGGGGATGCTAATGGGGGTACGGGCATATACCTGGGTAGCTTTTCGCCCGTCCAAGCCCGAGTAGGCGAAACGATCACGATTTATGGAACGGGCTTGTCTGCCATGCTACCCCCGGCTAAAAACAGACAAAGTGGTGTTTTCTTTGAGGGCGGCGCCTATCTTGTTGAGGTAGACGAGGTTTCTGATGATGGATATTGGCTAAGGGTACGGGTTCCAGGGTTTGCAGGAACAGGGCCTCTGGGGTTGAGGGCCCCAGAGGGAAGCTCTTTTACAAGCTCCTCGTCCTTCACCCGTTTGGAACATACCGTTAGCGATTTCTCACCCAAAGGCCCCTTGTCTGAACAAGATGTACTTGTGATAGAAGGCACAAATTTTGCGGCGGATTTAATTTACAATGAGCTCTTTGGGGGACATAGCACCCTGCATGCTTTTGAGGTGAATAGAGATGGGACAGAACTCAAATTCCGAGGACTGAGAGATCCTAGTTTCCGTGCCGTGCTCATAGGGAATGTATCTGTTTCGCTACCCGCGAAGATTCAGGTCCTGGCACCTGAGGTGACTGATTTTTATCCCAAAGAGGTCCTATGGGGACAAAGCATTAGCCTCAAAGGGACCCATCTAAAAACACGGGTAAAGGTTTATTTTCCTTCCGCTGCGGCAGCTGCCTCGGGACATGTTTCTCGGGACGGCGAGCTTGTAGAAGGGATTCGGATTCCTACGGGCGCCATTACGGGAAATATAGCTGTTGAGTTTGAGGGCTTTCCTCGCATAGAATTGGAAGAGGAGATTAGAATTTTAGTTCCCCAGGTGATTGATTTTTCTACCCATCAGGCTCGGGTAGGTGAGGTCATTCTTGTCAGGGGCCGAAATTTTTCCCTTTTTCCCGAATGGCATAATTTTAGCTTCGGCAGAAATAATGCTTTGGCTAGGAGCTTTGAGGTCAATGAGAACAGAACACAGGTTAAGATTCGCGTGCCTCCCCTCGCCCAAAATGGAAATATCGGCATCGGAGACATGCTCCCCCACATAGACCTGGATCCCCGCTTTGAAAGACTAAATCACAGCATTAGCGGATTCAAACCCCGAAGAGGATCTTATGGGCAGGAGTTCATTATCACAGGGAGAAATTTCTCGGGGCTGGCCCGGGATAATATCATCATCTTTGCTGCGGATCTTCCCAGCGCAGCAGGTGGAAGAGCATGGTCTACGGCGGCCTATTATGTAAATGAAGAGGGTACCGAAATCAGAGCCCGGGTTCCAGGACGCTATGCTGTTGAGGAATCCGAATTACATATCCCGCCTGAGGGTAAATTGGCCGTTCGCATTGGGGAAATAGAAGAGTTGAGCCAGGATGTCTTTGGGGTAGATAGATTTGTTCATCCCCATCAACTTATTATCACCCATCTCAGCCCCAACCTTTTTGAGTATGATGATATTCTGATTGTGGAGGGGAGAGGTTTTTCGTCCCGCTTGACAGAAAATCTTATCTCTCTGAGCACAGAGGGACCCGTTTTTCATCCTCTTGAGGTCAATTTGCAGGGCACCCGCTTGAAGATTCGAGTTCCTGCCCATACGCCTCAGGATCCCATTCTCCGAATAGATTCCCATGGTCAGCATGTTATCTATGTAGATCTTAGATATCGTAAAATTTCCGTAGGAAGATTCATCCCGCTAGAAGCCAAGGTAGGCGAAACAATTAGATTGAGGGGCTCCCTTTTCAGTGCCAAAGCAAGTGATCATATCATTTCCTTTGGAGAAGCCGAAACGAGGGCTACTTCTGTGAATCGGCAGAGAAGTGAACTTGAAATCGTGGTGCCTACCGGCGCAGCGGATGGTAAAATAAGGGTCAACATAGGAGCACTCAGCCTTCTTACACCTGAGTCTTTTGTCTTGAGAACAGATGAAGATGAGGACGAAGACAGAGAGCCCTCAACACGGGAACCCGATTCGCGCTCCGTCCTCCAAGCCGCAGAAGCCCTCACAATACAGTCTTTTGTCCCACAATTTGCTTTTGTAGGCGATACCATCTATATTCGGGGGAAGGGTTTTTCAGATAATCCTAAGGAAAATAGGGTGTTCTTTGGGACAGAGGAGTTTTTTTCCACCCCCCTCGGCATTGAGAAAGATGGTCGGATTGGTAAAATTATGGAGGTCTTGGTTCCCGCAGGTGGCCAGACGGG
Source organism: Cytophagales bacterium (assembly GCA_026710765.1). Classification (GTDB taxonomy): domain Bacteria; phylum Bacteroidota; class Bacteroidia; order Cytophagales; family JAPOQI01; genus JAPOQI01. The sequence continues at coordinate 7,032 of JAPOQI010000003.1, read as the reverse complement.
ACGAATTATCATTAAGCTGGATAGACAAACGGTTTGGAGTCTGGTGGAATTCAAGGTTCTGGAACCCGAAGAGCCTGAGGAAGAGCGTCCCACGTATGATCCCATTTTCAAAAGGGATTTTCAAGATCCTCAAGTACAGCTTTCCCCCAACCCGGCACATCTCAATCTTCGGGTATCTCATCGTTTGCCCCGAGGCCTTCGGTATAGAATATTAGATCTGCAAGGACAAAATTTTAGAATTGGACATCTCCATCAAAGCCCCCAAATTATCAGCCTGAGAGACATGCCAGCAGGTGTGTACATCTTTCAGGTTTTGGATATCAGAAAATCTTATAAATTCGTGAAGAGATAATGTGCACAGGGATAAATAGGAAGGGTGATATGAAAAAGGAAAACATAAATAAAGGGACATCTGAGGGAGGACTTATGAGGGCCCGACCCTGGAATAGAATTTTTCTGTGGGTCGTCTGGGGATGCTTCGGATTTGTTCTGCTTCCCCTTCAGGCTCAAGGGCCCGTTACGTATTTATCTGCCGGCAACGGGGTCAGCGTTTCTCGTGATGATCCGAATCAGGCAGGAGCGGATTCAAAATTGGATGGAACGAGTCCAGAAAAAGCCATACGGATTTTCGGAACCGTAGGGCACCCCACTGCGCTAGCCTCAGGCAGACCTTTCCTTCTGCCTCAAATGCTTTCTTGTACTGCCATCCTGAGGAGAACCTATTATGTCATCCTAGATGGAGAAAAAGATACCCAAGTCACTGCACAGATGATTGAAAATCCCAGCACCCTTCCCGCAGGCAAGGTTGTCAAAACAAGGGGGGTGAGGAGTTCCTCAGGCTCGGTATGGGTGAGTGGTTTGGTGGTTGGCAAAAGATATACCCTCTACCTCGTAAACAAAGAGGCAGATGGATCCTTTTCAGGCATAACTTATTTGGATTTTAATGGCGCTAGTAACTCCCGAAATGTCACGGTCCATGAGAAAACGGAAGCCGAGGGCGTTAGCTTTCTGGAAGGAACAGAGGGTGTACAGTTTTCTTATCAGGCTTTAAGCTTTGAGGCAGCGACCCAGTATAACACTCCTTTTACGCAGGCAGCCATAAGCTATTTGGGAAGGAATTTGTCTTCTACCGATGATGATCGTTCGTTCAGCCTCTCAGCTACGGAAACGGGGGCTCTACAGGGTTTGGTTGATAACACATTAGGGCTTCCGTCCCTTCCGTTCCTCTTTTTATTTTCTTCTGAAACGATATCTTCTGTACCCGTCTCATCTACTATATCGTTAAGTTTGAATCCTGCATCCCCTGCGGGGAATCTAACAGTATATTTTGCAGGTGTCATAGGCTTGTCTCATATAGGTGAATATCCTTTTAAATTGGTGCTTAGCACATCAGCCACTCAAAGCTATACCTCTTATTTTAAATTTGTGATCCCCTTACCCAAACCCTCGGTGCCTACTTTTACGGTCCATGCCCAAAACACGATTACGATTAGAAAGACACAAAATGATGCACATAATGGGGAAGCCGAAAAACCCGTTCTATTTGGCTTTCCCGCAGGACTCAACGAAAATCATAAAGCGATCTCTTGGACCTATACTATTTCATTAGATGAACTAGAGGTCATTTATTTGGGGCCTGATGAAGACCTAGATGAAGACACGGATAATATCACGGAGACCCTTTCTGAAGACCATGTTCTAGGGGAAGATCTTCCCCTTTTAGCTGTGAAGCGGGTGAATAATAAGGCATTTCAATTCCTGCTCAAGGAGGAACTGGAATCGGATAACCACCCGGCTTCGGGGTATATTTTTCGTCTCCGTGCTATAAATAGATCGGGAGAAAACATTTTTTTCATTCAGGTCAATGTTCTGAGCCAACCCACGGTACCCAGGATCCTAGGGGATTATACCCTACAAACACTAGAGGTACAAAGGAGTCCCAACCAGTACCCCGAACTAAAAACTCAACGTCGGGTCTTGTGGATTCTTCCTGGCGTAGAGGAAGGGGAGACCGTTTTTAAATTTACCTCCACAGATGCTAATCCCAGTAAACATCTTTCTTATAAGATAGGAGGTAATGGCAATACGCATGTGGGCGGGAATGATTTTCCGGATAGCTTTGATATAAGTGTTCCCTCTAAGGTCCCCTCTGAGCGGGCAGAGTCTGTTTTTAGATTGACAACGGGAAAACATGTATCTGAACGAGAGATCGGGGTCTTCACGCGCCGACCCTTAAGACCCATTGATATAAATGAACTATCCATTACGGTTTTGAATGATGCCGGCTTTAGCAACAAAATCTCTTTTATCCTCCACTTGGCAAATAATACAGCCCCCAAGGCGCCCTTCTTTGTGGAAGCCGAAGGGAAAACACTTGTGGCTGCAACCGAAGAACAATCTGCTAAGGTGCTCTTGCCAGATGAAGAATTGAAAAGCCCTGTTCTTGTAAAATTGAAAGCGCTAGATCAGGATGCTGCCTGGGGGGACCTTCTGAGTTTTATCATAGAAGATGGAGAAGAAAGGTCGGGTCATGGTTCTTTTTTCAAAATCACTCAGCAGCCAGTTTTAGCCTTTTACAAACCCGAGGAGGATAGTTACGGAAACCCGGGTGCATTAGGGGGGGCGGCCTCTTTGGTTATTCGGGAAGATGTTCGCGTTCGGGCAGGGGTCTACTTAATTGCCTTGCGTACCCAGGATAAGTGGGAGGCAAGGAGTCAGGAAACTACCCTTCTTCGTGTTTCTGTTCCCCGAGATTTCGAACCACCCCCTGCGCCCGCTCCTCCTTCGGAGGAAACAGAAGGAACCCTGACAGCTCCTGAAGGAGCCCCTCAGCTGTCTGCTCCCACCCCTACCCCTTCTAGCCTAGGTATAGAAGCTGAAGTACCCGATGATGCAGAACTTTTTTATATCCTTCTTCCTGGGGAGAAAGACGAATCTATCACGGCAGCACAAATAAAAAATCCCAAACTTCTAGAAGAAGAACCCCTTGCTTCGGGACAGCGAATAGAAACGGGTCGCTGGATGATCTCAGACCTAGAACGCGATACGGATTATGTTTTATATGCTGTACTAGTCCTCCCAACAGCTGGTCTCTCTGCCATTAGTACCTATGAATTTCGGACACCCAAGAATACGCCCCCCAACCCTCTGGTAGAATTGCTGTCTCGGAGCGAAAAACTCCTCCTCATCATAGAAGGACCCCCACAGGCCGCCCAAACCAAGTATGAAGCCTATTATGAGGCCTATTATGTTCTCCTAAGCACAGATGATCCCCCACCTACGGAAGGAGCTGAGATAGAATCCCATAGCTCCCTCCTAAGGGGAGACCTGGACATAGAATTTGGGGTAGAATACCGACAAGAAATCAGAGATTTAGATCCCGCTAAATCTTATAAGGCCTATGTCGTTTTGAAGATAGACGATATATATTCAGAAATAGTTGTTTCCGAAGAGGCCGCCTTGTTAGAGGTTCCCGAGATAGGTCATTCTCTGAGAACCCAGCCTTCCCTACATATATATCCAAATCCTACTCGTGGAATTATACACCTAGAGGGGTTGGATCCAAATGCTTTGTCCTCAGTATATTTACATAATCTGCTGGGAAAAGAACTCCCTTTGGTGCCGGAGGCTAAAGACAGCTTTTCTCTTGCTCATCTCCCCAAAGGGGTCTATCTTCTGGAAATAAAACAGGGTCCTTCCGCTCAGGTATTCTGGGTCGTCTTAGAATGAATCGGGTACAGGAGGCTTCAAGTCGGATGGGGGATTAATTGGCTGATATATGGATTCTAAAAAGAAAATGCCTTGGCAAGAGGATCGGATAGAATCTTATGCACGCGAATTTGCTCTCAAGGTTTGTCCGGAAGAACCCGCCCTGGGCGAGTCTTTGCCCCAACTCAGCCCCGTAGAACAGGTGAACTATTTCTTATTATTTAAACTAGAGAAGGCTTGGAAGCAGGAGATGAAACGATGGAAAAAGGCTCCTTTTTTTGATTGGGAACATACCGAGGTTCAGAACGCCTTGAAGAACTGCATGAACATTCTCTCCCGACACATACGTCTGGAAGAAGAGACCCTGCTAAGCCTCTTGAAAGAGGCCACCGAAAAGACCCTACGGCTAATCCTAAAGCCCGAGAATTTTTATCGACATCAATGGAAAACTAAGGCGGATATTTCCTTGACGAAAGACATTCAGCCCATTCTTAAATATATCAAATGTCACAAACATATTTTCAAACTCTTAGCCTCCGAATTCTCCTCCGATACCATGCCACAGGCAGCGGTTTATAGAAAAATTCGGGAAATATCTGAGCTCCATGACGAGTCCATCCAAAAGGACAGACTAGGATATCTTAATGAGATGTCTGCTGTGATCCCGATTGGGCTCTCTGAATTTTTCAGCCCACGGGAAGACAAAGGTTCGTCTCCCCATTCCAAAAAAATACCCGGTCTATTGAATTTCATTCAGCCCGAATTACAAAAAAGTCTAATTAGAGACCTCTTTCACGGACAGCGAGAAACCTTAGAGAAGGTGCTAAGGCACGTGGAGAATTGTGCTTCATTTGATGAATCTATGAGCTATTTGGTGCGCCAACAGAATATAAAAGTGGACTCATCCCTTGCCAAAGAGTTCTTCAAGATCGTGTACAAGCACTTTCTTTCCCACGATAAAATTGCCCATTAGTTCCTTAGGGCTTGGACATGATCTCTGAGAGGTCTATTGTTTGGGGATCCTTGAAAGGCGTGGCGTTATATCTTCGGATCAATTCTTGATTTCCTTGTATGTCGGTGTCCCAGACCCAGAGCGGTTTGGACATTCTTAATGCTAATTTTGCTGTATAGAAGGTTCCGCCGCCTATGTGGGAAGCCATGACAATGATAGCCTTAGATAAGTGACAGGTCCATTTATTCCTTCGGAGGGGCGTTCTGCGATTGGGCACCTGTTGCCACGCAAAAGGCGATATCCACAAGGCTTGACTTTCCCAGGTTGCAGGAACAGGAGGCTCAAATAGGGGATCCCATTGGATTTCTTGATCCTTGGAAAATAAATACTTCATCCCGAATGGAAGGACCATAGTCGTAAGTCCCCCGGCTTCCAAAGCAGCCAAATGGGCATGCCGATCTACCCCACGAGCATATCCCGAAACAATATTAAAGCCCTCAGTCGATAAATAGCAGGAGACAGCACGGGTCTTCTCCAAAAGATCCTCACGATCTGAATCCCGTACCCCTACAATAGCCACCCTAGGGCTATTTACGAACTTCTCCCATTCACCCTTAATGTAAACATCCTTCGGGAGCAGGTCTTTGTCCCTTTTATCTAAAAACAACCCCCGCCCCCTTCTCTCTGAGAGAAGGAGATTCAAATCCCCATCACCTACCCTTCTTATATCTCCCGTCAAAGAATTCATTCAAGAAATCATAAAATATAAAATTATCCAAAAATGACAAACAAATCCGTAGTATGTTACACATTTAGAAGATAGTTCTTACAAAAAATATTGTAGAATATGTCATAAAGTATGTAATATCTATTCAAAAACACAAAATATCATGAAATATTATATGAATAAAGATAAATTCCCAACCCTATGAGTAGCTTCTGGGGCTGCGAGTTAAAAGGGATTTCTATGATCTCAGGAGGTCCTGAATATTCTCTTCACTCAGAAGAGCTGTTTGATAAATCTGAGCCTGTTGAATCTTGCGCGGTCCAGGGTTTTTCCCGACCAAGAGATAGTCAGTGGATTGGGAGAGTTGAGAAAGCACCCTTCCACCATGCTCCTTAATCCATCCTTTCCAATATTCACGGGTTTGCCCTTGGAAGGTGCCCGTGACGACAAAGCTTTTCCCTTCCAAATCCCCAGATCTGGAATCTTCTCCTTCCGAAACTGCCACACTAAGTCCATGACCGATCAATCTATCTATCATAGATTGATAATCCTGATCAGCCATATAATTCGCCAGAGAAAGAGCCACCTCTTCACCCACCCCTTCTACCTCCTTATATTCCTCCACAGAAGCCGCACGAAGACGAGATAAACTCTTAAAATGTCCAACTAATAGTTCTGCCACAGTCTTACCCACATGTCGGATGCCCAGAGCAAATAAAAGTCGAGGAAAAGGAACCTGCTTGGATGCCTCAATGGCATCTAAAATCTTATGCGCAGACAGGTCCTGAAAAGACCGAGATGTGTCTTTTTCATCCCATGTGATTTTGAGGCCCTTAATCTGTTCTAGGCTGAGATCATAGAAGTCCGCAGGGACCCGTACAAGATCAGCTTCAAAGAGTGCTTTAATATTTTGTTCACCCAGGCTTTCAATATCCATAGCATTCCTGTGTACAAAATGCTCCAAGCGACCCAGACGTTGAGGATCACATCCCTTCGTGTTGGGACAATAGCAGTGTACTTTTTTTTCGGCTCTTCTAAGCTGGGTCCCACAGGCAGGACACGTTTGGGGAAAAAGAATGGCTTTTCTATCCCTTGCCTTCTCCTGAATTTTAATCAACTTGGGAATGATATCACCTCCCTTTTCAATCCATACCCGATCTCCCGAAGCGATGCCTAAGCGCTGTATTTCATCTTCATTATACAAGGAAGCCCTTTTTACGACCGTCCCGGCTAAAGAGACGGGTTCTAATTCGGCCACTGGGGTCAATACCCCAGTTCTGCCCACCTGAAAAACAACCCTTTCCAAACGGGTCAGCTTTCGCTTGGCCTCATATTTATAGGCGATCGCCCAACGGGGCTCCTTGGCTGTGTGCCCGAGCCGCTCTCGGGCAGAAACATCATTCACACTCAGCACAACCCCATCCGTATCCACAGCTAAGTCATCACGCTTCTGCTCCCAGTCTTGGATATAGGTCCAAACCTCTTCCAAATCCCTATATACCGACCTATCTTTGATAAAAACAGGAAAACCCCACACCTTGAGCTGTTCTATGTTCTGAGCATGTTGGGGCTTCAAAGCCTCTGTCGCATAAAGGGCATAGACATAGATCCCCAATCCCCGCCGAGCTACCTCCTGAGGACTCTT
>JAPOQI010000041.1 GCA_026710765.1 Cytophagales bacterium | reverse complement strand
GTTCATCTTTCTATATTTTATTCGGTCCCCATTCTCTCCCCACCAGTACTTTTCTACATCTAAACAAAAACTACCATCTCCTTATTAGCTTCTTTAAACTGGGCGATTTGCTTGGGCATATTCTCATATCGCAAAAACTCAAACCTTAACCTTATTAGCTTTGCCCGCCGTCTCTCGTACTCATCTGTATCACCCAACATACTAAAGAAGGCATTTCGCACCTTCTCATTGTCTCCGAATATTCTATTGTCTTCTGCCATATCTTAAAAATAAAGAACTCCCTAAATAACCTTTGCTTCCTCCTTGAGTTTTTGAATTAATTCTTGAGGATTTTTGGGGTCTATAAGTTGTGCTTCCTTGCGGGGAGCAAGTTTTTCATACTTCTGACGAGATACCAAAGGATCAATCCGAGAGGGTTTGATCCGATTAAGGGGTTTGCTTCGGGCGGTCATGATTCCACGCATGTTCGGAATCTTCCATTCTGCAATCGGCTCCTGACAACCCAATACCAAAGGTAATGATGCCTCAACCTCCGCAACACCCCCTTCTATCTCCAACTCTATAATTGCCTTCTTAGCGGAAATAGATAATTTCATCACAGGGCAAAGTACAGGAATGCCTAAATTATCACCTATAAGATAATGTGTAATGCCCCTGTTGGTCTCTATCGATTCCCGACCTGTCAGAATTAAATCATAAGACTGATCTACGGCATGATTAGATATATGGGTCGCAATCTGATAGGCATCCTCTGCATCCTCCTCTAATAAAAAAGCAGCATCCGCACCTATAGCCAAAGCTTTACGAAGAATAGATTCAGATTCCGAAAGACCCACATGAAGAACATGAATCTCCGTATCAGGATGCTCAGCCTTATAATCTACTGCCCAAGAAAGAGCATAATCTTCATAAGGACCTATGATATAGGGTAAACCTTCCTTGTCTAATTTTGTGTCTTTCTCGATGAAAGAAATCCTCGCCGTCGTGTCAGGAACATGACTCAAACAAATTAATATTTTCACAGCAACTCTCTCATTTTAAATGAAACCTAGAAAAATACATACATAACCACAGATCCATGTCAGCCAAGCATTATGAGTTAAACGAAAGAAATGAAGAAATAAAGATAAACCCCAGCACAGCTAACAAGTATAGTCAAAATTTCATCAGCACAACCCTAAATCCAGATGAAAAATCAATACGCCAAGCCACAAAATAATCCAAAATCCAAACATTCTATATATTCTTGGTATATTTGAACGTAGTCCCAACGAACAATGCGGATATTTTTAAGGGATATAAATGACTTCCTGAAATATTTTCAAGTGGAGGAGATGTTAATTTCTCTCCACATGGGAAAATATCAATTGGAAAATGTCACACCCACGATGGTCAACTCCATGTGGAAAATGGATATGCAAGACTCAGACGTACTGGGATGGTTATTTCTAGATAGAGAACTCTTTTGGATGCCGCTCAACTCTTCTGTAAATATAGAAAGCTGCTGGACACGTCTGGACCTATTTGGAGAGTATTGTCAGAATATTAGGTCTATATTAGAAAAAAAAGATAACACCGAACACTACCTACTCGCCGGAATTGTCGACTATCTTCATAATCTTGCAAATTCTACACGAAATAAACTCTCTCAACATGTGCTGATTCAGCAACTGGCAAATT
>JAPOQI010000004.1 GCA_026710765.1 Cytophagales bacterium | reverse complement strand
TGACAGAATACGCTTGTCGGGATGTGTTGGCGACCGGATTAGATTCCAAGGCTTCCACCACTTTATCATATGCCCGATCATCATTTCCTTGCAATAAATAAGCAACTGCCAAATTGGCAGAGACCTCAGGTGCTGCCTTTCCTCCTCTCGCCTTAACGGCAATCTCTACATGATTTACCGCAGCATCAATGAGTACCTTCCGCTGAACGGGATCATCTATCTGTGCAGCTCGGTTGAGATAAATAGCTCCCAAATTATTATGGGCTATCCAAGTATCTTGTTGTTGTTTTGTCACCTGATAGATGGCTTCTTTTTCTTCCAAATCAGGGCTCAGGTGTGCGGCGAAGAGCAGTTCTTGTATGGAGAGGGTATCCGTTTCTGCGATCTCTTCTTTTTTCACATACTGTTGTGCGATAGCAGAGATTTCGGCTCGGGTTTTCTTTTTGAGAACCGACCGAATTTCCACTTGAGCTGTACGAAGTTTAGGATAGACCTTTTTAAGAAGCTTCCTATAATATTTCTTTTTACTAAGGGCTTTCTCTTTATCTTCAAAGGATCCTCTTCCATCCACGATGGCCAAGATTTTTTTCTTTCGTTTTTCTGAGATTTTTTCATAAGTCTCCAGAAATTTCTTAAAGTGTGTCCAGTCTTGCACGACGGGTATTTTTTGGAAGCCGATGGAGTCTGCCAAATTCTTGTAGTCATACTTTCTCAGTTGCCTTTTGTACCACTTTTGAACTGCCACGGCTCTTCTTTCCGAGAGTCCTGTATTAATTCGTTCTGTTCCTTCTGGAGAGTGTGTTCCCGTGATGTAGACCTTTCGGGTCAGATTCTTTTCTGCAATAAAAGCATCTAAGGCACGTCCTCTTTTAGACCTGATCTCTTTTCGTCTGAATTGGGCACTTCCTTGTGTAAAATAGAAGACCACTTTTGTGGTGACGATTTCTTCTTGATCATTATATCCATGTGCAGCATAGGAAACAGCATAATCATTCTCTACCAATAAGGGGGTCGTGATAATCCCGTCCGCTGATTTTTTCAATGGGGTATCCAAATATTTCCCATTTGCAGGATTGGAGGCGGTACCCTTGAATAGTAGGGTTCCTCGTTCATATTCGGGTTGATAGGTGAAGGTTAATCGTTTAGATTTGTTCACGGGTGCTTCTTTATTACCGGGGTAATCTTCCGCCTTGAATTCTATCTTTCCCACCTCTATGGGATCTCCTGTTTCGGGATCAAAATAAGAGGTTAAGGTATAGATTTTCCCCTTGGGGAGTATCTTTACCGGCAGTTTGACACCTACCTCATAACTAACTTCCCCACCATGCAATTCCAATGGAGAAGGTGTTACGGCTATCTGTTGTTGTTCTGCCTTTTTAATCATTTGCTTCAAAGCACATCCTCCCGAGGAGAGAAGAATTCCAAACGCAATTCCTAAAACGCTAATCTTTTTCATATCTATTTCTTTTATTATCGTTTCCTATATTATGTATAAAAAATTCCAATTTCTAAAAACTCAACATCTCAATCGCCCGCTGCATTCCCAAACAAGTTTGGACAGACAAGCGATGCTAACTTATAGATTAAACAAATACGAACTACCAAAATGCTAGCTAAAATATGATTGTTTGCTGAGTTTTTTCTAAATTTGTACATACTTGGTCTTTTTTATAGGGGGTCTTTCTGAGATTATCTACCTATTTACAAGAAATATCTTCTAGAAAATAAGAGATGGGGCATATGTTTTACACGGGTAATTCAACATCTATAAGGTTTGGGGTTTGGCTGTTTTGTTCTTTATGCTTGGGGAGTTGTTCTCCTCAGGAGAAGGAGTCGGATTCTTTTTCTTTGGAGGGAAAATGGTTTGCCCGTTGGAGCATAGATTCAGCTTCTATGGGTTTGCCACCGGGTGATCTTAAACTGGAATATGATATGGATGGTCTGATGATATTTTATCCTGACGGACATGCTGAGATCACGGCTTATGGTCATCCGGGTTGTGTGATTAGTGCCGACACGTTGAGTCACAGTCTGAATTGGAATTGGGGAGGAGATACCCTTCGCTTTACCAATGAAGGTGATGTACAGGGTCTGGATTATGTTCTCCTTCGCCGATCCCAGGATACCCTTCACTTTTCACTCATAGAAGATTTAGAACTCCGACTCATACGGAATTCCCCGTGATTCTTTTTTTCCAAACATAGACATCAGATAGTCTGAAAACTTGAAAATTCAAACTCGTAAGGTTGCGCTTGGCAAAAAAACATACATGTCTATCGCCTACACTCATCTACTTCGCAGACAGTGGTGGGTCTTTGTATGCTGTTTGCTTTTAAATTCAGGTTTTTTTTTCCTGCCTTCGGGATGGTGGTTTATTGGCAGTGGGTCTATTTTATTTGTTTTCCTTCTCTTCTGGACCATTCAATTTGTAGGAGTAACGCATTTGGAGCAATACAAGGTATTATTTGAGAAGCTGTCTTACGAAATAGATACTCAACATATTCTCCTCAAAAAGGGTTCTAAGGAGGGTATGTCTATTCGCTGGGATCAGGTCAAATGGGTCCGTATTTCAAAGCGGGGAATTATTCTCTACCTCAACTATGTTCAATTTTTTTATCTGCCCACAAAATGTTTTCCCTCCCTACACGTTACTAAGTCATTAGAAGCCTTGTTGAGAAGAAAATCCTACATCTCTTAGTAGGGAGTTGAAATGATGGGAAAAATTAATTAATATTGGAGAATTAAAACTTTGGAAGAGTTATGGCAGGGAGATCAAAAATAACTGGATATTTTTTTCACGGAGCTCGTTTTGTTGCGGCTATCATCCTAATGCAGACACTTTTTTACAAATTCGCGGCGGGGCTTGTGATCCCTTTTTTCGAAGTTAGGATTCCTGAGGAGTCTATTCATATTTTTTCGGACCTGGGTGCCGAACCCTGGGGTCGCTGGGGTGCTGGTTTTGCAGAATTGATTGGTTCTATCCTTTTGCTTATCCCCAGATTTTCATATCTGGGAGCTATTATGGGTTTGGGTCTTATGTCGGGGGCTATCGTTGCACATTGGGCAGTCTTGGGTCTTTCCGTGGAGATGGACGGAGGATTACTCTTTGAGCTTGCCTTGATTGTATTTTCCCTTTGTACCTATATTCTCTTTCACGAAAAGGAAAAAATTCTTTGCCTTCTCAAGCGTTTAACAGGGTCTAAGTCCCCTGCATGATCCTTATGAGAATTTCTCTCGGAGACCTCTTTATATATTCAGTATCTTCCCCTTATGAAGGATCTTATGGAGAGTTTGCGTAACTATCCGCTTTCTCTTCCCCGTTCAGATTATATCCATCCTTGTCCTGTTCTTTCGGGAGAAAGTATAGGTCGGCATGTGAGACATCTTTTGGATTTCTTTACATGTCTAGTAGATGGTTTGAAAACGGGTGTGATAGATTATGAAGATCGTAAGCGGGATTCGGAAATAGAAACCCATCCTCTTGTGGCAGAAGAATTGACTAATAAGATAGAGCAGGAATTATTTTTCCACCTAGAAAAAGGAGATCGTTCTCTTAGGGTACATGTCTTGATATCGGGTCAAAAGATATTCAGTCAAAGTTCCCTATTTAGGGAACTTACCTTTGTCTTGGACCACGGTGTTCATCATTTGGCTATGATTCGGGCAGGATGGATTTCCTTGGGTTTGAAACAGGTTCTTCCCGAGAGTTTTGGTGTAGCGGAAACCACAATCAGGTTCTCAGCGGGTGAAAATTCGGGCCATAGCAAGAAACCTTCTTAGTTAGAAGGAAAAATGTGGCAGAGGATTTGTCATGTTCTGCGAAGATTTTCCCATTTGGATTGGACAGGGCGTGGGATCGGGTTCTTATATATTCCGGCACTTTTCTATTTTTTATGTCGTCATCTCGTTTCCAATCCTATTTCTATTCTTTTACGGGTCAATATAGGGGAATCCTTTAGGGGTTTGGAAGAGGACAAGCATGCCATTTATGGGATGTTGGATTCAAAATATGTTCCACATACCCTTCGGTTCAGTGCGGGCTGCTCTGAAAAGGAGGTCTTGGATCTCATAGGGAAAAATAAATTATCCTACCCACTCATTTTCAAACCCAATATAGGGTTGAGGGGTTTGGGTGTGCAAAAGATTTTGTCTCGGGAGGATATTGGACCCTATTTGGCAAGTATCAGGGGAGATATTTTAGTTCAAGCCTATATAGATTTTCCTATGGAGATAGCTGTTTTTTACTATCGTTATCCCCATCAGGCTAGGGGTAGGATTCTTTCTTTATACTCCAGAAAACCTCTATTTGTACGTGGGGATGGTGTGTCCACGGTTCGGGATCTCCTGCTCAGGGATCCTTATAAATATCGTTTTCTTTCACGTGTAAGGGAATATAATGCTGGGCTTCTGGACGAGATTCCACCGGCTTCTGGGACGGATTATGTTGTTCTTCCTATGGGTAATCATAGTTATGGTGCTCAGATTCAGGATTTAAGGAAAAGGATCACACCCCGATTGGAAAAAGTCATTGGAGATTTATCTCGTCCTATTCGTGGATTTCATGTTGGGAGATTTGACATAAAATGTCGTTCTCTTTCCGAATTGGAAGAAGGAAAAGCTTTCAAGGTCTTGGAACTGAATGGGGTTTGTTCGGAACAGGGACATATTTATGAACCTGGTTACGGTTATTTCCGTGCTATGAAAGATTTAATAAAGCAGCTCCGAATCACTTCTGCGATAGCCCAAGAATTAAAAAACACTTCCATTCTTCCTCCTTCAAGGGAGCAGAAAAAAAGGCTCCTAAGGCATGCCCTGAACTTTCTTATACCTTGAAAAAATATGTATAGAAACAGGTGGGAATTTTTTATTCTTCTTGGAGAAATTTAAAGATTCGGTAGAATAGATGTGTCCTACTTTGAGCTAGAGAATGGGTTTCATTGGTATAATACTGTGTGGAGAAGGGTTTATTTGCTTGAACGAGTGCGGCTTGGAGGACGAGGGCGTGTTGAAAATGTACATTATCATCGGCTGTTCCATGGATAAGAAGGAAATTTCCTTTCAATTTTTCCACATGGGATAGGGGTGAATAATTGTCATAGCCTTCAGGATTTTGCTGCGGAAGTCCCATATATCGTTCTGTATAGATGGTATCATAAAATCGCCAAGAACTGACAGGTGCTACCGAGATGGCATGGGTAAAGATTTCATTTCCTGCCATGAGTGCCAAGGCGCTCATGTATCCGCCATAACTCCATCCCCAAATTCCCAGTTTATTTTCATCCACAAAAGATAGTGAACGTAGATATTGTCCGGCTTGAATCAGGTCTTCTAATTCCAATTTTCCCATTTGTCCGTAGGTAGCCTTCTTAAACCCGACACCCCTTCCTCCCCCACCCCGGGTATCAACTACTGCCACCACAAAACCTTGTTGTACCAAGAATTGATGCCAGTAGTAACTGGGATGTCCGCCCCACTCGTTCAATACATTCTGGGTTCCAGGTCCGCTATACTGATATAATAACAAGGGATATTTATTCTTCTTGGAAAAATTCTTGGGTTTGAAAAAATATCCGTGCAATTTTTGTCCATCGGATGCAGGGAAGGAAAAGAATTCTTTCTCTACCAAATTATAGGTTTGGACGGTCTTTATATAGGCTTCATTAGAAATCAGGGTTCTTATTTTCTTTCCGTCTGATCCAAACAGGCGTATGGTAGGGGGTTTTTGCTGGGAGGAGAAGCTTTCTATATAGTGTTTTCCATCTTTGCTCATGTGAACACGTACGACCCCCTTCTCTTTGGATAACAGGGTTTTTCGTTTTCCTTCTATATTGACCCTATATAGGCGGCGTTCCAAATATCCTTTTTCAGTGGAGAGATAGTAGATCCAGGGTTTTTTCGGAGTTTCATTTACCCCAATCATGTCTATAAGTTCCCATTTTCCTCGGGTCAGCGGACGAACTAGGTCTCCATTCACTCGGTAGAGATAGAGATGTTTGTATCCGGAGCGTTCGCTGGAAATGATGAAGTGTTTTTGATCCTTGAGATAGAATAATTCCTTGCAAAAAGTGATATCCACATAGGTATCACTGCGTTCTTCCAGAACCAAGATGGCAGAGTCTTTTAGAATATCTATATGGAAGAGTTGAAGGGTGTTTTGCAATCGGTTCAGACATCTCACAGAGAGTATATGGGCTTGTTTTGTCCATGCCACCTTGGGATAGTAGCTTTCAGCAGAGATTGGGAGTACAATGGGTCGGGTTTGCTGACTTGGGAGGTGATAGAGGTGTAGGCTAACTTTTGCATTTTCTTCTCCTGCCTTGGGATATTTAAAGGTATAGTGTTGGGGATACAACTGTTCTTTGGTACCCCACAATAGCATGGTAAACTCTTTGACCCTAGTTTCATCAAATCGGTGAAATACAAGGTATTGACTATCAGGGCTCCACGAAAAGGCACGTACCAATTCAAACTCTTCCTCATGCACCCAGTCTCCAGACCCATTAATAATTTTATTCTTTTCACCATCTGTTGTAATTTGAATAGTTTTCTGTTCCTTGATGAGATAGTAAAAGAGGTTATTATTCTGTACATATGCCACCTTTTCCCCATCTGGTGAGAAGGTGGCATAAGATTGAGGTTCCGAGGAAAGGGGTTCTAAGGATTTTGAATCCAGATCATATAGATAGTATTTTGCGGTAAAGGAGTATCTATAAATGGATTTCTTTTGGGTAATTAGTAGGATTTTTCTTTGATCCCGACTGAACGTATAGTCTTGAATTTGGGGTAAATTCTGAGAAGAGAGGTCTGCCAAAACGCGTATCTCGGTCTGATCTTGTGTCCTTTTCTGTATCAATTTTTGGGTCTTTGGATCCAGAATCGTATAATAATCACTATCTCTATTCCATTTCAGTTCTGCCCGAGCATATGGAAAAGCCCAGTGCGAGGTAAAATCCTCAATCTGTATTTGGGCAAACCCAGAAAAAGGAAGACAAACTAAGAGATATAGAAAAGGACGAATTCGGCTAAGTGATGCTTTCATAAAACAGGCTATCATAGGATTAGGAGGAGGAAAGGATGGACAAAGTTAATAAAGCGTGGGTTCTTATAAAAAGATTTTTTTCAGGTCTTTGAATTTCTGTCCAGACGGAGTCTGAATTTAGAATATGAACCCGTTCTCCATAGGGTATTGTTTGGATTGGGGATGCACCTGAGGCAGGTTTTGCCTTAGCCCAAGCCTGTTTTTGTTTCACAATGGCAAAGCTTTTATCTCGCCAAGGTTGATTCCACCAAACTATCCACACCACAATAATGACACTAAGTCCTCCAAATAGAGAGAAAATAGCATGTTCTTTTCTTTTATACTTGGCATATGACAAGAGGCTCAGGAGGACGAATCCTATGAGTCCACATACCCATAATCCTTGCTTTCTATAAGTATTTGCTAAGAAAAAGATGGGATCCATGTCTGAAAAATCATATTTAGGAATATCATGATCTGCCAACAGCGATTCTATTTTTTCTCTGATCTCAGGATCATAACTCAGCAGATAGCCTTTGGACAAGCTTCGGAGAGCTTCTGCCACCTGACCCAATGATTCTTCTATATATGCCATGGACAAGAGCATTCGGACCGAAACATATCCTTTTTTTTCTATTTCCTGATACACAGGATAGGCTTCCAGATAGCGATGATCCCTATATAGGCTATCTGCTCGTGATAGACTCTGGGCATAGAACTTGGGATCTGATGATAGCAAGATGAGTGGGATTGAAAAAAGGAGGATAAGAAATGGAAATTTTCTTGGCATTTATCCCTTTGAAAGCTAAATTTGTTTCTGCAAGGTAGTCAATTTTGCTATTTTTCTTGTATTGATTCCGTAGCTCAGTTGGTAGAGCAACGCCCTTTTAAGGCGTGGGTCCTGGGTTCGAGCCCCAGCGGGATCACATTATATCTGGGATTCGTTTGTGGCAAATCATGTGGGTAGGTGTTTGCTTTGCCACCATGTTTTGTTCTGTTTTCCTTTTTCATTCTTGGGGTTTTATTTTTTTATGATTTTTAGCACAAGTGGTGAAATTGGTATACACGCTACTTTGAGGGGGTAGTGCCTAATTTTTTGGGCGTGGGGGTTCGAGTCCCCCCTTGTGCACGTTGCTGGCATATATAGTTTTTAGACAAAGCCCAATTCTATCTTTGCCACCTCAGACATCATATCTTGTGAATATGGGGGTTCAAAGGTGATTTCTACCGAAGCCTCTTCTATTTCTTCCAAAGCCTCTACTGCCCTTTTAACATCTTGGGGTATATGTTCTGCGGCAGGACAATTTGGAGAGGTAAGGGTCATGAGGATGTGCACCTTTTTCAAGGGATAGGGATTGATTTCATAAATCAGTCCCAATTCATAAACGTCCACGGGGATCTCGGGATCAAAGACGGTCTTGAGGGCAGAGATGATCTTCTCCTTCAAAGGATCTTTTTGATCCTTCTCTTTTTTATTTTTCTCTTCCATTAAGAATCTACCATGTTTATTGAGGAAGCCATCTCTTTCATTCGTCCCAACATGGCTTGGAATCCATTTGTTCGCTGCGTCCCTATGTAACGTGAGAGTCCTATCTTGGGGGGGAAAAAAATATGGACTTCACAAATCATCTGAGCGGGGAGATTTGAGAGTACGGTAATTAGAAGACTGAGGAGTCCTTTGGTGATATGTGCGTCACTATCTCCTTTGAAGATGATGTATCCGTTTTTGTCTTCGGCACGGACCCATACCCTGGATTGACAGCCCCGAACGAGATATTTATCTTGTTTATCTGATTCAGGAAATTTGGGTAGCTCTTCACCTCGTTCCATAAGGTACATAAGCATCATTTCTTTGTCGTCCAGCAGGGGTTTAAACTCTTCAATTAGACTATCTTGTCGTCGGGATGGTTCATCAGCTTTCATCACTTGCTGGTTCTGAGATTCCTTCCTTATCTAGGAAGAATTTTTCGGCCTTCTTACGCATCAAACGCTTTTCAGAGGGAGAGAAAATATTTGTATTCACGCCGTGATAAATTTCCATAATGGCTGCCAATTCAAAACCCAATAGGGTAGTTATCTTCTGTAAGAAAAGGATTTCCTCGTTCAACACCTGATTATCGGCTTTCATAATCGCAACCAGATAATATAGGATATCAAATTTACTCTTAAAGGAGAGTTCTTTAATATTTTCCAAAATCTTAGGATTTGTAGGGAGTTTGAACATGCGTTCAATTTCTTCTTCAGGAAAATTTCTGGATCTGGCAATGCGTTTTATGGCGATTTTCTCTTTTTCATCTATATCACTATCTGATCTAGCTAGCATGACCAATATTTCCAACAAATATTTTTTTGTTTCCATTTTGGGAATATCTAATGGGTTGGGACTGAGTTTATTAGGACATGAAGGGATAATTTATCTGCTCGGGTGGCAAGAGATTTTCCTTTATCGTCCGGGGTGAGGTCCAACGTAAAAGGTTGAGACGGGAGCCTGCTTTATCATTCGTACCCGAAGCACGAGCCCCTCCAAAAGGTTGTTCTCCCACAACAGCACCCGTAGGTTTGTCATTGATATAGAGATTCCCCGCTGCATAACGCAATTTAATACGGGCTTCTTGAATGGCTTTTCGGTCTCGGGAAAAAACGGCGCCTGTAAGACCATAGGGTGATGTTTTATCAATTTGGTCCAGGATTTTGGAATATTCTTTTTCAGGATATACATAGACCGTCACAACGGGTCCAAAAATTTCCTCAGCCATGATTTTGTGTTCGGGATTTGTGGTTTGGAAGAGGGTGGGTTGAATAAAATATCCCTGCTTGGCATCTCCATCGCCCCCGTGGAGTAGTTTTATCTGCTGATCACGACGGGCTTCTTTCAAATAACCCATGATTCGTAGATAAGCTTGTTCGTGAATAACCGCATTGATAAGGCAAGAAAAGTCCTCTACGGACCCTATTTTCAATTGATCCATCTCCTCCAATAATAGGGGTTTTATTCTGTTCCAGAGTCCTTCGGGAAGATATACCCTGGAAGCCGCACTACATTTTTGTCCCTGATATTCAAATCCACCCCTAATGATGGCTGTAATTAGACTTTTCTCCTCAGCCGAGGGGTGTGCCACAATGAAATCCTTTCCACCTGTTTCCCCTACCAGTCGGGGATAGTTTTGATAGGTACTTATTTTTTTCCCTACGGTGGTCCATAGTTGTTGAAACACGGCAGTACTTCCTGTAAAATGGAGTCCTGCAAAGGCAGGATGTGAGAAAACCTCTTCCCCCAAATCTTCACCCTCCACATAAATCAGATTGATAACCCCATCTGGCAAGCCTGCCTTTTGCAAAACCTCCATAATCACTCGGGCAGAATAAATTTGTGAATAGGCTGGTTTCCAAACCACTACATTTCCCATCAAGGCTGGGGCACAAGCTAAATTGGCTGCAATGGAGGTAAAATTAAAGGGTGTAATGGCTAGCACAAAACCTTCTAAGGGTCTATATTCCAGTTGATTCCAGATCCCCGAACTTGAAAGAGGTTGTTCCTGCATAATTTTTTCATAAAAGCCCACATTAAAGCGGAAAAAATCTATGGTCTCACAAGCTGCATCTAATTCAGCCTGCCACACATTCTTGGATTGACCCAACATGGTTGCGGCATTGATCTTATCGCGATAGGGTCCCCGAAGGAGTTCTGCGGCCCGCAAAAAAACACTTGCACGCCCCTCCCAACCCAGAGAAACCCAAGACTCTTTAGCAGAACGTGCTGCCTTTATGGCTTCCCTAACCTGTTTTTTTCCACCTTCGTGAAAATGTCCTAAGAGGTGATTTTTTTCGTGCGGAGGACGTATGGGTAGGACCTTATGGGTGCGGATTTCTTCTCCGCCTATATACATAGGTATATCTTGTTCTTGCTTTTTCAGGTTTGCCAAACAGCTTTTTAAAGATTCCCGCTCAGGACTCCCTGGGGCATAAGAAAAAGGATTCTCTACCGCAGCTCTAGGAGATACAAAAGTTCCAAACATGGCTTCAATTTCGCAAAACAAGAGGAATTAAAAAATTAGGGAATTATATACTACTTGAATCACTATTTTAGAAATAAATATCTATTTAGTCAAAAATAATTGACTAAAAACTTGACTCGTATTAGATAATTACGGATATTGAATACAATAAATCATGGTATTCAGTCAATAAAATTCCGTAAAAATGTCAAGAGTAAAACAATATCACTTTTTCAGTTGATGGAGAAGTTTCAGGATGAGGGAGATGCCCGATTCTACTTGGAAGAAAAATTGTGGGGTGGCACTCCCAGATGCCCCAGATGCAGGGGTACGCATAGCACCCCCAGACCTGAGCGCAAAGGGTACTTTTGCAACACATGCAGAACCCCATTTTCAATCAAAGTGGGTACGATCTTTGAAAATTCAAATCTGGATTTGAGGGTATGGCTTGCAGCATTTTATGCCACTTTGACAGGCAGGAAAGGGATAAGTAGCATTCAGTTGGCTAAAGAGCTTGGGGTGACCCAGAAAACCGCTTGGTTCATGCAACACAGAATCAGGGAGGCTTGCACCCAAGACAACTCCTTCCTTTTGAGCGGAATTGTTGAGGCAGACGAAACGTATATCGGTGGAATAGAAGCAAATAAGCATATGAGTAATAGAACAGATGGGACGCAGGGACGCAGTACAAAGACCAAGGTAGCCGTTGTGGGCTTGAAAGAGCGAGGGGGAAGGGTACGGAGCCAAAGCGATGGGTACTTTGAACCACAAAGCGATACAGGAGTACCTGGATGCAAATGTGGCTCAGGGGTCTACGTTGTCTACTGACGAAGCATTATTCTATCGTCCTGTGGAGGGATATCAGAAAATTCATGTAAATCACAGCATCTCTCAGTATGTTAATGAGATGGCAAGCACAAATGGAATTGAGAGCGTTTGGGCTTTGCTGAAACGAGGGTACTACGGAACGTACCACCACTTCAGTAAGAAGCACGTTGACAGATACATCAACGAGTTCACGTTCCGCCTGAATGAGGGTTCTTGTTGGGTAGATACAATGGATAGAATTGAATCACTATCCAAGTCCGTCGTTGGAAAACGATTGACATACAATCGCCTCATCGCAGACGCATAGACCTCGGGGTACGTAATGGGCGCAAATTTCAAATCAAACGCTATTTTTCACTGGGATAACCTTGATGTCCTGCGGGAAATGAACTCGGAGTGTGTTGACCTGATATACCTGGATCCACCATGGAATAAGAGAGATACTTTTATTGGGAAAAATCCGGATAAGATCCAAGAGATTAAGGAATGGTTCTTTGGGCGACAAAAGCAGGGGGAGTTCCCAGATAAGGACTTTGAAGAGATTTTTAAAGATTGCCCCTCTTTTAAAGATATTTGGAAGGAATCAGATATAAATAATGAATAGTACATTGAAATAGATAAAAATGTGCCTTCACTGATCCCATATTTAGGTGGGGTTCGGGGGCATACTGAATCTGGGGGGTATTTCTATTTGATTTTTATGGCTATCCGTCTGATTGAATTGAAATGAGATTCTATGGTGTTATACAGGCCCAGGTTCCTCAGCTATGCGTCAATTTAGTAGAAAATCAGACAATATATTTTGGTACAACAAAGGTGAGAAATGGGTTTTTAATCAAGATAAGATAAGAGTACCCCACAAAGATGGAGGCCCTCATATAGGGGGATTCGGAGAAGGGGTAACTAAAGAGACTCAAAAAGAGTATGCGAAAAAAGGAAAGATCCCTGAGAATTGGTGGTCAAAGTTTTCCCCTGTGGGAAGGATTAAAAAGGAAAACATGGGTTATCCCACGCAGAAACCCCTAAAATTATTAGAACGTATAATCAAAGCGTCGTCAAATAAAGGGGACTGGGTACTGGACCCTTTCTGTGGCTGTGCTACTACCTGCGTGGCAGCCGAGAATTTGGGTAGGAGGTGGGTAGGAATAGACCGATCTGAGCTTTCGTTTTACATGAACTACTATCGGCTTCATAAGCGGGATAGTATTCTTCACGAGGGGAAGGCACCCCCTCCGATTTTCCTTATAGACAAGGAAGAAGATTTTCCCGTACGGGAGTTTGCCTCAGACAAGGAAGAAGAAGATTATGAACAGAGATTTCTCACTCAGGGGAAAATAAATGAGATAAGGGATAAAGGAAAGAAAAGGAAACCCCTGAATAAAGGAGATGAGATAGCATTGAAGGATTTGTTATTTCAAGATCAGAATATGAAATGTATGGGCTGTGAGATCACGAGAAACAAGTATGAATTTCAATTGGATCACATTGCACCGAAGTCCCGAGGCGGATCTGACGATGAATCTAATCGCCAATTATTATGCGGTCCCTGTAATCAAATTAAGGGGGACAGGGATATGAATTTCCTTTGGGAGACATTAGTGAACGAGGGTCGGATAACCCGAGACACCGTAGGGGTATTAAGAGCTCAATTTACGAGGAGACGCAATGCTTTCAAAAGAATTGATTCAAGAAGTATATAATCCCCAAAAATTATACACCCACTTTCAAAGAAAGATAGTTCAATTCTCAATACCAAACACCATCCTTATTCCCTTACTTATATACCCTTTCCCGATCTTGTAGGGTGGAAAATTCTCGGGTTTGGACTGGGTCTGTTCGTATTGGGGCTGCGTCACAGAAATGTATTTCTTCTTTAAAGAACTCAGCTCCTTTGTCTTCTTGTTGCTTATTCAATCTCTCCTTCACGAGTTTATATGGCATATCAGATATATCTATGCCGATCCATTTTCGTTTCAAATTCTCGGCTGCCACACAACTCGTAGCACAGCCACAAAAGGGGTCCAAGACGATATCTCCTTCTTGACTGCTGGCTTGGATAATACGTTTTAATAATTTCAAGGGCTTTTGGGTAGGATAGCCATGGGTGGTTTTCCGCTCTTGGGATTGAAAGACCGTATTTATTTCCCACACAGAATCGCAATTCTTGGTATTCTTTCCTGTCCAACCTGAAACCTTCTTAGCTGGAATTTGGATGGGATTGAAATAAGAATCCTGGGTCTTTGTATAAAAGAAAATGATATCATGTTTGGAAGAAAAAGACTTCTTAGGTGCCCCTGTTCCTTTATACCACCACACAATTTCATTCTTAAAATTATCTTCCCCAAAAATGGAATCCATGAGGACTTTAAGATAATGACTCATGGTGGGATCACAGTGTAAATAGATGCTGCCCGTGGGCTTCAATATCCGATGCATCTCCATGAGGCGAATTCCCATATATAGTAAATAGTACTTGGCGCCCTTCCTACCCATGGTCTCTACATCTGTCAGAAAAGCATATGAGGCATAATTCGCCCCTGCCAAGAATTTTATCTCCTGGTCCTTCACATCCTCTTCACCCCAATAATCTTTGAAACTTGCCCCCTCCGCATAGGAACCTAGGGGTGCACAAAACATCTTATTCTTATTAAATGGGGGATCTAAGTAGATCAGATCTACGCTATTGCTATCCATTCCCCGCATCACCTCTATGTTATCTCTACAAAAGATGGTCCGATTCTTTATTGTGCTTTGCATAAATTTACCATTAGGTCAAGGGTATGGAGGGGTTTCAATAATCTCCATGGGGAGTTATGGGGAGCTGTGCTATGGCACGATCAAATTGTTCTTTATTGGGTGCGATGCCATGCCAACGATAGTTATTTTCCATAAAATCTACACCACAACCCATTTTGGTATGCATGAGTAGGAATACGGGTTCTTTTTTACCCATCAAATCTTTTGCATTTTCCAGGGTCTTTAATAGGGATCCCATATGGTTTCCATCCACCTCCATCACCTGCCATCCAAAGGCCTCATATTTTTTCTTGAGCGATCCCAAAGACATGACCTCCTTCACGTGTCCATCAATTTGCTGTCCATTATAATCTACGATAGCCAGTAGGTTATCAACCTTATGATGAGCTGCATACATGGCGGCTTCCCAAATTTGTCCTTCTTGTTGTTCTCCGTCCCCCATGAGGACGTAGACGTGTTGGGGGTCTTTTTTGAGCTTCTTAGCCTGGGCTGTTCCAATGGCAACAGAGAGTCCTTGTCCGAGGGAGCCGGAAGCAACCCGTATCCCTGGCAATCCTTCTAGGGTTCCGGGATGTCCTTGCAATCGGGAGTTTATCTGACGAAAAGTTTTCAATTCGGACAAGGGAAAATAACCCGACCTTGCCAAGACACTATACCACAAAGGTGAAATATGTCCGTTGGACAAATAAAAAATATCCTCTCCTTCACCTTCCAAGGAAAAGCGAGAATTATGTTTCATCACCCGAAAATATAAGGCAACCAACAAATCAGCACAACCCAAAGAACCACCAGGATGTCCCGAACCCGCCTGATGTACCATACGGACGACATCCCGCCGTACCTGCTTAGCCAATTCTTTTAGATCTTCCGTAGAAAATCTACTCATTGGTTTTTTTTCAACTTAGATCTTCTTCTGAGAAAATCTGACTCAGATGCTCAGATGTCTTTACCCTATCTATTCGCTTTTCAATATATCCCTTCTCGTCTATCACGAAAGAAACCCGATCCGTACCCATGTAGGCCTTTCCATAGTTTTTCTTTTCTACCCAAGTTCCATAGCTTTCGTGCAAGCTTTTATCTGTATCTGCAATAAGATCAAAGGGTAATGATTCTTTTTCAATAAATCGTTGATGGGAGGATTCGGAATCCTTAGACACACCCAGAACAACATAGTTCTTCTCTTTCAGTTTTTCATAATGATCTCTTAAATGACAGGCTTGTTTGGTACAACCTGGTGTTTGATCTTTGGGATAGAAGTACAGCAGGACCTTCTTACCTAGATAATCTTCTAATTGAATCTCCTGACCCGTTTGAATTCGGGCCTTAAAATTGGGGGCTTTATCTCCTACCTTGGGTCTCATAATCTTGGGGTTTACTTTTTCTAAGTCCTATCAGATTCTTCTTCTATAATTTCCTGTATTTCCTTAGGATGCTCATGTCAATTACACATTTATTTTGCTGTCTGTGAAGACATCCTTTTGTTTAATACCAACTTTCTTCTCAATAATAGGTAGAAAATCGGGATTAATCTCATAGCCTATGGAATTTCTATTCAATTCTTTGGCTGCCAACATGGTTGTACCGCTTCCTAAGAAGGGATCTAATACGAGTTCGTGTGGAAAGGAAAACATTTTAATTAACCTATGGGGTAGTTCTTTGGGAAACATGGCAATATGTCCTTTTTGATGTACGCCGGAAAAATTCCAATGTCCTGAAAAATATTTATTCCACTCTTCAGAAGAAAGTTTAGCCTGTTCCTTTTGTTCTGGACTAGGCATCGGACTCTTGCCTAGTTTTTTGAACAATAAAATCCATTCATAGTCTAATTTTACGATGCCATTTCTCGGGTAAGGATAGCTACCCATGATGATAGCTCCCCCAGAAGTGTGCATGGTGGCAACCTTTTGCCAAACGATCGCACCCATATAATCCAACCCCAAAGCCTGACATTTTTCTACAATCATAGTTCTAATCGGAAGAACCCGATATCTCCCATGGGTTTTCGCCCGCGTGTACTGATCACCTATGTTTATGCACATCCTACACCCATCATGCAAGACCCGTACGCACTCCGACCACACAGAACTTAAACGATCTAAATAAGCCTCATATGTGTCATGATATCCAATTTGCTGGGCATTGCCATAATCTTTTATATTCCAATAGGGTGGGGAGCTTATAATCAAGTGGACGCTTTCATCTGAGATTTCTTTCATCTGCAAGGC
>JAPOQI010000128.1 GCA_026710765.1 Cytophagales bacterium | reverse complement strand
GCCAGAAAAATCAACATCCTAATCCTGATTCAAATAGACCATGAGAAAGCCAAAATTTAAACGCCCTACCTATTTGCCAGATCCCAAGTTCTCCGATACCCTAGTCACCCGATTTGTGAACAATATCATGTCTAATGGAAAAAAAAATCTGGCATATACGGTTTTCTATAAAGCCATTGAACAGGTGAAGAAAAGCTATCAGGGAGAAAATGAGAAAGATGGCTTGTCTATCTGGAAACGTGCCTTGGAACGGGTTATGCCTGTGGTGGAGGTGAAGAGTCGTCGGGTAGGGGGGGCTACTTTTCAGGTCCCCGTGGAACTCTCTCAGGAACGAAGATTATCCCTGGGTATGAAATGGCTCATCCGATATGCACGGCAACGTAGCGAACGAACCATGAGCGAACGACTAGCCCACGAAATTCTGGCAGCCGAAAAAGGAGAAGGTGGAGCAGTCAAACGAAAAGAAGATACCCGTAGAATGGCAGAAGCAAACAAGGCCTTTTCTCATTTCAGATTCTGAAATATGATTTTAAAAATGATCTCTTAGTATCAAAGGAATGTCTAAAAAGGACCTACAATATCTCAGAAACATAGGCATCATGGCACATATTGATGCAGGCAAAACCACGACCACTGAACGCGTCTTATATTATACGGGAATCAATCATAGAATAGGTGAAGTCCACGAAGGCAGTGCCACCATGGACTGGATGGAACAAGAACAAGAAAGAGGAATTACCATCACCTCTGCCGCAACAACCACTTTTTGGAATTATCCCACAGAACAAGGAAAGTCTGATTCAAATACCAAGAAATTCAGGATTAATATTATTGATACACCTGGCCATGTAGATTTCACGGTTGAGGTGGAACGTTCACTTAGGGTTTTGGATGGGGCTATTGCTCTTTTTTGTGCAGTAGCGGGTGTGGAACCCCAGTCTGAAACGGTTTGGAGACAGGCTGATAAATACCATGTGCCTCGGATTTGTTTTGTAAATAAAATGGATCGGGCAGGGGCAAATTTCTTTAGGGTTGTGGAAGAGATAAAGGATAGATTGGGGGCTAATCCCTTGCCTATTCAAATCCCTATCGGTGCGGAGGAAGGTTTTCGGGGAGTGGTGGATTTGATCTCTAAAAAGGCCATAGTTTGGGATGATACCACCCAGGGTATGACCTATGAATTGATTGATATTCCTGAAGATCTAAAAGAATCTGTGCGGGAGTGGCGACAAAAATTGGTAGAAGCGGTTGCTTCTTACGATGAAGCCCTGTTGGAGAAATTTTTTGAGGATGAAGATTCCTTAACAGAAGATGAAATGAGGTCTATTATTAGAAAGGCGGTGATAGAGATGAATTTCACCCCCGTCTTATGCGGGTCTTCTTTCAAGAACAAGGGCGTACAGGCACTTTTGGATGCGGTTTGTTCCTTTCTTCCTTCTCCTTTAGATCTTCCACCTGTGAAGGGTACTCATCCTGATACGGGGGAGGAGAAGATTCGTAAATCTTCCGAAGAAGATCCTTTTTCTGCCTT
>JAPOQI010000063.1 GCA_026710765.1 Cytophagales bacterium | reverse complement strand
TAAATGGCGGAACCTACAATTATCTCCATTGTACCTTCACAAATTATCCCAGCATATTTCCCAGATATCATTCTTCCTATTCCTTTTTAGATCATACTGAGGATTCAAAAGACAAGAATGTACTCCACTTAGAGATTCTTAATAGTATTCTTTGGGGTCCGAGGGGAGAGAATATTTCCATCAAAACGATGAATTCTTCTTCAACGGTTCGGGTAAGGTACTCCCTTCTTCGGGACTATCCCTCTTCCCTGCATCACAAAACAAATTTAACTAGTGAGGAAACAGCTTTTCCTCAGTTTTCGGATGTTGAAAACCATGACTATACCCTGGATCTTGATTCTCCGCTACGGGATCGGGCAGAAAAAACGGATTTGTCCATGGACCTGGATGGGAATATTCGGGGTGATTTTCCGGATATTGGGGCATATGAGGGATTATAGTCTAGGTTCGGGATCAGACGGAACGATATAATCTTGACTTGTATATTCTTCCAAATAGATTGTCATATTTTGCCATCCCTTGGCTACTTCCCGTAGGTTGGGTACCAAATCAGAATTTTCTCTCCAGGGTAGTTTTCTAAAATAATTTTGCCCTGTACCCCTCCATTTTCTATGCTTTACGAGGGTCCGAAGGGCACCCAGGCTCTCACATCTTTCAAGAAAAACCGATTTAGCTGTGGGGGCTGAAGACATGAGACGATGTTCTCCAAGTTCCGGATAACAAGATTTCTCCGCAGAACTTGGATGTACCAATCCCAGTACATGACCTATTTGATGTGCTATTCTATTTCTAGAGGTCAAATCATCCAAAATTATGGCACGTTTGAGATCCCCACAACAGGTATATCCACTTCCCCGTCCAACACGTTCATCAAATTCATGGGCATTTCTCATAAGAAGAATTCTAAACTCATTGCAATGATATAAAACATGTTTTCGCCTACCCCTAAACATAATAGGATTTCCTAGATCGTCTAATTGTAAAAAGGTATAGCTATCGTTGTCGGGCAAATTACATTTCTCCCCACCCTGGGTTCCAAAAAAGAAATCGCCCCACGGACGGGCTAAGGATTTCCATCGTTCACCCAACTCTACATTGATTATCTCTATACGACCCATAACAAAGGTAATACCCATTTGAAGAAGTATGGGGTTGATGGACTTCCTATCAAAAGACCCAAATACCTTCACAAGTTCTTTTTCATTGACTCGGGTAGCATAACGATTTTCACTGAAACTCTTCCTAACAACAAATATTCTAACGCTCAATACCGTGATGGAATCACGGAGAATATCACTCAGCTTATCAGGGATCTTTTCCTCTTCCAAAGAAGAAACCAAACCCCTATCCGGATTTTCCTGACAAGAAAAACAAATAAGGGTCCCGAAGAGAAAAATAACAGCAAAACAGGACCCCCAACAGGGTCCCATAAGCCGAAAAGGAAAGCCATAGAAAAAAAAGGGAAGAGTGGGTCCTGTAGGATTCGAACCTACGACCCCCTGCTTGTAAGGCAGGTGCTCTGAACCAACTGAGCTAAGAACCCCCATCCTTATGGAAGGACAAGGTAATGATTCTCAGGAGAAAACAAAAATAGAAAATATAGACTCATCACGAAAAGACTAGAAAATTACCCGAGGACCTATAAATATGTCACCATTTACTAAGGCAAGTAGACAAAAAACGAAGCCACTATGGTCTGTATTGTATATATTCAGACCATAGTATTCGTACAAACCATGTTGTGATTAAACGTGTCTATTTCCTTTGAACAAAAAGTTGTGATTTTGTCGGGTCCCTCAGGGACAGGGAAAACCACCCTGATGAAGCACCTTTTAAACTCCTCCTTGGGTAAAATTTTGGGGTTCTCAATATCCGCAACCACGCGAAAACCACGTCCCAATGAACGGGAAGGAATTGATTATTTCTTCCTGAGCCTAAAAGATTTTGAAAACAAGATTCACGAAGATGCTTTTTTAGAATGGGAAGAGGTCTATCCAGGCATACGCTACGGCACCCTCTGGACCCAAATAGAAAATCTACGCAAAACCCAAAAACACATCCTATTCGACATAGATGTCAAAGGTAGTCTGAGGCTCAAAAACCGTTTTAAAAACACATGCCGAAGTTATTTCATTAGTCTCTCCAATCCTAAGAAGGTCTTAATCCAACGTCTGGAAACCCGAAATATACATAGTCCTAAATCCCTCAAAGAACGTATAAATCGGGTTGAATGGGAACTCTCTAAAAAAGACTCCTTTGATGAAATTATAGTCAACGATGATCTAGGCACTACCCAAAAAAGATTGATAGAATCTGTTGCTCGTTTTCTAGGTCTGAATCCCTCACCCTAGAACCCATAGAATTAAGAATGTCCCGCATAGCCCTGTTCTTCGGGTCCTTTGACCCCATACACATGGGACATATTCAGCTTGCCCTCCGTACCATAGAACAGGGTCATGTCCAAGAAGTAGAATTCGTCTTGACCCCCCAAAATCCATCCAAGCTGCAACAAAACCCAAGACCGACCCTACACAGACTCCGACTCCTAGAAATAGCCCTAAAAAAATATCCCACACTTGGGATCAACAAAACAGAAATGTCCTTAACCCCACCCCATTATACCTTCCATAGCCTCTCCCACATCATCTCCCAAAGACCAAAAACACATTTCTACCTACTCCTTGGTGAAGATCAATATGCCTATCTTCCTTCATGGAAACATGCTAAGAAACTCCGTTCTCTGGTTCACATGCTGATCTACCCCCGCGCTGAATCCTTGACCTCTTTATCTTTTCCTTTAGGGTCGGGGGTTGAACTTATCAAGGGTCCGCACTATCCCTTTTCTTCTTCCGAGATCAGAAAACAACTCCGTGATCCACATGTTTCTCCCAAGGGACTCCCTGAAGGTACCCTACAATACATACGAAAACATGGGATTTATCAAGACAACAAATAGCTCCGCCTGAGGTGGAGTTGTGGAGCCGGAGGGAATCGAACCCTCGTCCGGACAGGCAACGCAAATGCTTTCTACATGCTTAGTACTCCAAATATTAAAGGAAAATAGGAAGAAGTACATTCCAAAACATTTTCCCTCTTGGCAGAAAAAATAAGACCCAACAAGATGCCGCTCGCTCAGCCTATCCCGTCTTTGCGATGCCCATCAGAAGGAAGCACAGGATATTCTAGCCTTCCAGGACAGTAACATGCTTGATCCTAGATCAAGCAGCTACAGCGTAATTATATTCGCCTCTTATTTTTATATGAGTGTCTTTTTAAGGTCTATCACCCAAGACCTGCATGCCAGCAGAAACCCTACCCACCGTCAATTCCTGGACGGCCCCAGTTCAGAATCCGCACACACCCTGCCATCCAATGTATATAAATTTTGCGAGAAAAGCAAAGAAAATCCCGAAGTAAAATTATGAACTCCTCTGTGAAACACAAGATATTATTCCCAAAATCTATAACTTGGGGAGGTGCAGAAATTAAAAAAAGTTAGATTAGTCTAAGATCAAAAATGTACCCCAGCCTGATATGCGTATTTCTTTGTTTTTGTTCCGTCTGGACAGAAGGTCTTTATGCGCAGAAACAAGAAAAAGATCAGAGAACAAGGGAAGATGTATTCTCTTCATCCCCTCTTCGTCCTTATTTTCGTTTGGGTTGGAATACTCTTTTGGCACATCCGCCTGAATTGTCTACTAGTGTATTTCCATCCCTATCTTATGATGGGGGTTTAGCTTGGGTGATTCCCATTTCCAAATATGAAGGATTTACCCTGGCACCCTCTGTGGAGTTGGCAAGTAGGAATTTCCGATTCAAGGAAGAATTTACCCTATCTAGCCGAGATGGAAAAATTTATCTGAGTCCTGTTAGAGACCTTGTAGAAGGGGGATTAGAACGTGTAGAAAGTTCCAGCTATCAACTCCGCACCCTTTGTCTTATGGGAGAATTGCAATATGCACGTAGTATTTTCTCGGGAGGAGATATGTTCTTCATCGGACTAGGTGCCTTCGTAGGTCGTCTGCTTGAAAGCAGAACCACATTTCACTATGAGAGTATAGAGGGTATTCCTGTAAAAAGGACGGTCTCACAGGACTATTATAGTTCCAAATACCCTTATGGAATTCAGGTCAAGTTAGGTTATGCCTTCATAAGTATCTTTTATAGGATGCCTCTTTCTCCCCTTTTCGGACCCGAAAAAGGACCCCTTGGACTAAGAACCACTTTTTCTACAGCCGGCATCCACATCGGATTTTAGTTGATATATCAGAGTTTTTAATACCTCCTCCCAATTTTAAGTATATAGACTCCCTTGATGAATTCTTTTTTCCCTTCTCTGCTTTTCACATGCATGGCAAGCTTAAGCTATGCCATTCCCCTGTTCGGGCAGGATGAACCTATTGAACTGGATCCTAATATAGAGATCCGGAGGGGAGGAAAAAGGGATGCTCCTGATTTTTCAAATGGGTTTGGATTCGGCTTCGGCTGGGGATGGAATCTGCTTTCACAGGCATCTGAGGAGCTTGCCATACACCATTTTCCTTCCTCAAGATGGAATTTTAGCTTAGGCTTTGAGATTCCCATTATTTCTCGGCTAGAAAATCTAAATCTTAGGGTGGGGGGTGGAATATATAATCGTCGCTTCAATTTTAGAAATAATATTACCCTCTCAAAAGAAGATGATTACACAAAAATTGTACCTGCCTCGGAAGTCTTTCAAGTGGAGGTAGAAGATGTGAAAGACCTAGAGTCTCAGTACAGTGTGAGGAGCTTGGAAATTTCTATCGGACTCCGAAACAAGTTTTTTAAATCTGAGGGTAACTTTGGATTTTTTAAAGATATCAACATGGAATTGGGTGGGTTTGCAGGACGCACCCTTAGAGATCTTAGTCAAGTTAACTATACCCCAAACGAAAATGTTTCCCGATCCCTTAGTGTCCGAGATCGTCGTGCATTTAGATATCCCTATGGCACATATTTAAAACTTGGATCCGACTTCTTATCTCTTGTTTTTGAACAACATTTCTCTCCCCTATTCCAAGGAGAACAAAGTCCAAGGGCAATGGGTTCCTCTGTGGGACTTGAGTTATGGCTCTTCTAAAAAGAACAACACTTCTTAGACTAAATTCCTGGCTATAAGAATCCGATCTCTACCGTGGAGATCTTGATGAATCTCAACACCCAGATTCTTCTGAGAAAAAAGACCTGCCACCTCATTCGCATATCTATTATGAATTTCCACGCAGACCATACCATTAGGTCGCAAATAATCTCTGTATCTAAGAATCTCCTCGTAAAAGCAAAGAGGATGTGAATCCGGCACATAAAGTGCAATCCCAGGTTCGTATTTTCTCACCCGTTCCGGAATCCGCTCAGAAAACGGGACATAAGGCGGATTGCTTAGCATAATATCAAAACCATCCCCATAGAAAAAGGTGCTCACCCCATCATTCATAACACGTATATCATGGTGTGCAAATTGTACAGAATGGGTCTCGGGATATCTAAGCTGATTTTTTCGAGCTA
Source organism: Cytophagales bacterium (assembly GCA_026710765.1). Lineage (GTDB taxonomy): Bacteria > Bacteroidota > Bacteroidia > Cytophagales > JAPOQI01 > JAPOQI01. The sequence goes on along the minus strand of JAPOQI010000063.1, from coordinate 1,781 downwards.
CCCTAAGGGCATCCGAAGAAATATCCGTGGCCAGGATTTGCCAATCTGATCGCTCAGACGACATGGTCAAGGCGATGGCACCCGAACCCGTACCTATTTCCCAAACCTTGCAATTCTCCGAAAAACCCCCATCCCTAGTCAAAATTGCCCTACATAAATCTTCCGTCTCAGGACGAGGAATCAGTACACGAGGATCCACCTCAAAACATCTTCCATAAAACCAGGTATAACCTAGAATATATTGTATAGGTTCATGGGCAAGGAGACGAACAATGATGTCATCCCAACGAAGACGCTGAACCTCAGAAAAACTAATCCTTTCATGAAAACGATGAGGTGGAATATTGAAGAGATCCTCCAAAACCCAATTCGCAATGCTCTGGGCCTCCCTTGAAGGATATGTATCCCCTATCGCTCGAGCAAGCTCTTTTCCATAATCCCTCGCACGCAGCACAACCTAGGAATTTTGAAGAATACCCAAATCGCTCAGGAGCCCATCTCTACACTCCATTACGCGAAAGGGATATTTTTGTAAGAAGGCATAATTGTGTGTAGCCATGAGGACCGCAGTACCTGAGTGGTGTATTTCTACAAAGACCTGCAATATTTCTTCTGCCACCTCAGGATCCAAATTACCCGTAGGTTCATCAGCTAATAACAAAAGGGGTTCATTTAGGAGGGCTCGGGCAATACATACCCGTTGTTGTTCTCCCCCAGAGAGTTGATGGGGCATCTTGTTTTCCGCAGATGCCAACCCAACTTGCCAAAGTACTTCCGAAATTCGTTTTCTAATCTGAGGTCGTTTTTTCCAACCCGTAGCTTCTAAAACAAATAACAGATTTTCCATAACCGTTCTATCATATAGAAGTTGAAAATCTTGAAAAACAACGCTCACCTTACGACGAAGAAAGGGAATCTCTTTACGAGCTATTCGTTCCAATTTATAGTTTGCCAGTTGAACATGACCTTGTTGAAAGGGAAGATCTACATATAAGATCCTGAGTAAAGAACTCTTTCCACTCCCCGTCTTACCTACCAAATATACAAACTCTCCTTTGCGAATATTAAAATTCACATTGTGGAGAATGGTTTCTTGTCCCTGTATGACATCCAAATTAGAGACAGAAGCCACCATGTTGTCTTGAGAACTCACAAAGCCAATCGCTTCAATACCCCAAATGGGGTTTTTGACAAGAATTCAAGAAAAGCATCTTCTTTTCCCTCCAAAGAAAATTTTTTATAATCCTTAAAAGGACGGTCCAACCTATAATACCCTTGTAAGACAAAATTTTGATCCCGTACCTGAAAAAAATCAGGAATCTTACTGCTGCTCCTAACCTTGACAATAAAGAAGGTAGATGAACTAATTTCTTTTTCGAGCTTGTTGATAATCCCGAGAAAATTTTGCCAGACCCTCATCTGTCAAAGGATGTCGGATCAGAGATTTCAAGATAGGGAGACCACACGTCACAGTATCCACGCCCAGTTCTATACATTCCGAAAAGTGCATCAAGGTGCGGATAGATGCACCCAAAATCTTGGTCTCAAAATCATAATTGCAGAAAGCATCTATCAATTGTTGAAGAAATAAACTCGCACCCCCAGCAGGTCCGATACTATCCAACCTACCCAGAAAAGGAGAAACATAAGTGGCACCTACCTTCGCACTCAACGTAGCTTGATTCAGATTGAATACCAAGGTGCAATTGGTTCGTATCCCTTCGGATGAGAGGGTCTTAATCGCTTGAATGCCTGCCCAGGTCATGGGTATCTTCACAATG
>JAPOQI010000005.1 GCA_026710765.1 Cytophagales bacterium | reverse complement strand
CAAGGAATTTTTCTTTTTCTCCCGAATTCCCAATTTAGCTAAAAAATCAACATAAGATTTGGTATTGGGTTTTTCAAAGTCAACGGGTTCCACCACCAGGACCCTTTTTTCTTTAAGAAGATGGGTAAAAATGATTCGACGGGCTTGTCTTCTCACCTTCTTATTTAGGGATAAGTTATAATTTCTATTGGAACGGGGTCCAAAGATAGTTCCTCCTCCTCTGAATAGGGGTGATTTGATGGAGCCTGCTCGGGCTGCACCGGTTCCCTTTTGTTTTCGTATTTTCCGAGTAGACCCCCTTATTTCTCCTCGTTCCTTCACCTTATGATTTCCACTACGTTGGGCAGCCTGATAACGTTTTATTTCCAAATAAACCACATGATGTGCGGACGACTCTTGTTTTTTTTCTTCCAGGAGGAGATCGGGTATTTTCACCGTGCGCCCTGTTTTTTCCCCTGTTCCGTTTAATATTTCAAGCTTCATGCTTTCTCCAAAACAAGATACCCATTCTTGGCCCCTGGAACAGAACCCTTAACGATCAGTAAATTCTTCTCGGGGAGGACCCTCAAGACGTGAAGTTTCCTCACCGTGACCCTTTTTCCACCCATTCGTCCTGCCATTTTGAGTCCTTTGAAGACTCGTGCAGGATAGGAACAACCTCCAATAGACCCAGGTGCCCTGAGCCGATTATGCTGTCCATGGGTAGCTTCTCCTACCCCAGCAAAATTATGTCTCTTCACGACCCCTTGAAATCCTTTGCCCTTAGAAATCCCCCTGACCGAAACCAAATCATTTTCTTTAAACACATCCTGTACCCGAATTTCTTTTTCTTCTCCTTCACAGGGTCCCCGAAATTCAACCACCTTCCTACACAAAGAAACATCTGCCCGAGCAAAATGTCCTGCCAACGGTTTGGGGGTTGATTTTCTTTTTTTCGTGGGATCAAAAGATAGTTGTACCGCATCATAGCCCTCCTTATCCGCACGTTTAACTTGTGTAACCCAACAAGGACCTGCCTCTACCAGGGTACAAGCGTGTGCCTCACCCGAATCCAGATACAGGGAAGTCATCCCAACCTTTCTCCCTATAATACCTCTTAGCATAATCTCAGATCTATCTTAATTCACACAAAAACATACAAAGTTAATCATTCATTCGGTAAAGAACAAAAGCAAATCCCTAGGTCTTTACATCCACATCCACGCCTGATGGAAGATCTAATTTCGTCAGCGCCGTAATGGGATCACTAGAATCAGAGTATATATCTATCAACCGTTTGTACACAGGAAGTTGAAATTGCTCCCTAGATTTTTTATTCACATGAGGGGAACGCAAAACCGTAAAAACTTCTTTCCGAGTGGGAAGAGGAATCGGACCACTTACAACAGCTCCAGTGGTCTTGACCGCCTTAACAATATTCTCTGAGGATCTATCTAACAACCTGTAATCGTGAGATCTCAGCTTTATTCGTACTTTTCGTGACATATTATTAGGATTTTTTTATTGATCTAAATGTATGTGCTTGGGCTTGGACTTCATGTTATCTTGATGGGATTGCATTTTTCTATCATTTTCCTCCTTTCTTGGTTTCATCTATGATACCTTCAGCAATATTTTGGGGAACGTGTGCATAATGTGAGAAGGTGAGTGTAGCTGAAGCTCGTCCGGAACTGATGGTTCTCAGATCCGTGACATATCCAAAGAGTGCCGCAAGCGGAACATCTGCCCTGATCCCTTGTACATTTCCTCGCATCTCCATATTCTTCATAACCCCTCTTCGTTTGTTTAGATCACCCGTCACGGAACCCGTATACTCCTCGGGCGTAATCACTTCCACATCCATGATGGGCTCCAACAACATAGGAGATGCTTGTTTGGCTGCATTTCTAAATCCAGCTTGTGCTGCGAGTTCAAAGGAGAGTGAATCAGAATCCACATCATGGAAAGATCCGTGAAAAAGTCGGACCTTCATGCTATCCAGGGGATAACCTGCTAGGGGTCCATTCTGCATGGACATCCTAAATCCTTTCTCCACAGAAGGAATAAATTCTCTCGGAATAGCCCCCCCCACAATTTGATTTACAAATTGTAAACCCTCTCCCTCAAAATCATCATCCGAAGGACCTATTTCAAAAACAATATCCGCAAACTTACCCCGTCCACCCGTTTGCTTTTTATATAACTCTTTATGTTCCACAGATTTGGTCAGAACCTCCTTATAAGAGACCCTCGGAGCACCCTGATTCACCTCCACCTTAAACTCTCGTCTTATTCTGTCCAAGATAATTTCCAGATGCAGCTCACCCATCCCCCTGAGAATAGTCTGACCTGTATCGGGTTCCGTTTCCACCCGAAGGGTAGGGTCCTCCTCTAGGAGCTTCGTCAAGGCAATGCCTAATTTATCCATATCTGCCTGCACCTTGGGTTCAATAGCGTACCCAATCACAGGGTCTGGAAAACGCATGGACTCATAGCTAATCTTATCTCCCTCAACCGAGAGAGTATCCCCTGTTTTGATGTCCTTAAATCCTACCGCTGCGGCAATATCTCCTGCCACCACTTCGGATAAAGGATTTTGTTTGTTGGAATGCATTTGGAGCAGACGAGAAATACGTTCCTTTCTCCCTGTACGATTATTTAATACATAAGAACCCGAAGAAAGTCTCCCTGAATAGGCCCGAAAAAAGCATAATCTACCCACAAAAGGATCCGTAGCTATCT
>JAPOQI010000136.1 GCA_026710765.1 Cytophagales bacterium | reverse complement strand
TTCGGGGGAAAAGTACTTCTACCATGATGTACTGGATGAGGGTCTATGGGGAGGGGTAATTCAGATCAAAGCTTATGATCATCAAACTGAAAAAGGAGATCACTTCTCAGGAGTTGGAATCTATGAGTTCTTATGTGAAGGAGAACGTGGGTACCGTCAAACTGGTTCGTACCAAAGAAGGTCAATATATGGTATGCATACCCCAGGAAGACTTTGATATTAGAAACATTGGAAAATGGGCTGGGGTGGAGGATGTATTCAGGGTGAACGACAAACATAAGTTGGTCAGTCACAAGTGGAAAATAAGTCCATCTTCCATACAGGTTGGAGAAAATCTAAGTATAAGTCAAGAACAATTTCATCTCATCGCGGGACCTTGTAGTATAGAGAGTGAAAAGCAGGTACATAATACGGCTGCCTTTCTGAGAAAACAAGGAATTAAGCTTATGAGAGGAGGTGCCTTCAAACCCCGAAGTTCACCTTATAGTTTTAGAGGATTGGGTTTGAGTGGGCTTAAATTTTTTCATCGTATTGTTCATGATATGGGTATGTTGGTGGTGAGTGAGATATTGGACCCGTCTCAGTTGGATGAGATGTATCCTTATGTGGATATTTTTCAGATCGGAGCAAGAAATTCTCAGAATTTCATTCTCCTGGACTGTATGGGTTCGGTGGATAAGCCTGTTTTACTCAAGAGGGGACTGAGTGGAAGTCTGGACGAGCTTTTATATTCTGCAGAATATATCTTTTCGGGTGGCAATGAAAATATTATCCTCTGTGAACGGGGTATCAGGACTTTTGAAACTGCATATAGGAATGTTTTAGATTTAAATGCGGTCCCTTATCTTAAGGAGCGAAGTCATCTACCTGTTTTTGTGGATCCATCCCATGGAATTGGGGTCCGAAGATTTGTTCCTACGATGTGTATGGCAGCTGTGGGGAGCGGATGCGATGGATTGATGATAGAGGTGCATGAAATTCCTGAGAAATCCAAAAGTGACGGAGACCAAACCCTTAATTTCAGGGAGTTTGAGATTCTCTATCAGCAGATAAAGAGTCTCAGAAAGGGGTTTTACAACTGAATCTCTACACAATCATCTGATTTATTTCAATCCGAAGATTGTCTGAAGCCTTGCACAAATGAGGATAGACCCTGTTCCCAACCTGGTGTGCCTAGATACCTTATCAAGGCACTACCAATAATCCCCCCACTTACGTATTGACCCAGTTTTTTAAGATCTTGAGGAGAAGAGAGATTGAATCCAACCATGACAGGGTATCGTTGATTGAGGGTTTTTAGACGGGAGAAATACTTTTTATTCAGTGTCCATGTTTTAGTTCCCGTGGTGCTGGAAGAGGAGACGGCATAGACAAAACTTTCTTCACCCGATAAATCCAATATTTTTTCTATCCTCTCCACAGAGGTTTTTTCAGAGATCATAAATACAGGAGAAATTCCGTATTTTTCAAAGATAGGACGATAAGATTTTTCATAAATCCATGGAGGTAAATCGGGTATGATTAGGGTTCTAATACCCAAACTTTCACACTGTCGGGACAATTTTTCCATACCATAAGAGATTAGCGGATTTAAATAGCTCATCAATACCAAGGGGATAGAAAGAGAGGGGATTTTCCTCAATTGTCCGAAGACGATTTCCAAATTAAGTCCTGCTTTCAAGGCTTGTTGATTGCTTTGCTGGATCACAGGACCATCTGCTAAGGGGTCACTAAAAGGTATTCCCACTTCCACAAAATCTGCTCCTCCTTCCTCCATGGCATGTAATATCAAAGGGAGAGAATCTATTTTGGGATAACCTGCTGTGAAATAGAAACTTAAAAGAGATTTCTTTTTTCGCCCTGCTAGGCAAGAAGAGATGGGTGGACTCATGATCTGGATCCTTTAAAATCCATGCTTCTGGTATGCCATCATATCTTTGTCACCTCTCCCACTCAGACAAATCACAATAGTTTCTGTGGGACTGAAAGATTCTTTTTCCAGGACTGCCAAGGCGTGTGCACTCTCCAGGGCAGGAAGAATACCCTCTTTATTACACAGAATTCGGGCAGCTGCGAGTGCTTCATGATTTTGGATTGACAAGTAATTGACCAAGCCTTCTTCCTTCAAATAGGCATGGATGGGGCCTACCCCGGGATAATCTAGGCCTGCTGAGAGGCTATGTGTGGATTGAATTTGACCATGTTGGTTTTGCAGGATATAACTTCGACTTCCATGGAAGACTCCTACTTGTCCTTTAGAAAGTGTGGCAGGTGTCTGTGGATCTTTTAACCCTTTTCCTGCGGCTTCTGCCCCTATGAGTCGTACCTCAGGATTGTTTAAAAAGGGGTAGAAGGATCCAATAGCATTGCTTCCACCGCCTACGCAAGCAATCATGTGATCAGGAGGCTGGGATAACTGCCGAAGAATTTCATGCCCTATGACCGATTGAAAATGAGCAACCATTTCTGGATAGGGTGCAGGTCCCACGACAGAACCTATAACATAGTGCGTGTCGTTTGGATGATTTATCCAATCCCGAAGTGCTTCATTAGTGGCATCTTTTAGGCTTTTTGAACCCGAGTTCACAGAGATTACTTTTGCCCCCATCATGGACATTCTTTTTACATTCAGGGATTGCCGAATCATATCCTCTGCACCCATATAAATTACACATTCAAGACCCCTCATAGCACAAACTGAGGCAGTAGCTATTCCATGTTGTCCTGCACCCGTCTCTGCCACAATACGTTTTTTATTCAATTTTTCTGCAAGCAAGATTTGTCCTGTTGCGTTGTTTATTTTGTGTGCGCCGGTGTGGCATAGGTCTTCGCGTTTGAGAAAGATATGGGTTTTGTAGAGCTCGCTTAATCCCTTAGCATGGTACATGGGGGTGGGACGCCCCACATATTGATTGAGTAGCGATTCGTATTCCTTTACAAAATCGCTACTAAGACAAATGGAAGACCAATTTTCCTTCAAATTCCGAATATTCTCTTCCAAGATTTCCGGAATATAGGCGCCTCCAAAGGATCCATAATAACCCTCTACGGCATCTGGAAACTTGTTATCAGAGGGTTCTGACATAAGAAATGATTTCTTCCACTTTATATAGATCTTTTTTTCCCACGGATCTTTCTAATTTACTACTTAGATCTATTGCCCAGGGAATAGGATTGCAAGTGGAGATATTTTGTTTAAGGAGTGAAATATCTATCCCACCGCTTAACACAAAGGGTTTGGACGAATACATAGGGTAGGGGGATAGCCATTCCCATGGATAGGCAATACCTGTCCCACCGTGTTTTGGACTTTTTGTATCAAAGAGAAAATAATCCACCACGGGTTCAAAGGATTTACATATTTCAAAATTCATCTTTTCATCTATACCCAAGGCTTTAATGAGTTGAATGGGTAGGTCTTCTTTTAATCTGGCACAAAAGGTTGGGGATTCATTTCCATGTAATTGGATATAGTCCAGCCCCACGGAGTCCACTTTTTCTTCTACCTCTTCATAAGGAGGGTTCACAAAAACGCCTACTTTCTTTACCGTAGGAGGTATTTTTTTAAGAGAAGAGAGATTTGTTTTAGATGTGTTTAGAAAACGAGGAGAACCTGGATAGAAGATCAGACCGATCATATCGGGCTGAAGTTTTGCGACTTCTTGTATATTCTGGAGATATTTCAGCCCACAGATTTTTATTTGCATAAGTCTTTTGCTTGTGTGATGAAATCCTTGCAAGCCTTTCCTGGATTTTCTTGTCTTAGGAAGTGGGTTCCTATGAGGAATCCGCGATATCCTAGTTTTCGGAGAGAACATAGTTGTTCTGGACTGGAGATTCCACTTTCTGCAACAGCTATTATTCCTTTAGGGAGATATTTTACCAATTCTTCTGATTTCTTCATAGAAATTTCCAAACTATTCAGGTTGCGATGATTGACGCCTATCAAATCCATACCTGTATCCCCATGTGTATTTATTTCTTCCACCGAATGCACCTCCAACAAAACTTCTAATCCCAATTGATGTGCGCGCTGTGTTAGTGCTTTACATGTGGATACTTCCAGGCATGCGGCTATCAAGAGAACCACATCTGCACCTATTCCTTTGGTTTCAAATAATTGGTATTCATTCAGGATAAAATCTTTCCGTAGAATGGGACAGTAGTTGTATTTCCGTGCTACTTCAAGGTCTTCATTCTTAGCCGAAAAGAAACGTGTATCTGTCAGTATGGAGAGGGCCGAGGCACCTGCCTGCATGTACTGAATACTTAATTCTTCTATGCAGAAGGAAGTATTGAACTGAGTACTGGAAGGAGAGGAACGTTTGATTTCTGCAATTACACCCAAACTATCTTCCCGACCCAAATAAGAGATTAAAGAAAGAGGAGGGGTTTCGAAAAAAAGGGATTCTTCCCATTTTTTTATTGGGATTAGAGCTTCTTTTTTTGCTATCTCTTGTTTTTTATGAATTATAATATCATTCAGGAGGTTTTTCATGATTGAGATGGTTTAGATAGATTGAGTAAACGTTTGAAATTCTTCTTGGCTTCACCCGAAAGAAGGACTTCACGTGCTATACTTAGAGCTTCTTCCCAACCCACCTGTTCTTTTGAAGCCAGGCGTATTGCCAAAGCCGAGTTCACAATGACCACCTGATTTTGTGCCTCCGTACCTTCTCCGGATAGGATTTTAATAAAAATCTTTGCTGCTTCGGGAATGTTATTACCTCCTAATAGGTCTTGTGTTGAAAGAAGGTTTGGAAAATGGGGCCCTTCACCCGAGGATACCTCATACCTTTTATTGACCCGATACAACACATAGGGAGCGCTGAGTGAAACCTCATCATATCCGTCCAAACTATGTATGATCCAGAAATCTTTTTTTCTTTCTTGTGCTAAGTACATGTAGATACGTGCTAGAAAGAGATCTTTAACGCCGACCAATTGTTTTTTAGGTTGTGCCGGATTGATAAGGGGACCTAAAAAGTTAAACAAGGTAGGCATTCCCAAGCTTTTCCTAACCGGCGCCACATACCGCATGGCGGGATGAAAAAGGGGAGCGTGTAGAAAACAGATATGGCAATTTTCATATTGCCTGCGCAATATATCTTCTTCATGGGTAAAACGATAACCCAAATATTCTAATACATCGGAAGAGCCACAAGCTGAGCTTAGTGCATAATTGCCATGCTTGACCACCTTGTATCCTGAAGCGGATACGACTAGGGCAGATAGGGTAGAGATATTAAACGTATTCTTTCCATCTCCTCCGGTTCCACATACGTCCAAACTTTCTTCATCTTCCCAGGATAGGCGATGGCAAAGTGATAACAAGGCTTCTACAAATCCTTTCAACTCATCCACCGTGGGAAAACGAACACGATATAATCCCAAGAGAAAAGCAATTTGGGTCTCTGATAGATGTCCTGTACCTATGCGTTCCATGAGAAAAAAAGACTCTTCAAAACTGAGAACCTCGTGTGCCACAAGTTTTTCCAACAAGTCAATTACTTTCATTTAACCAATTTCGAATCATATCGGAACCATGGGGTGTTAGTATAGACTCTGGATGAAATTGTACGCCCAAGAAGGGATAGACCTCATGACATACAGCCATGATATGTTTTTCTTCATTTTCTGCTAATAATTGCGTCCCTTTGGGCAATTCAGTTGCAATCCAACTATGGTAGCATCCCACAGAAATCTTTGAAGGAAAGCCTTTGAAGAAGGGATGTGAACCCTTAAGACGAATCTTTACGCTGAGGCCATGGCATACCTGTTTTAGATTGTGCAAGTCCCCTCCCAAACCACGTATGAGTGCCTGATGACCCAGGCATACCCCCAAAATAGGCTTTTGACGATGGACTTGTTTCACCAGATCCATAAGCTTAGCTGAGTCTTCAGGTAAGCCAGGACCGGGTGAGAGAACTATTTTGTCATAGTTATTTATTTTTTCAAAAGGAATCACATCATTGCGAAAGACCGAAACCTGGGTTCCTAACTCTCTAAAAATTTGAACTAGGTTGTAGGTAAATGAATCGTAGTTGTCAATGACAAGTATTTTCATGTCCGTGTTGGATCGCTTTCCGAATAGCCTTCAATTTGTTGTGAACCTCTTGATTTTCTGATTCTGCGGAACTCTCTGCTACAATCCCTGCCCCGGCCTGATAGTGAAGATACCCCCCTGTGGCATATACGCTTCGGATAATGATGGCATGATCAAAGATTCCCTTGACGCCCCAAAAACCTATAGCACCACCATAAAATCCACGTCTTTCGCCTTCATAATGATCTATCAACTTCATGGCCTGATGTTTGGGAGCACCTGTTAACGTACCTGCTGGAAAAGTAGAACCTGCAAGTGAAGGAAGAGAGGAACTCGGATTTTCCAAACGTCCTGAAACCCGACTGACTAGGTGCAGCACATGAGAAAAAGTTTCCAACTGCTTAAACTCTTCTACCCGAACCTCCAAGGCATGACGACTTAAATCGTGACGCGATAAATCTACCAACATAGCGTGTTCTGCGTGTTCTTTTTTGTCTTCCATGAGTTGTTGGATCTGTTCGTTATTTTCTTGAAGATCTTGTTTTTTAGGATACGTACCTGCAATGGGAAAGAGATAGGCTTTCCCATCCAGAACCCTGAGTTGCGTTTCGGGAGAGGTACCAAATAATTCGTAGGAAATGTGATCCACATAGAACCCATACGGACTTGGATTTACATGTGAGAGCGCCCTATATACTTGAAAAGCATCTCCTTTATAAGCTTGGGAGAACTTCCTGGATAAGACAATCTGATACACATCGCCCCGAAGGCAATGAGATTTACCCTTTTCCACCAAATCTTTGTACCCCTCATCATTGAGATTGGAGAGCTCTGAACCTATCTTTCGAAATTTATGCAGGGGAAGAGGGGGTTCTTTAAGAAATCGGAGAACTCTATCTGAGCTGAGTTCTGCATCAGATGTGCCGTTTATATGGTGTTCTATAAGTGTCATCTTTTGCTCCGTATGATCTAGCACCAACACGAAACGATAGAAGGCATATTCTAGGTCGGGAAAGGAAGAGAGAACAGAAGATTCCTTTCCCTGTAAAACTATGTCCTCAACATATTGTACTGCCTCATATCCTATGTGTCCGAACATACCTTCGTGATAGTATTTACCCCCCTCCCCTGAAAATTCAAACTGATTCATGAAATCAACTAAACTCTTCCATACATCCTCCTGCTCACCCCTTATAAGTTGCCCATCAGGATAAAGTGTTTTTACTTCTCCTTTCCGAGAAGAAAAAAATGCTATCCTGTGAAAACAAAGATAACTATGTCTACTATCGGGTCTTTGAGAATCGGGTGATAACTCCCACAACAAGGTGTGTGGAAATTTATCGCGCAATTTTAAAAACAGATCCGTCAGGGATAATCTGTCTGAGAGGAAACTCCGAAAAGAACTGTGGATTTTATAAGTCAAGGTATGGAGACAACAATCCTCTTTTCAATCATTTCAAAAGCACCGAAAACCGTTTTTTGCTTTCCAAGCATTTCTTCCTCCCACAACCTATTCCAAGTATCTTAGTCTTTATTATCGCCTCAATAAGAATGTCTGGACTTATCACAAAGATTCAAATTTTTTATAGAAAAACAGAAGTTATTTTCGTGTTCTTCTGCGAAAGAATATAAGAGAGCTTTTGTTAAGGTGTACATTAGTTCCCAAAATTATGTACCTTGCGTGGGTAGGGTATTGGTTCTGTGGGGCAGGTCTGTTATTTTGTGTTAGAAAAAGGATAAATGGAAGGAAAATTAAGAGCTTGTTTTGGGAGGGTTTTTCGTCCTGGGGTTGCGATTCAATGTTTGATTGCCTTGGCTTATGTGGTTTTAGCTTCAGGATGCTTTGGTGGGTTTAAGGAGGTGGTTTCTTCGGAACGCTTAGATTATAGGTTAAAATATGGTGTAGTAGGTTTTCTGAGTCCGGAGGAGGCGAATAATCGTGTCTCCGTGATTAGGTACATACCTGCCAATGTGATTGTGGTAGATCAGGGGCAGGTCTATGTGGAGCGCAATGCTCGTGCCAGCGTTTACGATGCTGATAATCGGGATCGGAAGGCGGATCTTGTTTTTACAGAAATTTTTTCTGAGGTCACGGGTGGAGTCTCGAGCGACTATTTTATGGTTTCAGATGAATTAACCATAGAAGAGGCAAAAAAATACCAACTTTCTGTCACCCTGGATGGAAAAACCTATGAATCCGCCCCTGTCCGTGTTCCCAAGAACATTAGCGATTTTCATGTAGAGCATTTGTTCACTCGGAAAGAACCTCTTTCGGATGAAGAACGGGTAGACTGGTTTGTAAGGGTTAAGTGGGATCTGGTTCCTGGGGAGTTTTTTTATAGGATTGTTCTTCATGCCATCCGAGAGGATATATTTTCCCCTGAGGAAGGTATATATGTGGAGGGAGAAGATCCTGAGGAAGAGGTGGTTATTCTTGAAGCGGATACGACATATAATGTATACAATTTTGGTCGGGATGAGTACATAGATGTGCGAGGTCAGGAGATAAGTTCTGTGAGTCGTGATATACGAATTCTTAGTTTACCGGTTGGGGATACCTTGAAAATTCACAGACTTCATTTTACTGTCGTGGTTTGTGATGAGAACTATTACAATTATCATTTTCTTCTTTCTGATGGTAGGATAGGAGGTGGGATAAATCCTTTTGGAGAGCCTGCTGTTTTACCTGAGAATTTACCTGCAGAATTCCAAAAGGATGGAGAAGTATCGGGCATCGTTGGATCATATAGACTTTTTCACAAGGTCTTTTATGTGAAGGATCTTAAGGTGTTAGACTAGATCTTTGGAAACCTATTCCAACATATTAGAAACGATAGGAAGAACACCTCTCATCAAACTCAACTCCCTGGCTGGAGATATTTTGGGAGAAGTATGGTGTAAGGTGGAATCTTTCAATCCAGGACTTTCTGTCAAAGATAGAATTGCATGGCAGATGGTGGAAGACGCTGAGAGAGAAGGAAAAATCAAACCAGGCAGCACCCTGATTGAGTGTACATCCGGAAATACAGGATTTGGAATTGCCCTTGTTGCGGCTGTAAAGGGTTATAGGTGTATTTTTACGATTTCTGATAAGCAGTCTCAGGAAAAAATAGATATGCTGCGGGTCCTGGGTGCTGAGGTTATTGTTTGTCCGGATGATGTTCCACATGATGATCCGAAATCTTATTGGTCCAAGGCACATCAAATAGCCCAGGAAAATCCCAATTCATATCTTTTCAATCAATATGATAACCTGAGCAATGCCAAAGCACATTATATTTCCACAGGTCCCGAGATATGGGAGCAAACCCAAGGAAAAATTACCCACTTTATAAGTGGTATAGGTACCGCAGGAACTCTTTGTGGGGTGGGTAGATACCTCAAAGAACAAAATCCAGAGGTACAGGTCATAGGTGTTGATCCTAAAGGGTCTATTTTCAAAGAGTATGTAGAGCGCGGCGAGTATTCGGAGGAATCTATAAATCCATACGGTTTGGAAGGAATGGGAGGTGATTTTATTCCGGATAATCTAAACCCTGAATGTATAGATGAGGTGCTCAGTTGTTCGGATAAAGATGCGGCACATATGGCTCGAAAATTGGTCCGAACGGAAGGGATTTTTGCGGGATGGTCTTCGGGTGCCGTTTTGCATGTGGCTCTTGATTATGCGAAGAAAAACCTGAAAATAGACGATCAGCTGGTGACCCTTTTGCCAGACCATGGCACCCGTTATTTGTCTAAGATATTCAGTGACGAGTGGATGGAAAAGAATCAAATGCTCTGATTGCATTTTGTCCTTCACACCCCTTCTCCCTCCTATCCTTTGACGGATTTTTTTGTAGCTGGGGTTGGATATCGTAGCTGGGTTGGATATCAAGGTGTGTCCCTGGGCTCGGTCTCAGCTACCTTTTTCTTCAGGTAGATTAGAGAAGACCTCTTCACCGTTCTTGTCCAAATACTTGCAATCTGTGATATTCATGGATATTTTACCTATCACCTTGATCCAGACCCTGTATTTGAAATACCATTTCCATTGTTTGGAGAACGGAAATCCTTTTGAGGTGAAGAATGCGTGGAGGTAGGGGTGGACCACGAGTTTGAATGAGGATACCTTCCGTTTAGCCAAGAGGTACTCCACATTTTTTTCAATGGTTTCGGCTATTCCGATAGCAGATTCTACCTTTCCTGTGCCTAGACAGGCGGGACAGGTTTCATCTGTTGAGATGATGGTTTCGGGTCGGACACGGTGTCGGGTAATTTGTAGGAGTCCAAATCGGGTTATGGGCAGGATGGTAAATCGTGTTTTATCCTTAGACAGCGCCTTTTTCATGGCTTCAAAGAGTTTATCCCGATTTTCTTTCTCTCTCATGTCTATGAAATCTACGATGATAATCCCCCCTAGATCTCTGAGACGAATTTGAAGAGCTATTTCAGGCACAGCTTCCAGATTGGTGTTGATGGCATTCGACTCCTGTCCACTCTCGTGAGCTTTTTTACCACTATTTACATCTATAACGTGAAGTGCTTCCGTGTGTTCTATGATGATGAATCCACCCCCTGTAACGGAAACCCGTTTTCCAAAAGAGACCCTGATTTGTTTTTCAATATCATAATGATGGAAAAGCTTGGTGCTTTTGCTCTTATAGTGTTGAAGAATATCTTCTTTTTTTGGTGCGATTTTAAGAATATATTCGTGTAGACTTTCATATAATTCTTTGTCATCTACATAGATTCTGTCTAGAGAGTCGTTGAGAAAATCCCTGAGTAAATTATGGACAGGGTTACCCTCTTTAATGATAGGATCCCTGGGTTTAGCATTCGGCAACTTTTCCATACCCTTTTCCCATCGGGTCAGGAGGAACTTAACATCCTTATATAAATCTTCTGTTTCTACGTGTGCCGAAACGGTACGAACTATGGCACCAAAATTTCGGGGAAGTATAGATTTAACCAGATTTGCCAAACGTTCTTTTTCTTCTTTAGAGTCAATTTTCTTAGATACGGTAACCTTATTAGAAAAGGGGAGAAGAATAATATATCGTCCTGGTAGAGAAAATTCACATGAAACACGTGGTCCTTTCTCATTGATGGGCTCCTTAGATACTTGAACCAGGATTTTTTGTTCGGGTTCTAAAAAAGGGGTCAAGAATTTTCCGTCCTTTTTATCTGTATCAGTACCATTTTTTTTCCTGGAAGTATTCCTAGCCGTACGAGGAACTGAGGTTGTTTTGAGTTCCAGGGCAGAAATATCTTGCACCCTCCCGGAAGATTTTCCTGAAAAGACAGAACGAATATATTTCGCCTGATCCCCAAAAAAGGAACCCAAATCGACGCTGTGGAGGAAAGAGTCCTTAGAATAACCTATGTCTACAAAGGTTGCATTCAGACCCGAAACAGAACGTCTAACCTCTCCCAGATATAAATCACCTACATTGAACTGCGCACCCTGATCTAGGCGGTGAAATTCAACTAATTTTCTATCATCTAAGAAGGCAACTTCATATCCATAGTCTGCCGTACTTATGTACAATTCTAAGGCCAAACCGTTGCGATATACTATTTCTTCTTATGTCTGTTTCTTGCGAGACGCTTCTTGCGTTTGTGAGTTGACATTTTATGTCTTTTTCTCTTTTTTCCACATGGCATAATACTAATAAAAAAAATTACAACCCTTTATTCAAGGGAATAACACAACAAAAAATCAGAGACTTGGATACTCATACTCCTCCAACCTCCTACCTGATAAAGTCTCCATAAACCGATCACACAAATCCAATATCGCAGGATCAACCTCCACTTTCCGAAGTTCTCCAAACCAATATAGGGATTTTTTTTCATTTCCCTTCTCCATCCAAGCCTTTCCCAAATAAAGCATGGCTTCCGTACTTTTTGTATGAGACGATGTGGCAACTTGAGAAAGGTACTGAATAGCTTTATCATATTGACCTGAAAGAACAGATAGTTTACCCAATTGAAAATTGATTTCCTCAGACAGAGGATTTTCCTTCAACATATCTTTTAATTTACGTACCCCATCCATGGGTCGGGCAGAAGAAACAAGGAGTAGGGCCTCTTTAATTTTCCACTCCTCTTCCCTAGGATAAGTATTCATGAGTTCTTTTATGAGGGTTTTTGTTTTTTGCTGATAGGTTTGTTTTGTTTTGTTATCGGGAAGTTGTTCTTGAATTTTGTAATAAATCCTAGCTGCTTCTTTTTTTGCACCCAAAGAATATAGGCGATCGGCATAATATATCGCACTGTCCATGACGGATACACGAAAATAGGTTCGGGCTATGGAGTCCGTGAGTTGAACGTAGACCTTTGTTTTAGGGGGAATTTTTTTCAATTGATCTTTCCAGGCAGCCAATGTGGGTTTTTTCTCCTCCCACAAAGACTCGTATGCATGACCCAGGGAACCCCCACTTAGCGCCTCAGCCTTTTTAGCATGTCGGGGTAAAAAATACAAAACCCCCAGGACCGCCAGGGCTATAGAAAATAAAAAAAACCTAGATCTCTTCATAAGAGATGTCCTTCCTGAACCTGCCTTGACCAACCTTTTGAGGGTTTAAAAGTAGGCAAGACGCGTTCGGGTAAAACCATACGGGTATTCCGTTTGATATTTCTGGCTGTTTTCTCTGCACGAACCCGATTCCGAAAAACCCCAAATCCCCGAAACGAAACCTGTGCATCCACCCTCTTAGCCAAAGTATCCTTGATCACTTGAATCAAAGCATCCACAGAAAGGCGAACATCCTCTCTTCCCAAACCTGTTTGCTTGGCCACCTCTCTAATAACCTCATTTTTTATCATGAACGATTCATATTCCTTACCCAGAACCCCTCTTTCAATCCACCCATGCAGACCTCCTTCATAGCCGATATCAGACCAGACTCCATGGACCCATAGAACAGAAATCTAATACATATCCGTCATATAATTTATGAATTATTAGATTAAGTTCTTCTTAAGTTCTTCGGGATGAGGATTTCAAAGATAATTTATCTATTTGGGTCTGGATCAGACTATCTTCTATGGGGGTAAAAAGATGGGAGGGTTTGGATAGGGTATGAGCTCCTGGAAGAAAAATCTTCTTGCCAACCTGATCCCAATCTGCACCCTCTGGAAGACGAATCAAGTTCTTCCATTTTTCATAGGTAAAGGGTAGGAAGGGTTCGGAGAGAATGCAGAGGGAAGCTGAGAGTTGTAGAGAAAAATATAGACAGGATTTTGCCTGCTGCGGGTTTGTATTTATCGTCTTCCAAGGACTTTGTTCTGTCAGATGATGGTTCCCCCAGCGAACCAGATTCATAAAACTACTCAATGCATTTTTGAAATGAAAACCGTCCAATTCCCGTTCAATCTTTTCTTTCTCCGCCGAGAGTCTTTTTAAGAGATCCGGTAAATTTTCTTGAGTCCCTAAATCATGTGAATGGGGTACTTTTCCGTCCAAATGTTTCCAGGTCAACACCATGACTCTATGGATAAAATTACCCAAAACACCTACCAAATCACAATTCTGTGCTGTTTGAAATCCTTTCCAAGTGAAATGTCCATCTCTAGTTTCGGGCATATTCGCACAGAGGACATAGCGAAGGGTATCCACATTTTCAGGAAAGGTTTCTAGGAAATCGCTCAGCCATACTGCCCAGTTCTTAGAGGTGGATATTTTATTGCCTTCCAAGTTCAGGAATTCATTTGCAGGAATATGATGTGGGAGAATATATTCTCCATGGAGGCTGAGCATTAGGGGAAAAATGAGTCCGTGGAAGACGATATTATCCTTTCCAATAAAATGAATAAGACAAGTTTTTTCATCCTTCCAAAACCGTTCCCAATCTTTGGGTCTATATTTTTGTGTGGCACTGATATAACCAATAGGTGCATCAAACCAAACATATAATACCTTATCCCGAGATGCCCCAGGTAAAGGAACCGGAACCCCCCAATCCAGATCCCGTGTCATGGCACGAGATCTGAGACCCTCAGCAAGCCAACTCAGACACTGACCTTTAACATTAGACTTCCAATGGGAATGATCCTTGACATAAGACTCCATCTCTTTTTGCCACCGATGCATGGGTAGATACCAATGTGTGGTTTTCCGTTCGGACAAGGGACCTCCAAATAAGGATCGGGGTTCAAGGAGTTCCTGTGGAGAAAGGCTACGTCCACATTTTTCACATTGATCCCCATAGGCGTCTTCATAAGAACAAACAGGACAGACTCCCCGTACATATCTGTCTGCGAGAAAAATACCCTCTTTTTCATCAAAGAATTGTTGGGTTTCCAAGGACTCAAAACAATCTTTTTCGTGAAGTTTGAGAAAAAAATCAGAGGCAGTTTGATGATGATGTTTGGAACTGGTCCTATCAAAAATGTCAAAGGAAATCCCGAAAGAACGTAGACTTTCCTTAATACTGTCATGATAGCTATCTACCAATTCTCGGGGAGAAATATTTTTCTCTCGAGCTGCCAATGTAATGGGGATACCATGCTCATCTGTCCCGCTCAGAAACAAAACCTCCCTGCCTCTTGCACGAAGATACCGTGTATAAATATCGGCAGGAAGATAACAACCCGCTAGATGACCTATGTGTACCGCGCCATTGGCATACAATAAGGCTGCCGTTACCAAATATCTATCCGGATTCAATAGGGGTATTCTATGCCGCTTTTTGAAACGAAGATCAAAAGACGCGGTTGTAAATTTTTAAAATTACCTCTCGCCAAGCAAAAGCCTTGCCTGTGATGAGAAAATGAATGGCATCTGCAACCTCCTCAGGTTTGACCCAATCTGTTGTCTTTTCCGCAGGCATAGCCTTTCTATTGGCTTCTGTATCCAGGATGCTAGGCACGATGAGATGTGCCCGTATACCGTATTTCCGACCTATATGAT
>JAPOQI010000006.1 GCA_026710765.1 Cytophagales bacterium | reverse complement strand
TTGCTCCTTGTAGGTTTGCATACTTTAGGATTGCCCCTTGTAGGTTTGCTTCCTGTAGAACTGCCTGTACAAAAACTGCCCATTGTAAATCGGCTCCCTGTAGAACTGCCCGTATTAAATCAGCTCCCTGTAAATTTGCCCATTGTAGATTTACCTTTTGTAGATTTGCCTTACGGAGGAAAACCCATCGTAAATCGGCTGCCCTTAGGTCTATGCCCTTTTCCCTGCACTTTGAATATATTTTGTCCTCTGTTATTTTTCGGAGTATGGTGCCTTTGATTTCGGAAATGGGGTTTTCTGGGCGCTCGGGATCCTTAGGGTCTGTTAATTTGACGTCCTTGACGAAGGCCCGAAAGACTTCAAAGACCTCTTTGATCCGCTTATCGTTTTCTTTGTGGGTATCGGATAGATTATGCAAAAGCCCGACAGCTATCTGTTTCCTAATAACAGTGTCGGAGGACAACATGTCTATTCCCTGATTGAGCTTGCTGAGATAATTTGCCTCTTGAGATTCTTCAATCTGTTTGTCTGTTCTTTTTCCACGGCGGGCGGAAAGCACCATCCCGCCAAGTCCTAAGATTCCTAGGGCTAGGGTAAGGGCTGTTCTTATTGTTGGATTATCTGATTTACAAGTTATCTCGAGATACCAGAAGAGAGATAGAATGGCCACTACTAAGGCCAGCACTATAATGCCAGTATCTTTAGAACTCTCTTTTTTGCAGGACCTAATAAGATATATCCCGCCCCAAAGACAGATACCTATTCCAATGAGTAGGCTGAGTCCTAGTGGCTGAAGATACCAAGGCGAGCATAAAAGAACGTGGAGGTACATATCCCAAATATAATCTTTTTATGCTCGGTATGGGGCTATCCGAGGCAGGGGTCTGCACACATCCCCACAAGCTTTTCAGGCGAGGCCCCCATGGCTTCGTCTTTTCGCAATAGGCTTTGGATATGTCTATTCTCAGGAAATGACGATTTAGTTTCTGTGCGACGTAGGTGGTATTAATTTTAGATCATCACAATATGGGGAATCTTTATCCGAGGTCTCTCATCTCGATCCGCTGACGCAGAACAGGGAATCCGAAAAATATATCGCAGAAAAAAAGACATAAAATTTTGGGTTTTCATTTTCGTGGTTTTTATTTTTGTGCCTGCGGGTCCAGGAAGACCCGCATGAATTTTTCTAATAACATATAAACACATAGAATGAAAAATGGCAAGTTCAAAGATAACCCCGGTACACAAGAGCATAGAAGAGGTATTTCAGTCAGGCCCCTATCGCATAGATTTCTATCAGCGCGACTATACATGGGAAGAAGGTGAGGTAGAACAATTATTAGATGATATCTTTGATCGATTCAGGGTAACGGACGACAAAGAAAACCCTTACTATCTAAATACTCTCGTCATTCATAAAGAAGGTCAGGATGAGTATTTGGTGGATGGTCAGCAGCGGGTCAGCACCCTTCTCCTGATCCTCTTGGTATTGCATCGTATTCTTGGTGAGATCACTGACGATGATCTCAAGGGCAAGAGAAAGTATCTTGAGAATTTCATATTTGTCCTTACCCCAGAAGGGAAGAAGGTCTTCCGGATCATACATGATAAGCTTGATTCGAATCGTCCCAAAGGAGAATTCGGACCTCATCAACAAACCCTCCAAGAGCTGAGGAATGGGCTCTCCCCCAAACTAGAGGGAAGGGGCATCAGCTCCAAGAGATTGGCTGAGAACTATCAGATCATTTATAACTACTTATCTGAAAAATTTAAAAAGGATGGGAACAGCCCTTGGGATAAGGCCCTTGTGGAGAAATTCGGTGATTATTTCCTGAATGATGTTTCGTTGACAAAAATAGAGGTAGAATTTGATGAAGTGCCCATGCTCTTTGAGGTCATCAATGACAGAGGTAGAGGCCTTGCCCGGCACGAGATACTCAAGGGAAAGCTATTAGGAAAGATTGAGGATGATGGCGAGAGACTTAAGTATCTTGAAATCTGGAATGATTGTATAAGTTATCTAAAGCAGGCCAAGAGGCCTGGGAAAGGTAAAATAAGCCCTATATTTAGGGGGGATCCAGAGACCTTCCTTAAAAGACTATTCGCGGGAAGATACGTAGACTCGGAACAGCAGTATACGAATAGATTGGGTAAGGATAGCACCCCTTATGATAGAGAGTTTCTTATCAGAGAAGATAGGAAGAACGATCCGAATTTACCGTACCGTCCAGACCAATATTTAATCACAGGTCCTGAGGAAATAAGGGATTTCCGGGAAGAAGACCTTCAGTTCTATACCAAGCTACTCCGTTATGTTGCGCGTAAACACAAGAATTTCCCATTTCTCAATCCCGAAACAGAGTTGAGTTGGAATTTGCTTTTTGGTTCAATCCATTCTCGAAATTACGTTCCCGCCGTCTTTCCGTATGATCCCAATTCTGACGATTCATCGGACAAGTTAAAAGATATTTGCACTCGGATCCGTGCCTTGTCTTTTGAGGAAAAAAGACTTAGATCTATTGTCTCTTTGCAAGAGGGAATGCAATCCAATAATGACATCAATGAGTCCATTTATTCCATCACTTCCCAGATTAGAAAAAAGGAGGGAAAGTGGAAGCCCCAAGATCTCAGAGAAATCTTTGACAATGCCATATTCAAAGTGATAGAAGACAGAAATTTAGAGGGAAAAGGGTTGGCTTTAACTCCTGAACGATTCTCTGCTGAAAGTCCACCCTCATTATTTAAAGACGTGGAGTTTTTCCTCTCTGCCCAAACAGGTTTAGAGACAAGGGCTCGTGAAAGGAATCTTCAGCTAGAACATATCATAGGATTAAACAATACTCATTATGAAGATGAATTTGGTGATGCACTTTATGACCACAGAGATCACCTGGGTTGCAAGTTGTTATTAACAGCCAATATAAACAACCTCCTTGGCAACAAATCCTATGAGGATAAGCTGAATGGTAAAGACAGCGACGACAAGATAAGCTATAGAGATAGTGGGTTTATCTGGGCTGCCTCGCTCTCAAGACAGTATCACCAGGATAGAAAAAATCAGCCTGCATTGAAGAAGTTCAAAGAGAGCTTTAGCTTTGATTTGAAATCCTATGATAAGTTAGGTAAGGCGAACATAGATGATAAGACGACCAACATAGATGACTTCAAAAGGGAAAGAAAAGCTCTTCTCTACAAGATAGCCGAGAAGATGTGGATTGGCAACACCCTGGACGATGAAGGTTATCCCGAAATCGCCATCTATCCTGGGCATCCGGGGAGCAAACAAAATCCCACAAAATAGGAGTCTGAGGCAAAAGGAAACCCTATCTTGCCAAGGCTGATTTCAGGGTCTGCTTCTCTACTCTTCTTTTTATACTCTACCCCTTAAGGAAGGTGTAGCTGGTGGCTTGTGCGCCTATTTGCAGGAGCAGGAGATAAGAGCCTGCGGG
>JAPOQI010000007.1 GCA_026710765.1 Cytophagales bacterium | reverse complement strand
TAGATTGGAAAAAGCGGAAGAGAGACGAAGAAGGAGAGAGGAAAGACAAAGTCAAAAAGCAAAACAACAAGAAACCCTAACACAACCAACCCAAACCTAATCGCACCGCGATAGTTCGTCTTTTTCAAAAGATTAGGGAATTATATAATTCCCACAAGTTCAGTTATTGAACCCGTGGTTCTTCGGATAAGGTTTTTCTAATCTTATCTATCTCCCAGTCCAGGCTGAGTGCTTTCTTGACGGCATCGTCTAATGCCTCTCGGACCTCATCTGTCTGTGCATCCTTGAGTACCTTAAAGAGGTGACTTCTCATATGCCTTTTGCACGGCTACCAGGGGTTTCCGTATGGAGGCCTCTCGGACATCTGGAACATGGGGAGAGCCCCCAAAGAAGAGCGGCACCGTCTTGATGGCAGGATAGGGCAATTTATGTCCCGCCACGGAGAGCAAAGTCAATACTCCCAAGGTGGAATTGAACCCAGCACATAATGCTCTCTCCATTTCCTCTTGGTTCTTTTCCTCATGCAAAGTTACGGGGTGCCAACTTCCTGCTACCAAAGGTTCATTCATGTATACTGCCTGAATCGGTTGAGTTGTAGGATTCAACTTTTAGCATATCAACTCCCCTACCCTCTTATTATTTTAGAATTGTGATGAATTCATATTGACTTTATTAAGGATTTTTTTTATTCTTATCCCAAGACAAGTTATCTTTGTGTATAGGTTCGTATTTAAAAGAGAGTATTATGTATAAAGAAGATATTAAAAAGCGGGTTGAGGTAGAATTGCAGAAGCTTCCTCCTTGGCTGCAGAAAGCTTATTGGATGCTGAAGAAATCCACTGACAATAAGCTTTCAGACCAGGAAAAGGATAAATTAGCAGAAGACTGTTTGAAGGGCACTGCTGACCCTGTTTCTACTTCGCAAGAATCATCGGATACTAAGCCGAAAAAGATTGTTATAGAAAAGATTGGGAATATTAAAAACATCAACCTTCTGACTGATAAAGGGCTGAGTTTTAAAGGTGGATTGAACATCATATACGGTGCTAATGGATCTGGCAAATCAGGCTACACACGTATTCTAAACAATGCGTGTGGCAATGAGTTTGGGGATAAAGAACTGAAGCCCAATATATACAAGAAGCAAAAAGGGCCTCAAGAAGACACTAAGGAGTTCACCATCCACTACAAAATAGAAAAAGGGGAATACCAGTTTCACTATGTGGGAGGTTCGGAAAAAGTCGATAAGGAGTTGAAGAACGCAAATATCTTTGATACAAAAGTGGCTCAACAGTACATGGAAATGTCCAGGGGAGTAAAATATGTACCTAGACCCCTATTTCTTTTCGGGCCGTTAGTGGAGGTTTACAACGATATAAAGAAACGAATAGAAGCCAAGAGAGATAAACATCTCTCCGAGATTAAATACAAGGCGAATGACAAAGACATAAAAGCCAGATTTAAGTCCCTTCTCGAAAACACGGGGACCTTGAAAAAGGAATTGCGAGATAACGGGTGGAACGATGAAAAGGTAGCAGAACTAAACAGCATAGATGCTCTATTAGCTAAGACTGATCCAAAGAAAGAACTTGAATGGAAGAGGAGGGAACGGGAAGGTATTGACAGTCTGAATGAAAAGATAGAGAAAGACTTGAATCATTTTTCGGACGCAAACTTGTGCCTGTTAAAAGAGAAGAGGAGCACATTTGAGAGGCTTGCAAAAGAGGCAGAGGAAACCATAAAGGCCATTCATTCATTGCCTATTCCCAAAGCAGGCAGCGAGATATGGCACAAAATGTGGGAGAGTGCTAAGAAGTTTGCCGAAGAAGTGCACGATACGAACTACACCTATCCCAATACGCCTAAGTGTATGCTTTGTCAGCAAGATATAGGCGAGGAAGGAAAGGGACGTATGGAGTCTTTAGAGGCCTATGTAAAAAATGAAGCCAATACAAAAGCAGACTCGGCTAAAAAAGATTATGAGAACCTTCATGAACGACTGAAAGTTAAACCCAGTACCGATAGTTATGAAGACAATCTGGGCTGGTTAGAAAAGTCAGCCCAAAAGGAGAAACTTCAGGAACTGTTGAAAAAATTCTATTCTGAGTGTAAGGATAGGTATCAGATGATCGACAGAGAGGATTTCTCAAAGATCTCAAGTTCTGCCAACACCGATTTTTCCCAGAGATCTGAAACATTGAAGGAATCTCTGAATGAAGCTATGAAGGAGATTAAAAAGGAGGAAACCTACTGGCATAGACTTTTGGTTAACAGGGAAAAAGTGAAGAAAGAGCGTGCTGATCTTTCACTAGAGAAGTTTTTGAGTCTCAAGGAAAATAAGGACAATTTGGAGTATACAAAGTCTCATAATGCACCCCGAAAGGTTCCCTCACCAAGGAGCATAACAGAAGCAGCGGGCAATTTGCACAACAGGGTCGCAGAAGAATTTAAGAATAAGTTTGAAAAAGAGTATAAATCTCTGACCGAACATAGACGCCCTCACGAGTTGGAGATAGAGCCCTCGGGTAAAGAAGGAGAAAAAATTTATCGAATTCGCATAAAGGGAACCGAGGAAGAAATTTCATCTATACTTAGTGAGGGCGAGCAGAGAATCATTGCCTTGGCACTATTCCTTGCTGAAATGCACATGGGTGGAAGTAAAAAAACTCCTTTTATCTTTGATGACCCCGTATCATCCCTAGATGCTGCCTATCAGGAAAGGATAGCTAAGCGGCTTGTTGATCTTGCTAATAGGGACAGGCAGGTTATTGTATTCACACACAGGTATCCCTTCCTACTTGTTCTAAATCAGAAAGCAAACAAAGAAAAAGTTAAAGTTATGGAAGTACGAGCAGGACCTCTGGCAGGAACTACGGAAACGGGTATTCCAGACGATGTGTTGTACTATCTCATGGGCTTTGAAAAGGGCTTTGAAGAGTTCAAGAAAGACCTAGAAGTAATTAAAAAAGGAAAAATCTCGAAAAATGATCTTATAGGGATGTGCACCCAGCTTAGAAATCTTTTGGAAACATTCGTGGGGGAAAAACTCCTTTCAGACATTGTGGCCAGAGATAGAAAAGAAGTCATGATAAGGTATCTAGATAGTATAAAATTCCCTGACGGTATAATTGATAAAACACAGAAATTAAATAAAGAATTAAGTTCTTTTATGCACTCTACTAGTCTCGAGAAACCTTCCGCAGTACACGTTGAGTTTTT
>JAPOQI010000069.1 GCA_026710765.1 Cytophagales bacterium | reverse complement strand
ATCTGCTCAAGCGAGACAGCGATCTACTAATGCCCCTCGGATTAAAATACCTTTTGATGCGCCCCCGATTAGGTATAAACCAAAAAAAGAGGATATAACAACACTTTTGAAGAAGAGGTTGGATATCTGCCAGCAGGAAGAAAACTTTGAGGAGTGTATTATTATTAAGAAGATGCTTGACATAGCAGAAAAGAAGACGGATGAGTAAGACATATACGTTAGAAGGGCAGGTAGTCAGAGCAGGGTATTCTGAAAGATTTCCGACCACCTTAGAAATCTACATAATGGCAGTTAAGCCTAGGAGAAAAGAACCAGAACTACGAAAGACAGTTGCTATGTCTCACTATGGTACTGGGGATGAGTTAAAGAAGTTGGATTTGAAAAGTAAGTGGCTGATCCTGACGGGGTTCTTTACCACTGAACCTTACTGGGGATATGTCCTTGTGATACAGGACTATAAGATAGACGCTGGGAGAAGTGATGGGTAACCTAGGAGTAGAAGCCCAGAGAAGGGGTGACAAAACGATAGAAGGGGTTATAATCAATGCTTACAAGCCTAATACAAATAAAAATGGCTTTGCTGAAATATATCTAAGGCTTTCTGATGGGCATAGCCTGGTTGCAATAACCAGTCCCCAGATTGCGAAGAAGTTGCCTTGTGGGTTTAAGAGACCGTGGGTGATTTTTGAAGGACACTGGAAAGAAGAAACGGACTACTGGAATATCTTCTATATAGAGAAGTTCAAGATCGCTGAGGAGTGATGGATAGTAAAAAAACAGCATCTGCCCTTGCAAAGAAAGCGTGTTCTATTCGGGATTACCTGAACGGGTGCGAGGATAAGGAAAAGGAAAAGATAATAGAAGAGTTCCGCAAGCGGATTGAGGTCCATTTGGGCGGGGAGCATCCCACAGATCAGATATACCCTGATACCTGTTCTCAGATTATAGTATGTAGTATTTTGTGGCTACGGACGATTTCTCTATATGGTAACCTGAAAAAAACAAATCCCTTCGTTTTAGGTCTCTTAGATTTCTTGTTATTCATCAAGGCAAGGGATCATCTGAGAGTTATTTGTGATGAGGTTATTGACTACCTTAAGAAGATAGATCTGGCAGAGCTGCATAAGAAACTATTGAAGGATAATAAGAGCCTGCTCCACGACTTTTATCAGCATTTCATAAAGGTGTATGATCCCAAAATTGCGTCACAATTAGGCATCGTCTATACGCCCGATGCTGTGGTTAATTTCATTGTCAGAGCATCGGATGATATTATAAAAAAGGAGTTCGGGCGTGAGAAGGGGTTGTCTGATCCGAGCGTGAAGTTGGAGGATCCTTTCACGGGATCAGGCGCCTTTCTTATGGGTGCGGTTCGTAAGGTATTAGAAGGAAAGGATCAGCAGGAGCAGAAAGATATTATACAAAACCATGTCCTTCCCAACTTTTCGGGTAATGAGCTTCTAATGACACCTACCATTTTAGCACATATGAACCTGCATTTATTACTATTCTACGAGTTCGGGATCACACTTGAAGACGGAGAAAGTTTTAATATTGTATGTAAGGACACCTTTGAAGAACCTGAGTGATGCAAGATAAAAAGAAAAAGCTGGACCTGTGGGTAGCCTACGGAGCAGCAATGTTAATATGTGATATTGTGAAGCACGGAGCAGGAGACCACACAACGCTTTACGTACACTCAAATAGGGTGTGCCTGGCATGCCCAGACATAGAAAGAGAAGATGCGGAGAAGATGATTATTGAAGCCACACTGGAAAGTATACCCGTGTTCTATGTGGAGACAATGATATCAAAAGACGCTTATATAGATAAGCCACGAATCAAATATGAACGTAATAGAAGGGCGGTTGTTTCTTTTAGAAGGAGATGAGTAAATTAGATTAAAATGACTGATTTTACAAAAAAATACACGAGAGAAGGGGTTGTGGTACATACATGTGAGAATGATACGTATGTCAACGGGTTTGAAATATACCTACAAGAACGGTATAATGAAAGACCCTTATGCATATCTATGGGAGACATGTCCGATGAACTACGGAATAAGAATTTGATTGGAAAGAAGGTAACCCTTAAAGGATACCTGCGTGATGTGGCTGGTTGGGGGTACGCACTGATGATCCAAAAATATAGTATTCATAGTGAAGAAAAAAAAGAAGGGGCATAGATGGAGGTCGTTCATGTCACCTATATCATACCATCATGAAGCGCCGTGCAGGGGTAGGAAATTTTTTCCAATGATTTTTCAGCCTGCCACCTGCCCGCTGTT
>JAPOQI010000144.1 GCA_026710765.1 Cytophagales bacterium | reverse complement strand
TTTTTCCTTGAACCATATGATAATAGGTATTCCGACAAGTAGGATAAGGAGTATTCCAGAGCCTAGACTCCAGCCAAATGAGAACTTGCAGTACCAAGGCAAGCATGAAAAGATGCAAGAGTACATATTTCAAAGATAATCTTTGGCTATACACATGTCGCTGTAAATAATGTAAAAAATAATTCCCTAAAGATTTGGAATTGTCACAACAAGGGTTCAAATTTCTATTAGATAGTTTGACGGGAAATGGACAGATATATTCTTCTTCTCTGGCAATAGCTTAGTCAGAGATACACCCGCAAACAAAGAAAATAGAGGCAATGGGCAATAAAGATAAATAGAACGGAGATGGCAGGCAATCTAATAGAACAGGCATTTAATTTTGAGTTAGCGAGAGCCTTTCGTAAGATACGAAGACGGTGGAGTGATGATAATGTTAAGCCGGAGAGAAAGAAAGGCAAGAAGCAAATAGACATTTGGATTGGTCTTCATGGCTCCGAGGTGGCAGTGGAGACCGAGTGGGATACAAAAACGAATCCTGGAAATGAAGATGCCAAAGCTCGGCTGGACCAATGCAAGGATCTCAGGGCTGCCATTGCGGTATCCATTCCGAGAGACTTGAGGAATTTGAATGAAGATAATATTCAAAAATCCTTAGTAGAAGATAGCGTGACATTGGGTTATGCCGCATTCCAACGGACAGGAAAGCAAATCCTACGCACACCCGAAGACGGATATCTGTACGGAAATACAAATGACCTGGCCGACTTCATCAACATGGCCTCCATCTCTCAGGCACAAACAGAAGAATGCGCGCAAAAGCTATCTTCTGAGATTAAAGAGGGTGCCAAGAAGCTCTCTGATGCCCTATCCGATACAGAGAAGCAAGAGCTTATTGAAAGCATTAATCATAAATGGAAAATGGATGATCTGCAAGTCGTTATGCTGCTCTGGTATAATGCCTTGTCCGTTCATAAGCATCTATACGAACATAACCGAAAGAAGGGTGACGAAATCCCCCCACTCCCTGAGCCCCCGAGAGTATTAAACGATATTATAAATCCCAAAGAATTGATATTTGCTTGGTCTGCCATCCTGAAAACAAATTGGCATTCTGTCTTTGAAACAGCCCATGAATCCTTGCTTTACGCATATAACCTGGAAGCTAAACTGACAGCCCACATTATCACAAAGCTCTATAGACTTATGACAGACAGCCGCATGCTCGGTGTGGGAGAACACGTGAACATGGGCGGAGAGATATACCAAAGAATATTGGCAGGACGCAGGGAGACGGCTGCCTTCTATACTGCTGCCCCCATCGCGGAACTCCTAGCCCATCTGACCATCCGAGAAGAAGATCGGAAAGATTGGGGAGCAGAAGACCTATTTGAAAATCTACGCATTGCCGACCTGGCTTGTGGGACAGGAACCCTCCTCCGAGCAGGATATTTGCGGGTTAGGCAATTGCACGAACGCAAGAAACAAGATAGCGATTTGGGAAGCTTTCACAAACTGGCGATGGAAAAAGGAATCATCGGGGCAGACATCAATCGCATTTCCTCACACCTCAGCAATACTAGCCTGACCGATGTGGGGGAAGGAGAAGCCTATGATGAAACCCAAATTGCCCATGTGGATGTCGGAGAGAAGGGCGTCACGGGATCCCTAGAATTCCTGGAAGGGAATTATTTGGATGACCTACAATTGCAAGCCTTCTCCGAACGAACAAGTGGCTCCCCT
>JAPOQI010000008.1 GCA_026710765.1 Cytophagales bacterium | reverse complement strand
CCCAGTCTGTATTGTTGCGTAAGGTATTCTGTGCCATGGAATGATTGACTTCTTCTAAAATCATCATCCAGGATATTCCGAATACTGCCTCTGATTTTCCATCCATTCCAGAGGTAATCCAGATTGAAACTCAGTTGATTACGGGGTTGTTCATAAATGTTGGGGGAGTCTCCTTGTGTGACTACGGCGATACGTTTGCCAAAGACATTATATGTGAGATGGGTTTGCCATTGTGTACGGATGTAGGATAATACCGTGTTAATCACAAAGGGTGATTGTCCGAACATGGGGCGTGTAGGAATAGCTTGCGGATCAAAGGCTTGTAGGATTTCAAATTCTTTGGGATCAATTGTGACCCTGGAATATACGTAGGTCAGATTGCTGGCTAGGAAAAAGGAATTCAGGCTCGGATTTAAAAAATGGAGTCCTTTTTTGAACTCCAGTTCTACGCCATAGACCTCTGCTTTATCTACGTTTCGGAATGTAAGTTCGGTACCTGCGGCTCTGGGATTAAAGGTTCGCTCTATGGGTTTTATAAAATATTTATAAAAGACACCCAGGCTGAGTATTTCGTTTTTGGAAAGAAAATACTCAGCACGAAGATCTGTATTATGTGTAAGCGTGCGTTCTAATAGCGGATTTCCGACCAAGAGAAAATCGCCAATGAATTCAAAAGTAGCTAGGGGGGCAAGTTCCCGAAAGGTAGGGCGGGCAATGGTTCGTCCGTAGGAAGTTTTTAGTAGAAACTTATCAGTGGGTTTATAGAGGAGATGAAAAGAAGGTAGGAGGTCTCCCAAGCGGAGATAGCCTGCGGCTTTGGTAGAATCGTGACTCAACAGATCAAGACGTGTATATTCATATCGGAGTCCGGCATCCATCTCCCACTGATTGGTTAATATACTGGATAATGGGGTAGAGAACATGGCATAGCTTGCATAGATCAGCTGATTGCCATCATAGTTATTAGCTTCTTGGGTTGCATCCACCAGATAGGCACCCTGGGGATCTTCAGGAGACCAAAGATTCTCTCCTTGGATAAACAGATCAGGATTTCCTTCGGGGACCACATTTCGGCCGGCCTCATAGCGATATTGTTCTTCACGAAAGAGTCTATCATTTTGATTTATAGCTCCTCCTATCTTGAAAAAACTTCTTTCTTGACCCAGGGATTTTTTAAAATCTAATCGTCCTTCAGAGGAGATCTCTTGCATAAATCTGAAATAACGGGTAGGTATCTGACCGATAGAGGGTTGGATCACATAAAGGATAGACTCTTCAGGTGTGTTGGGTTCAGCAAAATGGCCGTAGGTGAAGAAACGTAGGTCTGGCTGATCTATACTGGAAAGTGTGCGCGTCCCCGACCACTGAATTTCACTTTGATGAGCTAAGTCGTGTTCTCCACGAACTTGCCACATCTGCATTTGTCGCTTCGTATACCAGAGGCCATCTGTGATATAGGTCAGGTCGGGATCATCTTCGGGTTTTCTACCCTCTTGGTGTCGGGCAGTACTATTAGCGGA
Source organism: Cytophagales bacterium (assembly GCA_026710765.1). Lineage (GTDB taxonomy): Bacteria > Bacteroidota > Bacteroidia > Cytophagales > JAPOQI01 > JAPOQI01. The sequence goes on along the minus strand of JAPOQI010000008.1, from coordinate 9,691 downwards.
TTGATTTAGAAAATACGTCAAATGGATGGATTGTCCCTTCGTGGGTTCATAACTCAGCACACCCATACCACCCCATGCTCGGTTTAGATTTCCTCTTTCGTCTTGTAGTGAAAGGGATGGAACGAGTGCTGTTTCATGGGGGCCTACCAGTTTGTGAATCTTTGAAAGTCCTTGCTGATAGGCTTGCTGGTTTTGGCGGTATAGGAGTCCCAGACGATATCCTATGGATTTAGCCCCCCCCGCTAGGCGATGGGTATTACCGATAGAAAAGGTATATCTATGATCTAAGAAGGAGGACTTTCTTAGCGGAACCATAGTTTGGGAAGATAGCTGTTCAGAGATGTTCAGGAGTTCTTGTGCACGTTGGGGATCTTGGATGGCTTCTTCGGTTGTGGGTAGGTCTTGAATCACCTTTTCTGTTGCGGTGGTATTGAGTTTGAAAATCTCTGTGGGACTTTCTTGCCTATGCAGTGTATTGAGTTGAAAATGGGCTTGTGGAGTGTATCTATGTGAGATACCTACCTGCATGCCAAATCTTTTGGGTGTACCCTTGGTATTAATATTCATGAATCCTCCACTGAAATCCCCGGGTAGGTCCGAGCTGAAGGTTTTATGCACATTGACGGATTCTATGATCTGACTTGGAATGATATCCATTTGGACGGAATTTCGAGAGGGGTCTAAGCTGGGGAGATAGGCACCATTGAGAAAGACCTTATTATATCTATCTCCAAGCCCTCGTACGTAGAGGTATTTACCATCTTCCACTGTAACCCCGGTAATACGTTGTGCTGCTTGTGCGGCATTGTTATCCCCGGTTCGTTTGATGTGTTCGGAGGAAACCCCATCTATGAGTTGGACGGATTCTTTTTGCAAATTTAAAAGGGAGGCATCTCCACCTCTGTCCATGGTACCCACTATGTCTACACCTTCTAATATTTCGCTATGTGGAGAGAGGGGTAGGGCTCCTATGGTGTGTTGGATCGAATTTATCCTGATATCTTTTTCAAGGGTTTGATAAGACACATATTGTACTCGGAGTTTATAATTCCCGTAGGGAACTTCTGATAGAGAAAAGGTTCCTTCTTGATTGGTGGTTGTCCCTCTATTAATCTTGATCAGATAGACTGTAGCCATAGGGAGGGGTTCCTTCGTTTCTTTATCTAGGACCTTTCCTGAGAGCGTTCCAAGCTTTCTTTGATGTAGGGGAGTGGAATTGTTGTTTAGGGTTGAAGAAGCCCGTGCTTGAAGCACGGGCTTATCAACTGAACGGGCACTTACTTCCTTCTGTCCAAAAAGAAGGAGCGGAAATAATGGGAACAAGGCAAAAAAAGCCCTCATAAAAACCCTCTGATTAATGAAGAAATATAATCTTTTCCTTTTCCCCCAAAGCTAAGCAATTACTCGGGTGTAGAGATGCTGAAAACTTTATTTTTTTCAACTTTTAATCCGTGGAAGTAGGATTGAAAGAAGCTGATATTCCCATTTCTGTACTGGAGATAAGAATCTTGTTCCGATTCGGGTAGAAACTCTATGTCTATTCCTTTTCCATAGCCTTGGAAAATACTTTTAAAATAGTGTCCACCTGCATTATCTCTGAATGTGATCGTTCGGGAATTGGGATTTCCTAGGGAGCTCAGGTTAGCAAAGAGGGGAATGGCAAAGGGTTCTGCCGTTTCGGGCTTGGTACCCCCGTCGTGTTCCCCACCTCTATCTGCTCCGCCATCACTCAGGTCTTGAAAAACAATCACAAATTGTGAAATACCCCTGAAGCCTTCGTCATAATCTAGGGCATCATCGGCACAATAGGCACTGATGGCATACTTGATCCGGACCGTGCCGCCAAACCATTCTATTCCGTCATCCTTTCCGCCGACCACTTCAATATAGGAGATAGAGGTTTGATTGCCTACGGCACCCAGGGTGAGGCTATTGATTTCATTCCCGGCACCCAATTCTGTACCTGCGTGTCTAATGGATACATAGCGCAAAGTACCGCTATTATCGTTATCATCAGAGCCACCATATAATCCACGGGTTTCGCCTGTGGGTATGCCTTCAATCGCAGTTTCACCGGGTGCTGAATTTAATTTGGCTTTTCCTAGAAGGATCAGACCGCCCCATTTTCCTCGGGTATCAGGAGATGTGCTACCATCTAAGGGATCCTCTTCAAAGGTGAAGATAATAGGTTCCTCCGCTGTTCCTTCGGCAATGATTTTCCCACCTCTGGATATGATGAGCGATGACCCGGGTTTGCCCGCATCCTGTTTCCTGCCCTTGATAACGGTTCCTTTTTCTATGCTTAGCGTCTCGCCGTCCTCTACGAAGACCAAGCCTTCCAGGATATAAACCTTGTCCTTAGACCAGCTTAGTTTTCCATCGGCAGCTTTTATAGCCGTTCGGAAGGCAGCGTCATTTATCACTTCTTCATCCGTAGGCTGAGACCTTACCTTATCGTGCTTAGTAGCATCCTCATCTATGAGGTGGCCAAACATAGACCAACTACTTTCCGCATACCAAGGTGTTCCCGAAGGAGACACGGCACCTATATAATCCGTATCCTCTAAGAAATCTGAGTCGTACGAAGAGAGTGCGGAGGGGATTCCCTTTTTCTGATCCTTAGCAAGGGCTGATCCATCCTTAAGTCTGAGCTTTCTTTCTCCCGAAAAAGGAGAATCTCCAAGAAAGGCCTCCTCTGTGTACCAGTCCTTATCAGGTTGGAAGCCCCCTGCCTCAGGTGCATCTGTCTTCTTCCCCTCATCATTATCGGTGGTTTCGACCTCATCCGACTCAAAGAGATTACACGAACTGATTAAGAAGATAAAAAACAGCCCAAATCCTAGGCAATTTGAAATTGTTGATAAACGATGAAAAATAGAAGTTGTATTATTCTTTTTTGATATGAAAAACATGATATAAAAATTTAAATATTTCAAATACAAAATTTAAAGATTCTAAAAAAACGAGGAAGAATGAAGCCTCTTCCCAAGGCGCAGATCAAGCGACCTGTGTTCGGACAAGGTCCGCCGGCGTGGGAACTTTCCCAGACCGGGAATACGAGAAGATTACATAGTGTTAGATTTTGTGTTAAAGAGTAAAAGAGTTATACCCGAAGATATCCGATGGAGAATTTAAAACAAGAGACGAAGTACTTTTTTTTAGGAAAATTTATTAAAAAAATATTTTATCATGGTTTAGAAATAAGAAATTATGGTACTATTCATGATTTCTTCTGAATTTCACCTATCCGTATGAGGAGATTTGCGATCCAGACACCCAAGAGGATCCATCCGACTAGGGCAGGATAAAAGACCTTTCTAAGGGATGCATCTAGATCATAGGTATCAAAACCGGGATTGCCTCCGCTTCCGGGATGTAATGAGTCTGTGAGGCGGGGGAGAATGAAAAGAAGGGGTATTAGGCTTAGGAAGCAGAAAACATTATAGGCAGCGCTCCATCGCATACGTTGTTCTTGATCTGCACTCAGGGTCTGACGTAGGGTAAAGTAGGCGAGGTAGAGTAGGAGTCCCAGGGCGGATGCATTTTGTTTAGGGTCGTTGCTCCATGCTTCACCCCATGTATTTTGGGCCCATATCATCCCTGTTAGGAGTCCCATGAGTCCAAAAAACATACCCATTTGGGTGAAGGATAGAACTTCTAAGTCTCTCCTTGGAGAAGGATTTCGGAGACAGCAAATTGCCCGATAAGAAGCTATTCCCAGGAGAACTATCATACCAAACCACATAGGGACATGAAAATAGAGCAGCCGTATGCTCTCATTCAAGATGGGTAATTGGGGGACCTGAGCATAAAATCCTGCTGTGAATACGTAGAACAGGAGTCCTATGCATAAGATCTTCGCAGCCAGGGCGATATATTTTCTAATATTATTCATCCCAGAGATAAGGGAACAGCAATAGGCTGGCACCTATATATAGACCTAATACAGCCCATAAAATAAGTAATTGATCGTTTCCTTCCCCATATATCAGATTTTCCGAACTAGAAATGCAAAGAAGGAGGATGGGTAATAAGAGGGGGAGTCCCAGGGTGGGTAGAAGAATGGCACCTTGTTGCGTTCTGGCAATCATGAGTCCGATCCATGAAAAGACGGTAGACAACCCCAAGGTACTACCTCCCAATATTAGCAAGCCTAATCCGCTGTGTTGTGGAATTTGATAACCCCATAGAAAGCCGTAGCAAAGATAAAACAACAGACTGAAGGTGAAAAGCAGAATCCAATGAAAGAAGATCTTGGACAAGAGTAATTCAAGGGCAGAGCAAAGTAGAATCAAAGAAGATAGGTATTTGGCATCCTCCTGCACCGTCCTTCCACATAGGTGTATGCTCAGGAAAAGAACGAAGAACCAAAAAATACTATTCCATATCGGAACTGAGATATTTTCTTCTCCGGTGGAGAGATACAATAGGAAAAGCAGGCTTCCTATGGAAAGAAGTCCTTGAGAGATGTAGACCTTTCCTTGCCATTCAGTATATAGGTCCATACGTAGGAGAAGGAATATGGATTTGAAGGACATGGGTTGGAGATTCAGAAAACAGAATTAAGATAATCCATACGCGAGATCAGAGATCTCTGCGAAATATACCACGAAATTAACAAGCAGGCACATGGAATATTCTATATCTTTCATGCAGTATGAGTCGGGTACGTAAATATATATAGAGGTGCAAATTTAGTACGATCCCAATGAGACGAGTGATTGTAACAGGTGCGGCTGGATTCATTGGATTTCATCTTTGTCGTCGTCTATTACGGGAAGGTTTCTGGGTAGAGGGCTTGGACAATTTGAGTAGTTCTTCTGCTTTATTATTGAAAGAGGCTCGTCTTTCCATATTGAAAAAGGATTCTGCTTTTTCTTTTCACGAAATAGACATTTGTCACAAACAGAAGCTACGTAAATTCTTTGAAGGACCTGCCAAGGATGCAGAATACATGTTCCATTTGGCAGCAGAAGTAGGTGTTCGCGATTCCATTAGATTTCCGGCGCGTTATGTTTCCACCAATGTACGTGGATTTTTACACGTCTTGGAGGGCTGTCGTACCTTATCCTTAGATAGGATTTTTTATGCATCTTCCAGTTCGGTTTATGGTTCTAATGAGAAGGTACCCTTTTCGGAGGAGGATGTCGTAAATTCTCCTCTATCGGTGTATGCGGCAACTAAGTTAGCCAATGAGCATATGGCAAGTACTTATTCATCTCTCTATGACATAGGCTTGACAGGACTTCGTTTTTTTACCGTGTATGGTCCCTATGGAAGACCCGATATGGCTTTATTTAAATTTGTAAAGGCCATATCAGAGGGAAGGGAGATAGATTTATATCTTCAAGGTAAGATGCGTCGAGATTTCACATATATAGATGATGTGATAGAGTCTTTGTTTAGACTCATGCTTAGAAAAGAGGTAAATTCTCTGCACGAGATTTACAATGTAGGTAGGGGCAAGCCCAGTTTGCTGAGAGATTTTCTATCTTTGATAGAAGAAAAAATGAATAAAAAAGCGGTCAAAAAATTCTTGCCTAGGCAAAAGGGGGACATGCTCAGAACCTATGCGGATACGAATCATCTACGGCTTGCCATAGATTATGTTCCCAACATATCTATGGACACAGGGGTGTCTTCCTTTTTGGACTGGTATTTTTCTTTTTATCATTCTAAATCGTGAAGGGAATTATTTTGGTGGGAGGGACGGGTACCCGTTTATATCCTTCCACGAAAGTGCTTAACAAACATTTACTTCAGGTCTTTGACAAGCCTATGGTATATTATGCCTTGGCACACGTGATGTCTATGGGCGTACGGGATATACTGTTTGTGGTTGATGGACCCACTCAGAAATACCTGACCCAATTATTGGGTCAGGGTACCCATTTGGGATGTCGGTTTAGGTACCGAAGGCAGGAAAACCCGGGGGGGATCGCGGAGGCTTTTTTGTTGGGCGAAGATTTTGTGTCAGGAGAACCTGTTTTACTTATGTTGGGAGATAATTTTTTATATGGAGATAATTTTCAGGGAGAAGCGGATCAGCTTCTTCCGGTACGGGGCGCTAAGATATTTGCCTATCGGGTATCTAAAACTGAAGGATATGGGGTAGTTCATTTGGATGGCAGGGGTAATCCTATTTCAATTTCTGAAAAGCCCAAGGAAGGCGGTGGATATGCTGTACCTGGACTCTATCTTTATGATCATCAGGCTATGGAGTTGGCTAAGCAGATCAAAAGGAGTCCGAGGGGTGAAATGGAAATAACATCCCTACATGAAGCCTATCTGCAACAGAAACAATTATATGTTGAAAAATTGCCCAAGGGCCTCATTTGGTTTGATATGGGAATCCCTTCTGCCCTACATGAAGCTGCCCAATATGTGTCTAATCTTCTGGAAAAGAAAAATATATACGTAGGGTGTATAGAACAGGTAGCTTATCAAAGAGGATATATAGATAGAACAGGATTGGCACAGATAATTGATCAGATGCCGAGTGGGGCGTACCGAAGCCATTTACACTCTTTATTGTGAGACAAATGACTACACTTCCAAGTGGGGTTTTTTTAGATTCTATCCGCAGTTTTTCTGATCGTAGGGGAAGGCTTTACGAGTGTTTTCGGACACGACATACGAATATAAACCCTGCTCAGGTGAATATATCTTTCTCAAATCAGGGTGTCCTTCGGGGGCTTCACTATCAAAAATTTCCCTATCAACAAGCTAAGCAGGTCCATGTTTTACAGGGAGATATTTTGGATGTGGTGGTAGATTTGAGGCGAGATTCGAATAGCTACGGTCGGTATTTCAAGATATTTTTATCGGGACGGGAGCCTAGTCTTTTATATATTCCCAAAGGCTTCGCCCATGGATTTTTGGCACTTACAGATGCCTTGGTACAGTATATGATGGATGTACCTTATGTTTCCGAATCTCAATCAGGTATTTTTTACGATGACCCTACGTTGGGGATTGACTGGGAATTAAAAAGTCGAAAAATAAAGCCTATCCTTTCTGAGAAAGACAAAAGATTGTCTGCTTTTTCTTACGAGGGATCTGCTCAGTAGTCTTATCTAAGGATCACCCTATATAGATCCTTTCCTCGTTTGAGGAAGTAGATTCCTTTTTTGTTTTCTCCAAGAAAGATCCCATCTGGGGAATCAAAATACTTTCTAATCAGTTCGCCTTTTTCTGTGTATAAATAAACTTCGGTTGATAATTTTTCTCCGGGATGATTAGATCTGGGTTTGGGAAGATAAATTACATGGGTTGTAGGGTTAGGATAGGCTTTTGGAACGGCTTGCTTAGTTTGGACCTTTGCTCGAGCTGGGACAGAAGTTTCTATCTCAGGCTTAGTTTGGGAGGAGTCAAGGTATTGGATGGTTAATTTTTGTGAGGTTTGATTTGTAGATGTAAAAGCCGTGATATATAAATGGTAGGTGATTCCGCTTTTGAGTTCAGTGAAACTTACCCTTCGTTCCGTTCCTGGATCAAGGATTTCTTTCCGATCCTGAGGGCCTTCCAGGGTTTTATATTCAAAGTTATCTTCATCTCCTCTATCCTGGACGGATAGAAGAATCTGATACGTTTCATGTGGAGGGACCGCACCTTCTTGCCATAGGATTAACGTGGTAGAAGATAGTTTTGCCTGAAACTTGGGTCGGGTGGGCTTTGGGACTACGATCAATTTAGGTGGATCCGCCAGCGTTTTGACGGAGAGAAGTTGAAAGCTTGTTTTCGCCTGAGCGTGTGCCGCGATGTGGATGTGATATGTTTGTCCGGGTTTGAGTTCTTCAAAGGACAAGATTCGTTTTTCCCCGGCTTGAAGGACCTTTCTATCTAGGTATTCAAGAGAAGGATCCTCCAACTTTGATACAATCCGATGATCTTCTCCCAGGTCTTTTTCTGCCAAAATGGCATAATAGGTCTCACCCTCAGGGACAAGACCCTCTTGATGAAAGCCCAGACTCGTTATGCTTTGATTGATTAACTGAAAAGCGGGTGAAACGGGTTGTGCATTCAAAGATATAGAATACACAATGCAGGCTAAAGTAATGAACAAGGTTGGTCTCATAACGTGAAAATCTTCTCGTCATAATAATTACGAAAAGATGTTTAAAACAAAAGAATCGTGAAGTACATGAATTCATGTACAACTAGACTCAATAGAAATTCCATTTACACACGTTTCAGTTTTTATATCGGAAATATGTTTCATGAATTTCAAGAAATAAGGAATCTAATAGAATCTATTGTCCCGAATGGCTTTGAATTTCATGTGACTTTTAGATTTCCATACGAAATCGTACAGAGATATTCATCTTGTTATGTTGATATAAGAATTTGGAAAGAAGGGCTGATTTTTGAAATATTTACTCAGCTTTTGACAAATCTCTTTCTTTTTTATAAAGAAATCGTGAAACTATTTTTCCTAGACGAGTTTTGGTTTAGAAAAAATTAGGTATCTCTTTGGGCTTCAAGCAGACAGATCTGATGAATTTTTTCCACCTGTTGGTATAGATCTTGTATTTCTTTGTGGTTGTATATCACGTGATCTGCTTTTTGAATAAGGTATTCAGCGGGGAGTTGTTTGTTTATGATTTCTTTGATTTCTCTGAGGGATCTTTCGGGATCCCTACGTTGGATGAATTGGATTCGGGTGTTTAGTTCTGCGTGGACGACGATGATTTTGTCAAAGTGGGTAGCCATACCCGTTTCAAAGATGAGGGCAGCTTCGTGTACGAGATATGGGTAGTTTTGTTGGGCTATCCATTGTTGATAGTCGGTATAGACTGCCTTATGGATCAGGCTCAGGATTTTTTCTCGCAAGGGTGTTTTTTCTCCAAGAATTATCTCTTTGAGTAGAATTTTGCTGAGAGGTATTTTCTTTGTAGCGGGGCTTGAGAAAGAGAGAATGGCTTCTTGCACCTGCTTTCTCAGGGACTTATCATTTCCCCAAATCAGTTCTTGAGCCCTTGGATCAGCCAAGTAGACAGGGACAGATCTTTCCCGAAGCCAGATGCCTACCAAACTCTTACCCGCTCCAATCCCACCTGTTAACCCCACCCTAAGGGGAGAACTCATCGCTTTACCTCAATTTCCATGGGATGCATTTCGAGTTCAGATATATATTCGTTGGGATAGTAAAGGAGTTCAGGTATGATCGTTTTTTCTTTTTTACTTCTTCGTTGATAGTCTACTACGACGGTAAAAGACTCCACACTGATGTAGGGGATATCTGCTGTTCGTACCGTGAAACTGATATGTATGAGGCTATCTGAAAGAACTACCTTTTGTCCGGGTGGGAAGTTGAGTTTTTCAAGGGGGATCATGATGTCTCTGCGTTCAAACTTGTCTATACTAAAAAAGACCCGAGCTTCTTCTGTTTCAACCTGTATTAGGGGAGAAAGTTCTTGAAATAGGGGAAGTACGTCTTGATAGTCCTTAGACCAATTTTTATTAGTATCTAAGGGAAAAATATGTGGGGAGGGAATGGATTTAATCATAGAGGTAGGTCCCGATACGACTATGGAGTCGGGAGAAATACTGATAGGCGAGGTAATTCTGTGATCCGGAGCTAGGCGGATCGTTGTGGTATCTATTCGAAGGGCTATTTTTCTGCTGAGTTTGCGTTCTATGTGAATCCGTAGGGTATCATTAAGTACATAATTCAGTCTAAGATCTTGTG
>JAPOQI010000009.1 GCA_026710765.1 Cytophagales bacterium | reverse complement strand
GCACGAATGGGTTCAGGGAAAATTAGAAGATATTATTGCTGAGATCAAGCGAGCGGATCGGGATGGAATCTGAATGACTTAGCAAATGGGACGATCCTTTTTTTGAAAAAGGTGATTCAAAAGGTATATAATTCCCTAAATTTCCCTATCTTCTGCTGTCTGCCCCCTGCATGGGAGCAGGGGTTTATTTCTTATGGCTATGGCGTTTTTTGAGCCCGTATTGAGTTTTTTTGGATCCATCTTGGGGATGGTCTTGCTCATTTTGGGGGGCTTTTTAGCCCTAATCAAGGGAGCTGATATGTTGGTAGTGGGGGCTTCCTCCTTAGCCAAACGTCTTCGTGTCCCCGATTTGGCGATCGGCCTTACGGTGGTGGCTATGGGAACCTCTGCACCTGAATTGGTCGTCAACATTGTTTCAGGCACAGATGGACTCAGTGGGGTTGTATTTGGAAATATTATTGGTTCCAACCTGTTTAATACCTTTATCATTCTGGGCTTAGCCAGCATCATTTATCCCATTGATGTTGAAAAAGATGTGCTCAAAAGAGACATTCCCTTTTCTCTTTTATCCCTGGTCGTCTTGTATATCCTGGTCAATGATCAGTTGATCTTTGGTCGGGATACAAACACGCTAGGGTTCTATGACTCTCTGATCCTTTTATTCCTCTTTTGTGGCTTCTTATGGCTGACCTTTCGGAAATTTAAACAAGGCCCCGAAGAGGACGTGGAGGGAGACGAAATAGAACTCAAGAAGACTTGGGTCTCCACAGTTCTGATCCTCTTGGGAATCACGGGACTTGTCCTGGGTGGGAATTTGGTGGTTAATAATTCAGTGGCTATCGCTCGGCAGTTTGATATTTCAGATGACGTAATCGGCTTGACCATCCTGGCAGTTGGGACCTCCCTCCCCGAATTAGCCACCAGCTGTGTGGCCGCCTTTCAACGAAAGGCAGATCTGGCCGTAGGCAATATTGTAGGGTCTAATATCTTCAACATCCTCTTGGTGCTAGGCACCTCAGGGATCGTCTCATACAAGGCAGGCGTTCCCCTAGATTTCATGGTACGTCTAAATCAGGACCTGTACTTTTTCTTACTTGGCATGATTCTGTTGATCCTCTTTATGTTCACATTCAAATCCAGGAAGGTAGATAGATGGGAAGGTTTTATTTTTATTTTGGCTTTCCTAGGATATTCTTATTTCATCATCCTAGATCGCCTTTAGATTGACGACACCCTGGCGAAGTCACTCCTGTGGAGAACTCAGAAAAGAACACATAGGAAAATCCGTACGTCTCTGCGGTTGGGTCAGAGGCATCAGAGATAAGGGCGGGATGATCTGGATAGATCTCCGCGATCGCTACGGATATACCCAACTAGCCCTAGAAAGAAGTCAGACTTCCGCAGAACTACTCAAAAAGGTAGAAGCCCTCGGAAAAGAATGGGTCATACAGATCCACGGCAAGGTTATTCAACGAGAGGCCCCGAATCCCAAACTGCCTACGGGAGAGATAGAAGTACAAGTGCAAAGTCTTTCCCACATTTCACGTTCAAAACTTCCCCCGTTCTTGATTGAAGATGAAACCGACGGGGGAGAAGAACTCAGAATGAATTACCGATACCTAGATCTGCGGCGCCCCCGCCTCCAGCAACATCTTCAACTCCGCCATCAGGTGGTCCAAGCTTTCAGGTCCTACCTAGATAAGTGCAATTTTCTAGAAATAGAAACCCCTATGCTGATCAGATCCACCCCCGAGGGGGCCCGTGATTTTCTGGTCCCCTCCCGACTCCAAAAGGGTTCTGCCTACGCCCTGCCCCAAAGCCCACAACTACTCAAACAACTGCTTATGGTATCAGGGATGGATCGCTACTATCAACTCGCCCGATGCTTCCGAGATGAAGACCTAAGGTCCGATCGACAACCCGAGTTTACGCAATTAGATGCCGAAATGTCCTTTCTCAGACAAGAAGATATTCTATCCCTGTTTGAAGAGGCAACACGGCATGTATTTCAAGTCGTCAAGGGGATTTCCCTTCCCACATTCCAACGTATAAGTTATGAAGACTGCTGCGAAAAATATGGGACCGATAAGCCCGATCTGAGAATGGATTTGGCCCTTCACCCCTTCAAAGAACTCGTCACAGGAAGAGGATTTGATCTTTTTGATCACGCAGAAGGTGTACTAGGGATGGTCATCCCGGGAGGCGCCACTTATACCCGAAAGCAGATCCAAAAACTAGAAGACCTTTTATCCTCCAAATTTGAAGATAAGAAAAGACTGATTTGGGTACGGTTCAAAGAAGACGGACCGCGAAGTTCGGTAGACAAATTTTATCCCCCTGAGGTCCTCAGGTCCTGGGGAGAGCGAGTTAAGCTGAATACGGGAGACCTTCTTATTTTGGCAGGCGGCGACCCGCCTCAAACCCGCCATATGTTTTCTTTTTTACGTCAGCATATTCTGGAAGAGAAATACCCCTTGCTGTCAAAAGATTTCGCCCCCCTATGGGTTTTGGATTTTCCGCTCTTTTATGAATCGGAAGGGCGACTGCAAAGTACACATCATCCCTTTACCCGACCCCGAGAAGAAGATATAAAGACCTTATCAAATCCCAAAAGACTTAAATCCCAGGCATACGATTTGGTAATCAACGGCATAGAAATAGGAGGAGGCTCTTTACGTATCCACGAACATGATGTCCAACGAGAGGTCTTGAAGATATTGGGGTTTTCTGCCCAAGAACAAAAAAAACACTTTGGCTTTTTCCTACGAGCCTTAGAATATGGAGCACCGCCCCATGGGGGGATTGCCTTGGGTATAGATCGGTTATGTGCCCTTTTAGGAGGGCAGCGATTCATCAAGGACTTCATCGCCTTCCCCAAGAATACAGCCGGAAAAGATCTGAGCCTGGAAAGCCCCGATCAGATCCCACAAAAGACCTGGGAGACCTATGGTCTACATAGACCCCCCTCTAGATCCCCACATGCCAAGTTGTGATGAGGACCAACCCATGATGAACCGCAAGAAAGGGTTTTTCTGGCTTTGTACCATGATTTGCCTAGGCAGCTGCACCGCATTTCATAAAGTCAAAAATGACCCCGACTGGGAAATACGTTATAGAGCCGCCATTCGTTACTATGAAAGTGAGGAATATGCCAAAGCCAGCCTCCTATTGGAACCCCTTCTTAACCTGACAAAAGGTTCCGAAGATGGAGAACGTATCCTTTGGATGTATGCACAATCTCTTTATAATCAGAAAAAATATATCCTCTCCGCATACCACTTCAAGGAATTTACCGATACCTATATACAGAGCCCCGAGCGAGAGAATGCTTATTTCTTACACGTCTCTTCCAAATACGAAATCACTAATCCTCATAACTTAGATGCCAATCCTACTTTTGAAGTGATTTCGGTTGCACAGAACTTTTTAGACTTATATCCGAAGAGCTCCTATCGTGAAGAGGTTCAAGGCATCATGGATGAGATGCAGATCTCTTTGGAAAAAAAGGCCTTCGGACAAGTGAAGATGTATTTCCATATGGAATATAACCGAGCCACAACGGTCTCTTCTCGTCATTTTCGGGAAGATTTTCCAGACTCTGCCTACGTTCCCGAAAGTATGTACCTAGAAATTCTTGCCCAATACAGATGGGCACAGAGAAGTATTCCCGAAAAACAGTCGGAAAGATATAAGAAAGTCTTATCTTTGCATGAACGATTTGTGGACCTGTTTCCTGAGGATCCTTTTTTGAGAGAATCTGCTGTTGTTTATACAGCCTCTCAACAAGCCCTTCGGGATCTTAATAAGATGATAACAAAATGAGTAAAGAGGATAATATAAGTACAGAGAATACCAGTAACATAACCCTACGGAAAAAACCCCGGGAGAATGTACTGGTGAACCCCGAGAATACACAAGCCCTCTCCGAACAGACAGGAAGCCTATATAAGGCAATTGTGATTATCGGCAAAAGAGCCCGGCAGATTTCCCAAGCCCGACAAGAAGAGCTGAAAGAGAAATTGGAGGATTTTGCCATCCCTGTGGATTCCTTGGAAGAGGTCTTCGAAAATTTAGAGCAGATAGAAATCTCTCGTCGCTATGAACGCATGCCCAAACCTACCTTGCAAGCCACTAAGGAGCTCTTAGACGGGAAGGTTATTTTCAGGCAACCCGAGAAGGAAGAGTAAATTAAAGACCCCCTTTTTTTATCCTCTTTGAGAATTTGCCTGTGTGCTGGCTCTTATTCATATGAAGGGGAAAAAGGTGCTTATAGGGATTACGGGATGTATTGCATCCTATAAGATCCTTCACCTGATCCGTCTCTTAGTCAAGGCGGGGGCAGAGGTGCAGGTTCTGACAACACAAGAGGCACTTCGTTTCCTGAGCCCCTTGACGCTTTCTACACTTTCTCTTCGCCCGGTTCTTTCGACTTTGGAGACAGAGGGTAGATGGAATAATCATGTAGACTTAGCCAATTGGGCAGATGTCTTTATCATTGCCCCTGCCACGGCCAATACCTTAGCTAAGATGGTCACGGGTCAAAGCGATAACCTAATCCTGACAAGCTATCTTTCAGCCCGATGTCCCATCGTATTTGCACCCGCCATGGATAGAGATATGTATCTCCATGTTCGAACGCAGGAGAACATAGACCTGCTCAAAAAAAGAGCCCTTCATATTTTTATTCCCCCCGTTTCAGGCAGCCTGGCAAGTGGGTTGGAAGGCATGGGGCGTCTTCCGGAGCCGGAGGATCTGTTCTTGGATTTGAAAAAAGCCCTCTCACCCAAACCCTTCCTAGGCAAGACGGTGCTTCTGAATTCGGGACCCACTTATGAATTTATAGACGAGGTTCGTTTCATTGGAAATTCCTCCTCAGGACGAATGGGCCATGCGCTGGCTCAGGCCCTTGTGGAACAGGGTGCAGCGGTGCATCTTGTGAGCGGCCCCTCTCATCTTCCCAATCCCCGTGGAGTCAAAACGCAGCTAGAAGTCAAATCCGCCGATGAGATGTGGGCCGCCTGTGCAAAAATACACCCACATACGGATTTTTCTATTTTCTGTGCAGCCGTCTCCGATTATAAACCCAAAGTCCCGCAACAAGGGAAGGTAAAAAAACAATCTTCCCCGCTCAGTATCCACATGATTCCCAATCCCGATATTGCCCACGCACTCGGCAAGGAAAAGAAAAAACATCAGATCCACGTAGGCTTCGCCCTGGAAGATAAGACCAATCTGGAAGAAGCCGAACGAAAACGGAAGTATAAGAATTTCGACATGATTGTCTTAAATACACTGAAAGAAAAAGAAGGCGGATTTGGGAGTCCGAAAAATAAAATCACCCTCCTAAAAGCAAAAACCAAACCCATCCCTTTTCCCTTGAAAACCAAAGAAGAAATAGCCTATGACATACTGGAACATCTACAATCTTTGCTACCTACATAGCCTACTCGTTCTCCTCCTCTTAGCCCCCCGACTTTGGGGTCAAGAGTTGAATGCACAGGTAAAGGTTGTGGCTGCACCCCAGGCGGGTGCGTTAATAGATCAGGGGCTCGTGCAAGAGATGTCGGAACGTTTTACCGAGTTTCTAAACCAAAGCACCTGGACACAAGAGCAGGTAAAACCTGAAGAGAAGATTCTCTGCAATTTTTTGATCACCATTCAAGAGAATCCCAACCCCGGAGTTTATCGGGGGACTGCCCAAATTATTTCCGCACGACCCGTCTATCAAAGCGATTATGAAAGCATACTACTCAGCTATATTGACGAGGAATGGAATTTTCAGTACAGCTCCGGACAGCCTCTTCAGTATGGAGAAAACTTTTTTGAAAGCAATTTGGTTTCCATGCTTTCTTTTTATGTGCATCTCATCATCGGAATGGACCTGGATAGCTTTGGACTCAAAGGAGGGACCGACTCCTTTCAAACCATGCAAAATATTAGCCTCATCGCACAACAGAGCCAAGAGTCCTCCTGGTCCAAGTTTGGAGAAAATATGCAAAACCGATACCGCTTAATGGAAAACATTAACAGCAGCCGTATGGAAGAATTTAGAGAAGCCTTCTATGCCTATCACAGAAAGGGACTAGATGTCTTTTATCAAGACCCCCTCCAAGCCCGAAAGGAAATCCTAAGCCAACTCTCCGTCATAGAAGGGGTCGTCAAGAGAGGACGAGGTAATTTTCCCATGATCGGCATCTTCCTAGGTGCCAAGCATCGGGAATTGATAGATATCTTCTCCTCAGGCAGCATGGAAATACGAAAACACGCCTTCCAAATCCTCACAAGTATAGACCCCAGCCGGAGCGAAGATTATAGAAAGATAATACAGAATTAGTAAAAGGCATACCGATAAAATGTACAGGTATAATTGGGGATTTTATCCGGTGCAAACTCCTCCTTAGTCAACAGGATACCCTTCTCATCGTATTTAAGATAGGCATACGGATTTTCTCTGCGTCTTGAGGATTGTTGATACTCCCTGAGGAGTCGTCCTTTTTCATCATAGGATTCGGTATTTCTATAAATGGTATCCCCCTCGTGGATGCGGAGATAAACATGCTCACGCACAAGATCGCCTTCGTATTTATATTCGTCCACCGCATACAAAACACTATCCTGATAATAAGCCGTATGGACTAAGTGCTCTTCATGCTCAGGATCATAGCTGTTAACGTAGTTAATCTCCATGGGTACCGCCTGAGGATAACTTATTACGTTCCGTATGGGATTTCCTTTCTCATCGTTCCAGGCGAGCTTAACCCCTTTTAGCTTTCCATCCTCATAGCCATATTCTTTTATCTCTTCCTTGGAACGGATCCAGCTATCATGCCAATAACTAAAATACTCGTCCCGCACCTTGCCATTTTTATAATTGTAGGTGTGGGCAGAAAGAACCCTTCCCTGTTCATCCTTCACCGCCTCCACCCGATCCTTTTTCCAAATCTCCGTGCCACGTAGCCGCGAGAGCTTGGTAATCAAAAATCCTCGCTTATCGTATTGCCAGACCTCCCTGAGCTCTTCTTGCTCTCCCCTATAAATCTTCAGCTTCACCTTGTTCCCTAAAGAATCATAGATATATTCCCGCTTTTCTTCTTTATCCTTTTCGTACGAGCTAGCCATGATCAACCTACCCTCTTTGTCAAAATACTCTACCAAAATCGGGTTCTTAACCAATCTGGGGTTGTCTTCATAACAGTGATAACTATAGCTTTCCCGCAGCCTAATCCTTAATGCTTTCCGATCCCTCTCTTGACGAATCTCTTCTTGACGGATGGGACTTAGTGTCTTATCTATCGGTGGGTCGGGATCCGAAACAGAAGAACAGGAATTCAATTGAAATAATCCCCAAACAGCCAAAGCACCCCAAACACAATGTAGACATCCAGAAAAAAACATAAGCCTATTTTTAGATTTTAAGGATTTAAATGTCTATCCATAATCCGCTCATATTTCTGAGCCAAGCTATCTTCTTTGTATTTGCGAAAAGTAGCATTTAACTCACCTAACACAAAGAAGTTCTTTTTGAATTCAAAGACATCAATCGGATAGCTTTGCTTAAGGTACTCAATTTTTTCATCGGCTTGTTTTCCCACAATCTCAGCAATAGAGATCGCGGTTTCTCGCTCATTCAATTCCAAGAATAGATCCACCATCTCGCTATTATAATGATCATAAGGAATCACCTCGTGTGGCATCTTTTCCAAAGAGAGAAACAAGATATCTTTGGCTTTTTCCTGTTCCTTGTGTTCAACTAAGGTCTTGCCCAGAGTCAGCAGAATAGCTCGGTGGTTCAGGACAAAATTCCGATAATCCTCTGAATAATAAATATCAGGATCTTGAAGTCCTCTGAATTGGAATTTCTGACTAAGCACCTGATAGGATCTTTTTACATCTACCAAAGGGGTTCTTCGTTTCAGCCTTTCCTCGTCCACGATGGGCAGAAGTCTAAAAGCCATACCCTCTTGCACCACATGCGTATCCAAGATAAATCCCAAGCCCGCCAAGGAGGTGTGATTGAAATAGATGGGTCTTTTCCAATTATTTGCCACCATCAAATCCAGAATCGCCAGATCCTTTTTTTCCATATAGTTTCCCTTGATCGGGATATATATCCGATCCCTCTTAAGGGAATCAAAGGCCTCCGGAACCAAGCCTTCCTGAGACAGAATCAGAGAATCTATCTTCAGCACAAACATATTGGAAGGAACCGAATTAAAAGAATTGCCCTGCCGAGATCGGATCCGAAGACGAGGATCATCTTGCGCAATCAATTCAATAAAACGTTGAAGATCTATGACCCGATCTTCTTCAGTTTGCGTATTGACCAAGAGAAAATCATTCAACCCACCCTGCCGATAGGAAGACAAAGGAATGTCAAAAGGAACAGGTGCCGAAAGATACGCCGGACGCTTCATTTGATCTATATACCAGTCTGTGTTAAAATAACTCAACACGATCACCCGCACATCTGTCCGAATTCCCTCCACCTCCTGAGCATACCATAACGGAAAAGTATCATTATCACCTCCCGTGAAGAGAATCGCATTGGGCTGACACGATTCCAACAAATTGATCGCCGTATCCACAGAAAAATATCGCCCCGAACGATCATGATCATCCCAATTCTCCTTCGCCATCAAAAAAGGAGCCGTCAAACATAGAAGTGAAACAATACCTGTCCGTACACGAAAACGGGGAATATAATTCCCTAAAACCCGATGAAGAAAGGCAAAAGAAAGACCCGTCCAAATGGAAAAAGCATAAAATGAACCCGAAAAAATATAATCCCGCTCCCGAGGCTCTGAGGGCGGCATATTAAGGTAAATAATGATCCCTATGCCTGCCATAGCAAAAATTGAGAGAACAAAATAAAAATGCCTGGGATGACATTGGGCATGAAAAACCAACCCCAGTATGCCCAGCAGGAGCGGAAGCATAAAATAATTATTCCTTCCCTTATTTTGAGCTATATACCCCGGGACCTCTTTAAATGCATCCCGAATGGATAACCATCCCGCATGCTGTTCATCATGTGCCCGTCCTGCAAAATTCCACAGCAGATAACGAAAGTACATGTGACCGAGTTGGTAGTTGAAAAAATATACGATGTTATGCAGCATATTGGGTTTTTCTCCTTTTTTCAGCCCCGACATACGTCTGTAATTTTCCGATTGATTCTCATTCGTAGCACTGTACATACGGGGAAAAAGGGTCATGTCAGAGGGGTCGTAAATAGGCTCTACCTCATAATCTGCAATCTCATATTTATCCTCCCCCTTGACATAAATAGGATCTCCATTTTTTTGTTCCAGGAGGCGGGCCGTGAAATTTCTCCCGTACAAAAGGGGCCTATCTCCGTACTGTTCTCTTTTGAGATAAGATAAAAAGCTGACCAATTCTTCCGGATTATTCTCATCTATCGTGGGATTCGCATGGGATCTAATCAGAACCAACAAATACGAAGAATAGCCTATAAAAATAAAAGCCAAAGAAAGCAAGACCGTATGCCACAAGAGCAGCCGATACCTATGCGTTAGATAAATCCCTGCCACCAAGCCTGCCAACAAAAGCAAGGAAAAACTAATGGCACCCGAACCAAAAGGAAGAGAAAGCCGATTGACAAAAAATACATCAAAAGACAAAGCAATAGTAGGAATTCCTTGTATGATCCCTATAGTGATCAAAAAGATGCCCACCAGAGATAAAGCCAAGGCAAAACAAAGACCCCGAACGGAAGGTTGCGGATTCCGCTTCGCATAATAAATGATCCCCAAAGCAGGCAATGCCACCAAACCCAAAAGATGAACCCCAATGGAAAGCCCGATCATATAACTGATGAATAACAACCATATATTCTGACGCACAGGGTCTTGAATGGATTCCCATTTTAGAATAGCCCATATGATAATGGCAGTGAAAAGGGAAGACATAGCATAGACCTCAGCCTCTACTGCAGAAAACCAAAAGGTATCTGAGAAGGTATAGATCAAGGCCCCGAGCACAGCAGACCCCATGATGACAAACTGGTCGTTTCTACTGAGGTTTTTTTTCTTTCGTCTGATCAAGGCACTGACTAATCTACTCAGGGTCCAAAAGAGAAAAGAGATGGTTAAGGCACTACATACAACACTCAACATGTTAACCCAGTAGGCAACACGGGAGACGTCTCCGCCGGCCAACA
This sequence comes from Cytophagales bacterium, assembly GCA_026710765.1. Lineage (GTDB taxonomy): Bacteria > Bacteroidota > Bacteroidia > Cytophagales > JAPOQI01 > JAPOQI01. The sequence continues at coordinate 20,755 of JAPOQI010000009.1, read as the reverse complement.
TGGAAAAGATCCGCCCGATGAGCAAATAAAGAGGCGCCCCCGGCGGATGAGGAACCTCTAACTTATAAGATACCGCAACAAATTCTCCACAGTCCCAGAAACTGGCAGTAGGTTCTACCGTCAAGCCATACACACAGAGGGCGATCCCTCCCATCAGAAAACCTAAAATACCATTGACCCTGGAATACCCGAGAGGAAATCCAAAAGATGGAATCATAGTCAATGATACAAAAAGCTTCTGTATCTTTCCCGCTAGGAATGAACTATCTTGTACCCAAATCCGTATAAAATTTGGGATGCTTCTAGCTTTGATTTAAAAAAACTTTGTCTTTACATTCGGCTTTTCGTTTCATCTTTTTCTTCTGCGGGACCTATGGCTTAGCTGTGAATCTTATGGCACAAGCATCATCGGAAGAACAAATCCTTCTGATTGATGAGATCGGCGTGCAGTATGAGATCCTGTGGGCTGTGGATAGCACTTATAATTATAATTTCTCCGAAGCAGAAAAACGATATCGGTGGTTCAAGCAAAAATATCCCACCCATCCGCTACCGTATTTTCTCTTGAGCCTGAACGAGTTGTGGAAGATCTTTCCCAACTATCAAAAGGGAATTTCCGATCAAGCCCTAGAGGTTTATGTGGATAGTACCATTTATCTGGGCAAACGCCTTTACAAAATTCCCAATAGATCCTTGGAAGGGGCCTTCTTTTTAGCCAGTGGCTATGCGCTCAAAGGACGAAGACATGGACTAAGAGCCGAATGGGCACAGGCTATTCTTTCGCTTAAAGAAGCCCTGGATTATTTTAGAAAATGCGAAAGCTATAACTACATGAGCAACGAGCTGCTCTTGGGAACAGCCCTCTATAATTATTATATGATTTGGCTACCCAAACGATATCCCCGTCTACGTTTCTTATCTTTCTTATTTGAAAAAGGAGATAAATATTTGGGGCTGAACCAATTGAAAAAGGTCACAGAAGATGCCTTATTCGTGCGAACTGAAGCACAGTATTTCCTGGCCCTGATTATGGAAGAAGAAGGAGAAATACAAGAAGCCTTGATTTTATCTCAATATCTATCCGAAAAATATCCCAAGAATGCACAATTTTCCGTTCTACACATGAGGCTCCTTTATAGGAACGGTTATCATGAAGATTCTCGAAAGCTTGCACAACATATTTATCAAGAAGCTCAACATCAAAAATCCGGCTTTGGTGCCAACCAAGCCAGATATGCAGCCTTCCTCTTGGGTATTCTGTCTATCCGATTGGAACAAGACAGTATTCAAGCAAAATCTTATTATGAAAAAACATGGCAATATGCTCAGGAAACCCATAAACAGTCCAAGGGATATTCCCTGCACGCCTTGTGGTTTTTAGCAGTCTGGGATGAAAAAAGAGGAGACCTTCAAGCAGCTGAAGAGAAATATAAAATCTTGGAAAAATGGGCCGAGGATAATGAGCCTATGAAGAAAAAATTGAGAGAACGGAGATCAAAGAGGAAGAATTCTAGGGTTGAAATTTTTGGATTCAGCCTCTTTTAAGCACCCTATGCACCCCACCGAAAAAATAATCTGTACAAATTCACAAAAGATCGCATGATATCTACATCAAAATGTCTTATCATAGTATAGATAGGGAAGAAGAAGGAAGAAGAGAAATTAGATATATCAGTCGGAGAATGCGATAGTTTGACACGGTATGGAAGCAAGGTTTACATCACACATCAAGAAGGTAATCGCGCATAGCCGAGAAGAAGCGCTTCGCTTAGGCCACGGATTTATCGGGACAGAGCATTTATTGCTAGGACTGCTCAGAGCAGAAGAAGGTGGGGCCGTTTCCATCCTGAAACAAATGAATATCCCTATGAACAAGCTAAGGGAAGAGGTAGAAGCCACCGTCAAAGGGACACCCGAATATGAAAAACCTCGATCCCAGAATGTTTTGCTAACCCGTCAGTCCGAGAAGGTTCTCAAGTTCACCTATTTGGAAGCCAAGTCCATGGAATCAGATAAGATCGGAACCGAACATTTGTTGCTGTCTATTCTGAGAGAAACAGACTCCATCGCCTCCCATCTCCTAGCTACCTATAATATCACCTACGATAGCTTTAAAGAAGTCCTTGAATGTGAGATTTACGAAATCATCGACTCCTCCGAAACTGAGGGCAGTGATGAAGAAAAAGAACCGCCAAAGAAACGAGAAGAAAGTGGGGCCTCTCAACGGCGTTCTTCTTCGGAGCAAGACACCAAAGCAAAGCCTAAGACACCTGTCCTGGACAATTTTGGTCGAGATTTAACCCGTATGATAGAAGATGATAAGCTAGATCCTGTGGTGGGGAGATCTGGGGAGATAGAACGATTGGCACAGATTTTGAGTCGGAGAAAAAAGAACAATCCTATTTTGATCGGTGAGCCTGGGGTCGGGAAGACGGCAATTGTGGAAGGGCTTGCATTGCGGATCGCCCAACGACGCGCTTCCCGAATTCTCTTTGATAAGCGCTTGATCTCTCTAGACCTGACCGCTCTTGTCTCAGGGACAAAATACCGGGGCCAATTTGAGGAACGGATCAAAGCCATTATGAATGAGTTGGAGAAGTCGCCTGACATTATTCTTTTTATAGATGAACTCCATACCATAGTGGGAGCAGGTGGCGCTTCGGGATCCTTGGACGCCTCTAATATGTTTAAACCCGCCCTGGCTCGGGGTGATATTCAATGCATAGGTGCCACCACCTTGGATGAGTACAGGCAACATATAGAAAAAGATGGCGCCTTGGCTAGACGATTTCAGGTAGTCATGGTGGATGCAGCTTCCCCTGAGGAGACCCTAAGCATCCTGGATAAGATAAAAGAAAAATATGAGAATCATCATCATGTCAATTATTCCACCGAGGCGCTTGATTCGTGCGTACGGATGAGTGCTCGGTATATTAGTGATCGGTTCTTGCCCGACAAAGCCATAGATGTCTTAGACGAAGTAGGCGCCAAGGTGCATATGGCCAACATAGAGGTTCCCAAAGAGATAGAAGATCTGGAAGAAGAAATTGAATCGCTGAAATCGCAAAAGAATGCAGTGATCCGGAATCAGAAATATGAAGAAGCTGCCCGGATACGAGATCAAGAAAAACGTGTCCTGAATAAGATAGAAAAAGCAAAAGAAGCCTGGAAAAAAGAAACGAAAACCAAGCGGTCCCCAGTTGAAGAACATGATGTGGCAGAAGTGGTCGCCTCCATGACAGGGATGCCCGTAAGTCGGGTTGCACAGAAAGAAGGCTCTCGCCTTCTGGAGATGGGAGAAGAGTTAAGGAAAAAGGTGATCGGCCAAGATGAGGCCATTGAGAGATTGGTGCGGGCCATCCGAAGAACACGGGTCGGCATCAGTGATCCCAATCGCCCCATTGGGTCCTTCATCTTCTTGGGAAGTACAGGGGTAGGGAAAACAGAACTGGCTAAGGCACTCGCTGCCCACCTTTTTGACAGAGCGGATAATTTCATTCGGATAGATATGTCGGAATACATGGATAAGTTTTCCTTGTCCCGACTCATGGGTGCCCCTCCAGGATATGTTGGTTATGAAGAGGGTGGGCAGTTAACGGAAAAGGTTCGTAGAAAGCCGTATGCCGTTGTCTTATTGGATGAAATAGAAAAGGCACATCCCGATATATTTAACATTCTTCTTCAGGTCATGGATGAAGGGGTGATGACGGATGGCTTGGGTAGAAAGGTAGATTTTAGAAATACCATTCTTATAATGACCTCTAATATTGGGGTCAGAGAATTGAAAGAATTTGGATCCGGCGTGGGCTTCAGCACAAAATCCAAAATGAAAGAAGACAAAGATAATAACACTAGACACGTCATCGAACAAGCCGTGAAGAAGACGTTCAACCCTGAGTTTATCAATCGTTTGGATGATATCATCATTTTCAACCATCTCAAGAAGGCAGATATTTACAAAATCATAGACCTCTCTTTGGAAAAACTCCTGTCCCGAGTACAGGAGGCAAAATATCGTTTGAAGGTCAGCCAAACCGCTAAGGATTTCATCGTGCAACGGGGCTATGAAGAACAATATGGCGCCCGTTCTCTAAACCGAGCCTTGCAAAAATATGTGGAGGACTTAGTCGCAGAAGAGATTTTGAAAGGCGCGAAGAAAGAAGGAGAGATATTGTATTTAGATCATAAAAAAGGCTCTTCTAGCCTTTTCGTGAAGACCGAAAAAGTATCTAAGGGCAGTCCTTCAAGCCATGAAGATTCCTAGCTCCCCTAGTCGAAAAGAACACGATACCATGGGGGAAGTGCAAGTCCCCGCAGCAGCCTATTGGGGTGCCCAGACCCAACGGTCTTTGCAGAATTTTCAGATCGGAGATTCTACAGAACACATGCCCAAGGAAATCATTCACGCATTTGCCCTTCTCAAAAAAGCCGCCGCCCAAACAAATCATGACCTAGGTGTCCTGAGCAAAGAAAAAAAGGAGGCGATCGTTTCAGTATGTGAAGAGATTTTAGAAGGGCAATGGGATGATCATTTTCCCTTGGTTATTTGGCAAACCGGATCGGGGACCCAAACCAATATGAATGTAAATGAGGTCATCGCCAATCGTGCACACGTCCTCCATGGAGGGGACTTGAGCGATGCCAAAAAACTAATCCATCCCAACGATGATGTCAACAAGTCGCAGTCTTCAAATGACAGCTTTCCCACCGCCATGCACATAGCCGCTGCCCAACAAACGATCCAGCATAGCCTCCCCTCCGTGAAAAAACTCCAAAAGGCCCTAGAACAGAAATCCAAAGATTTTCAAGACGTGGTTAAGATAGGACGTACCCATTTTATGGATGCAACCCCCCTGAGCCTAGGGCAAGAATTTTCAGGCTATGCAGCCCAACTATCCTATGGTATAAAAGCATGGGAAAGAAGTCTTCCTCATCTTCTGGAACTGGCCCTGGGAGGTACGGCAGTGGGAACAGGATTGAATACCCCTAAGGGTTATGCAGAACAGGTTTCTCAACGGATCGCCGATCTAACAAATCTTCCTTTCCAATCTGCACCCAATAAGTTTGAAGCCCTAGCCAGCCATGATGCCTTGGTAGAGTCGCACCATGGCTTAAAACAAATAGGAGTCAGCCTTATGAAGATTGGAAACGATATCCGTATGCTTTCCTCAGGACCCCGAAGCGGGATCGGAGAGATTATTATTCCTGCCAACGAACCTGGATCCTCCATCATGCCCGGAAAGGTAAATCCCACACAATGTGAAGCCCTAACCATGGTCTGCGCACAAATCATAGGAAATGATGCCGCCATCACGGTGGGCGGCATCAGCGGACATTTTGAACTGAACGTGTTTAAACCCCTCATCATTGCCAATTATCTCCAATCTGTCCGATTATTGGGAGACGTATGTCTTTCATTTACCGAACGATGTGTCAAAGGAATACAAGCCAATCTTCCTGTTATTCGAGAAAAACTAGAACGTTCCTTAATGTTGGTCACTGCCTTAAATTCTCATATCGGATATGACAAGGCTGCTACAATTGCCAAGAAAGCCTATGAAGAAAATAGCTCCTTACGAGAAGCCGCCCTGGCCTTAGGCTATCTAGATGAGGAACAATTTGAGACTTGGATTAGGCCGGAAAACATGATTTAATCTTTCCAATCCCTTAGGAAGCCCAGATCAATTCTTCGCTTCTGAGAACCTGTGTTCCAAAGGATTGGACTTTTCTTTTTATAACTTCGTGTGCCATCATGAGCTTTTGGGATTTTATAAATAAAGAGCATCCGATCGTCTTGATTCCCCATGCACGACCCGATGCAGATGCATTGGGATCCGCATTGGCTCTTTTTCATCTCCTTTCTGATTTAGGCTATCAGGCTCATGTCATATCCCCAGGTAGCTATCCCGCCTTTCTTTCATGGATGCCCGCTGCCCAGGATGTACTTATCTTTTCGGAACAAGAACAAGCCTGTAGAAATTTGATCAAGAAGGCCCAAACACTAATATGTGTGGACTTTTCTTCTCCCTCCCGAGCCGGAGATATAGGCCCCCTTCTTGAAAGAGGAGCTCATAAGAAGATTTTAATAGACCACCACCCCTCACCCAAAGATTTTGCAGATCTATCTATTTGGTCAGATAAGGCGGTGGCTACGGCACAATTGGTATATGAACGGATTCTTTCTCCAAAGATCCATCTTGCGAATCCTGCGATCGCTTCCTGTCTATATGCCGGAATATTGACAGATACAGGCTCCTTCCAACATGGCTTTATATCCCCAGAAGTACACAGAATTGTGGCATCCTTGATAGAACAAGGCGCCCAACCCAATAAGATTGCCCATCAGCTGTACGGAAATCATTCCGAAGATAGATTGCGATTTTTAGGATTCGCCCTATCCAAATGCCTCCATATAGAAAACAAATATCATACAGCTTATTTTGTCCTCCGAGAAAAAGAAATGTCTCAGTTTCAACTCTTGGTGGGAGACACCGAAGGCTTGGTTAACTATGCGCTTTCCATAGAAAAAATAGTCTTCGGCATGTTAATAAAAGAATGTCCAGGGGTGATTAAGATCTCTTTCCGATCTAAGGGGAGCTTCCCTGCGAACGAAATTGCTGTCAAGCATTTCCAGGGTGGAGGACACCTAAATGCCGCCGGAGGACATTCCCACTCATCCATAGAAGAGGTGCTTCGTCAATTGCAAGGAATTCTGAGCCAGTACGAGTCTCGTCTGAATGAGGAAGCCCGAGAGATATCGGAAATCCGTACCTGATTGAGTCCTTCATGCTGAGCCTGTTTTTTGCCACACAGAATGCTTCTAAAATAAAAGAGGTCGCCCCCCTGTTGGACGATATAATTCGCCTTCGCAGCATAAAGGAATTGGGTTGCACAGAGAGCCTACCCGAACCCGAAGATAACCTGAAAGGAAATTCGTTCCGAAAGGCAGAATACATACATAAGCACTACGGAGTAGATTGCCTAGCCGAAGATACAGGTCTATTCATAAAAAGCCTGAACGGTAATCCAGGGGTATATTCTGCCCGCTACGCAGGATTGCCACCCGATCAAAAGAAAAACCTAAGCCTAGTCCTAAAAAACATGAAAGGAAAAAAAGAACGAGAAGCTGTTTTTAAAACCGTCCTTACCTTAGTCCTGAACGGGAATTATCATAGCTTTGAAGGAGAAATTCAAGGATCTATTCTCCCAGAACCCCGAGGTCATCAAGGGTTTGGATATGATGCCATCTTTGTCCCCGCAACAAAAAATCAAAGTTTTGCAGAAATGAACTCCTCCGAAAAAGAAGCCCTGAGTCATCGGAGTCGCGCAGTTTGGGCCATGCGTTCATTTCTGGAAAGAGAAATTCTATGAAAGAGAAAATACTTGTGTACCTGAAAGGTATTTGTGTGGGCGCCGTGGATTTGATCCCTGGCGTATCCGGGGGCACCATTGCCTTAATTATGGGGATCTATCCCCGACTTATTCAAGCCCTCCGTTCCTTTGATAAGCAAGCCTTTCAACTTCTTCTAAAGGGTCGGTGGCGAGAGCTCTGGGAACACCTAAAGGGACCCTTCTTATTCTCTTTCCTCCTAGGCATTGGCACAAGCGTCCTGAGCTTTGCCCACCTTCTCAAATATCTCCTAGGAGAAATCCCTATTCTCCTGTGGTCTTTTTTTGGGAGTCTTATTTTTGGGGCAAGTCTTCGTCTTTTTTATTCCTTTTGGGGCGCACCCCCGATCACCTTAATATGGTTGGGCCTAGGTATATGCTCTACCTATTTTCTACCTCATCTGCCCGCCGTGACAAGTAATCCCTCCTATCCTATCTTATATCTATACGGAATTATAGCCATTTGTGCGGGGCTCTTACCCGGCATCTCAGGAAGCTCCGTCATGCTCGCCTTGGGCGCCTATGAATTCCTGGTGGAAGCCATTACAAGGTCTAATGTCCCTGTGCTATTTGTGGTGGCACTGGGATGCATCACAGGTGGACTCTTGTTCTCTCGGGGGGTTCATTTTTTGCTAAATCGCTATCCCATATCTACACTTTCCTTTTTAGTCGGATGCATGCTGGGTTCACTAAATGGGATATGGGGAAGAATCGCGGATGAAATTAACCAAGCAGGGGATACCCACTATCTCTGGAAAATTATCCTAGCCTTCCTATTTGGAATAGCTATCATATCATTATTTGGCCGCTGGGAAAAAAGAGTTAAGATTTAGTCAAGATGCGCCTGCCCCGTAGGGGCAGGCGCATCAAAAAACAATAATAAAAACATGAAAAATTATGGACTCATCGGATATCCCCTAGAACACTCGTTCTCCCAGAAAATATTTGAAGAAAAATTCCGCAAAGAACAAATTCAAGCCTCCTACTCCCTGTTCCCCCTGCCCGAAATCAAAGAGTTCCCAAAGTGGATCTCGTCCCAAACACAATTATCAGGTTTGCAAGTAACCCTTCCCCATAAGGAAAAAATCATCCCCTACCTAAACGATTTGGACCCCCATGCCCAAAAGATCGCCGCCGTCAATACCTTGAAGAAAACAAAACAAGGGTGGATCGGCTATAATACAGACTATCAGGGATTCAAAGACTCGCTCTCTGATTTCTATCCCTCAGGAAAGGTTCTGATCCTAGGAACAGGGGGCGCCGCTAAGGCAGTCCAAGCTGTCTTCCAAGACATGAACATCCCCTATGATCTGATGTCACGCCAAACATCCCCTAAAACCCTAAGCTATTCCCTTTTCCAAACAAAACCCAAAGCCATCCAATCCTATGCCATGATCATCAATGCCACCCCACTCGGAATGCACCCCCACCCGAAAACAACACCCCCTCTCCCTTATCAAGAGCTCCTAGGACATCAAAAATTATATGATTTGGTCTATAACCCCTCGCCCAGTTTTTTTTTGAAAAAAGGCCTAGAAAAAGGGTGTCCCATAAAAGATGGGCAGGAAATGCTCCTCCGTCAAGCCCATATATCTTGGGAAATTTGGACAGGAAAATAAGACTAAGTATGAGATTCTCCCATTAAGATATTCAGGGAATCTCGAAAACATACATAAGTAGGCATTATCGGATGGACCTGAACCTACTCAGAAAAGAGCTTCTAAGCGGCAAGAGACGTGCCCTAAGTCAAGCCATCACACTCACAGAGTCGCAACGCAGCGAAGATAGAACCGCCGCCGCCGAACTCCTAGAATCTTTTTCAGCGATCCCAGGAAAAAGCCAACGCATAGGCATCACCGGAATCCCAGGCGCCGGAAAAAGCAGCTTCATAGAAGGATTGGGATCCTTTCTGCTCGCCCAAGGGTATAAGGTCGCCGTCTTACCCATAGACCCTTCTAGTCCTATTTCAGGCGGCAGCCTGCTAGGAGACAAGATCCGAATGCAAGATCTATCCCAACATACCCATGCCTATGTTCGTCCCGCTGCCACAGGAAGCACCCACGGAGGGATCTCCCCAGGAACCCGAGAAAGCATACGATTATGTGAAGTGGCAGGCTATGAAATTATTTTTGTGGAATCCGTAGGACAAGGACAACAGGAAGGACATATTACCCAACTAGTAGACCTCTGCCTCCTTCTACTCATCACAGGGGCCGGTGACGAATGGCAAACCATGAAAAAAGGAGTCCTGGAAACAGCAGACCTAAGCATCATTCACAAAGCCGACGGAAAAAATAAAGAACAAGCACAAAAAACCGCTACACAATATAAGCAACATAGCCAAAGTCCTGTTATCTCCTTCTCATCACTCAACCCACAACAAAACAAATGGAAAAAACTGTGGGAAGATATTCAGGTCCTTTTTCAACAAAAAGATATTTCCCAACACCGCACCCAACAACATAGATATTGGCTTCAACAGTATCTAGAAAAAACATGTCTCGAACAGCTCTACTTAGATCCTGAAATACAAAATCTGTTCCAGAAAGCCCCAGCTCAAAGCCCACACGATCCCCTCTATCAAGCCCGAAGCCTGATCACAGCCTATTATAAACGAATTACCCAGAAATAAGAAAAACATGAACACGAAAATATCTTGGCTCTATACAAAGCTTTTTTTAGGGATTTTTTGTTTTTTGAGCTGTGGGGGAGAGACCCATACACCCCGCCCGCAAGGCTATTCACGTCTGAATCTACCCGAAGCCATGTATCAACCCCTTCCTGATAGCTTTCCTTATTTTTTTGAATACTCAAAACATGCCACCCTAGAAAATGATAGCTCCTGGATCGCAGAACCGTATTGGATAAAACTTTTTTATCCCGATTTTCAAGCCGCAGTTCAGATTACCTATAAACCCATCTCAAACCCTAAACTCCTGGAAGAATATATCTTCGACTCCTACAAATTAACCGCAAAGCATCAAATCAAAGCATCTCATATGGAAGAAAGGATCCTATCGTGGCCCAAGAGCGGAATTAAGGCCTCCTGGATTCAGCTGAAAGGCGAAGTCCCTAGCCCCTTTCAATTCCACGTTAGCGATTCCTCAAAGCACTTTCTGCGAGCAGCTGTTTATCTCCAAACCGCAACTAAAAATGATTCGCTGGCACCCCTGATAGATTATTTGAAAGAAGATATGTTGCACCTCCTCTCCACCCTGAGATGGAAATAAATTCTACACAAGCTGAATTTTTGCGAAGAGAAATTAAATCCTTCCCAGGAATAGGCAAGCGAAAATTATCCGTCCTGGACTCCGAACTAGGAATCCGCTATGTCCGTGACCTGCTAAAACACTATCCCTTCCGATACGAAGACCGAACACAATTCTATCTTATCAAAGACCTGAGAGAGCATATTTCTTCATCCGTCCAATTAGTAGGTCATCTTCATCAGGTCCAGAAAAGATGGGTCAGGACAAAGGACTCCCTCTCAGCTGAATTCTCGGACGAGACGGGAAAAATTTCCCTCCAATGGTGGAATCAAATCAACTGGATCTCCAAATACCTAAAAGAAGGCCGTAGATATTTGATCTACGGCAAACCCAATTACTATAAGGGAAAAATTTCCATAGTCCATCCCGAAATGACAGAACTTAAAGACCACGCAAGTCCAAAAGGGAAAATCTATCCCGTCTATTCCAGTACCCAAACCATGAAGAGGGTAGGACTCAGTAGTTCGGGCCTACAAAAGATCATCCAATCTTTTTTATCCGAGATCCATCCGGAATTTGAAACCCTCCCCGCCTCCTTAGGAGAAAAATATCATTTCTCCCAGCACGGAAAAGCCTTGCATGATATACATAATCCCCCCAATATAGCTGCACTCAATAAAGCAAGAGAACGTTTGAAATTTGAAGAAGTGTTCTTTATGCAAATTTCCCTTCTGAGCCTGCGAAGGGTCCGCAAAGAGAATTTAAAAGCCCATGGATTGGGGATGAACCCCATGGTCTCAGACTTCTTAGATAAGAGTCTTCCTTTTTCCCTAACCGATGCTCAAAAACGGGTTATAAATGAAATTTATTCCGATATGAAATCGGAACAACAAATGCACAGACTCCTACAAGGAGATGTAGGTTCAGGAAAAACGATCGTAGCCTTCATTAGCCTGCTGGCTGCCATAGGTCTTGGCAAACAAGCCGCCATGATGGCACCCACTGAGATCTTGGCAGAGCAACATTTTGAAGTCTGTTCTCATTGGGCAAAGTCTCTTCCCATCTCCCTGAGCATCTTAACTAGTTCTGTGCCTGCTCGGGAACGAAAACAACGTTGGAAAGAAATCAAAGAGGGTAATATCCAACTCATCATAGGTACCCATGCCTTATTGGAGGATAATATTCAATTTCACGATCTGGCCGTGGTGGTCATTGATGAGCAACATCGCTTTGGGGTCTGGCAACGGGCGAAGCTTTGGAAAAAAGGAAAAGATAAACATCCCCACGTACTTCTCATGACAGCCACACCCATCCCCCGAACCCTCTCCATGACCCTCTACGGAGATGTAGATATTTCTACCTTAGATGAATTGCCCGCCGGGCGTCCCCCCCTATATACGGCTCATAGACGCGAATCAGCCCGCCAAAAAGTAGAATCCTTCGTTCAAACCCAATTAGAACAGGGGCATCAAGCCTATTGGATCTACCCCCTCATAGAAGAATCAGAAAGCCTGGACCTGCAAACCATTGAAGACGGCTTCGCCGCAGCCCAAACCCGATTTCCCCATCTAAAAATTGCGATGCTCCATGGAAAACTCCCCTCAGAAGAGAAACAAGACATCATGCGCTTATTTATAGCAGGCGAAATTCAGTTGTTAATATCCACGACAGTCATAGAAGTAGGTATAGATAACCCTCGGGCAACCCTTATGATAATAGAACACGCCAACCGATTTGGACTCGCACAGCTTCATCAGCTCCGAGGAAGGGTAGGGCGAGGAAAAGAAAAATCCTATTGTATCCTTATGACCTCTTCTCCACTGAGTGAAGAAGCACAAAAACGAATAGATACCCTAGTGAGCCATCAGGATGGATTCAGTATCTCGCAGGTGGACCTAGAACTCCGAGGCCCCGGAGACCGATTGGGAACACAACAAAGTGGAGCACCCGAACTAAAACTAGTAGACCTCGTCAAAGATCAAGCCATCCTCATCGCAGCCCGACAAGAAGCCATGGATATCATCCATCAGGATCCCGAAATCAAAGATCCAAAGTATCAAACCCTTAAGGAGCATGTACACGCTTTGACCAAACAAGCCGCCTGGAAATACATTGCCTGAACCCCCACAGACCCGATCTCGGAAAAACAGAAGATATCGTCCCCTGATGATCGTGGGGACCGCCTCAGAGGTGGGGAAGTCTTTCATCTGCACCGGCATATTACGTTATCTCTCCCAAGAAGGTTTCTATCCTGCCCCCTTTAAGGCACAGAACATGTCCCTCAACAGCTATGCAACCCCTGAAGGAGGAGAAATGGGACGAGCACAGGCTATTCAAGCAGAAGCCTGTGGTTTGAAGGGACACACAAATATGAATCCCATCCTGCTCAAACCCCAGAATGAACAAGAATCACAACTCATCCTACACGGCAACCTCGTGGGTAAAAGACAAGCTAAATCCTATTTCCTAGGAGAGGATAAAGACCTTCTCTTTGAAGAAGCCTACAAGGCCTTCACCCAACTGCAAAACTCATATGAACCCATTGTCATAGAAGGCGCCGGATCCATTTCAGAACTCAATCTCAAACACAAAGATATTACCAATCTACGAATGGCATTAGCCACACAAGCTGATGTATATTTGATCGCAGACATAGATCGGGGCGGAGTCTTTGGGAGCCTGTATGGGACACTAGAGCTCTTATCGCCCGAAGAAAAAACCTCTATCAAAGGTATTATCATCAATAAATTTAGAGGAGATCCCCAACTCTTTTCGGCTGCCCGAACACAAATTGAAGACCTAGTTCAAAAACCCATCATGGGTATTCTTCCCTACAACCCCGATCTTCGGATCCCTGAAGAAGATTCGGTTTCCTTGGAAACCAAGTCCTTTCGTCCTAGAAAAAACAAGAAGAATATTGGGATAGTCATGTTCAGATACCTCTCCAACTATACAGATTTTCATCCCCTAGAACAATTAGAAGACATACATATCTTCTATTCAGACAACCCTAAGGATCTGGAACAAGTAGATATCCTTATTCTTCCAGGCACTAAGAATACCATGCAAGAAATGCTATGGATGCGTCAAAATGGGGTGGCATCTGTTATCCTTCAAGCTTGGAAAACAGGAAAAACGGTGATTGGTATCTGTGGGGGCTATCAACTTATGGGAAGGAGCCTCCATGATCCCCACCACGTAGAAGGGAACATACATACCTTACCCGGTCTAGGTATTTTTCCTACGCAAACAAGTCTGGAAAGAATAAAACAAGTAGGGCAAAAGATTTTCAAGTTCCGAAAAGATCCCCGCCCTTGTACAGGCTATGAAATACACATGGGAAACACAAAGATTCTACCCGATCACCCCGTTTCGCCCGCCGTGTGGATGGATGATTTACCCCATGGATATTCTCAAGGAAGTGCATGGGGATGCTATTTGCACGGAATCTTTGAAAATGAAGCCGTAGTCAAACACCTGCTCCAAGGACGAAAAAAAATCCCTTCCTATGCCCAAGAAAAAGAAAATAAATACGATCAACTAGCCCACATGCTCTCCCAACACCTACCCCTAAAAAAAATGATCTCCCAACTAGAAGAAAATACAGACCCCATCCCGAATCCCCTTTGAACCCCCTATTTCCCTAGTTTTCGCTGACTGAGCCGATCTAAACCTTCTATGAGCCGATCTACATCTTTGACATCATTGTAGAGGGCAAGCGAAACCCTAGCAGTTCCTTCTATCTTCAAAGCCCTCATAAGGGGTTCCGCACAATGGTGTCCGCTTCGGATGGCAATCCCCTGCGTATCCAAATATTGTCCTATATCCAAGGGATGCCATCCTGCCAAGAGAAAAGAAATAACCCCCTTAGCCTGCTCAGAAGATCCTATGATGCGAAGACCCTTGATCTGAGAAAGCTCTTTCCGTGCATAAGCAAATACCTTATCCTCATGGTCTTGAATATTGTCCATCCCCAAGCCTTCTAAAAAACTGCACGCCGCTTCCCAAGCAATGACAGCTTCTACATTGGGCGTTCCCGCTTCAAATTTATAGGGAATGTCATTAAAACGGGTCCCTTCAAATCGGACCTCCCGAATCATCTCCCCACCCGTCTGATAGGGTGGCATCTCTTCCAAAAGAGATTCCTTTCCATAAAGCACACCCGTTCCCATAGGACCATAAGCCTTGTGTCCCGAAAAGACATAAAAATCGGAATCCAAGTCCTGAACATTAACCCGAATATGAGGAATCGCCTGTGCCCCATCCACACAAACATGCGCACCCACCTGATGGGCCCGCGCTACCATGTCCCGAACCGGATTCACAATCCCCAACGCATTGGAAACATGGGTAAATGACACCATACGCGTCTTGGAACTCAATAGAGACGCATAAGCCTCCCGATCTATCTCCGCATTTTCTCGAAGAGGAACCACTTTAAGAATAGCCCCATGACGTAAACACGCCTGCTGCCATGGAACAATATTCGCATGATGCTCCATGGCCGTAATTAAGACTTCATCTCCCCTTTGGAGATAACGCTCCGACCAACTATATGCCAAGAGATTTAGAGATTCCGTGCTTCCCTTGGTGAAGATGATCTCCTTGACCTTTTCGGCACCAATCCAATGCCTTAGCCTCTCTCGGGTAGATTCAAATTTCTGTGTCGCTTCTTCTGCCAGAAGATATATTCCCCTATGAATATTTGCATTATATTTTTCATAATAGTCCTTAATGCTATCTATAACACAGGCAGGCTTTTGTGTCGTAGCTGCATTGTCTAAATAGACCAGTCTTTTCCCATACACAAGCCGCTTCAGCAGGGGAAAAAAGGAAGAATAAGGATTCACCGAAGCCTCAGGAATCATAGCCCGATGGCAAGAGTGTTTTGAGCATCTTCTCCTCCAAATACTCCTTCAATCGGAGATCTTCTATGTCTAAAAGCTCTCGTAAAAAGGAAGAAAAAATCAATTGCTGCGCAACAGGTAAAGAAATCCCACGAGCTTGAAGATAAAAAAGGGCAGCCTTGTCCAAATATCCCGTCGTACACCCATGCGAACATTTAACATCATCTGCCTCTATCTCTAACTGAGGCTGCGCATGCATCACTGCCCTAGGATCACATAGAATGGTTTGATTACGTTGATAGGCATAGGTCTTTTGTGCATGGGGTAGAATCTGAATTCGTCCCCGAAAAACACCCTGTGCCTGATCCCGCAAAATACCCTTATAAAGCTGATGACTCTCGGTTTGCCCCGAAAGATGATGAACATGGGTATGATAGTCTATCAAGCTCTTCTGGACAGGTAAATACAATCCATGAAGATGTGCCTCGGCACCCGGATTCTTTAATCTCACATGTAGATTGTTTCGGGTCATCCCCCGAGAAAAACTAAAAGTACACGCCTGAAAATATGCCCGATCAGCCAATTCCACAAAGACATTATTGACCCGTGTTCTTTCCGACCCCTCTTCTTGTACCTGATAGTATAGCACACGACTCCCCTTCCCACAGATAATTTCCTGAAAATCATTTTGAAACCCCTTAGCCTGTCCCTGCTCGGCCTGGATCAGGATCACCTGAGCACCCGCTCCCACCCGAATAGAAGACCTTCCACATTCCCGAAAAGAAGGAAGTAAAATGGGATCGCCCAAGCGCTGACCCCCCTCCACATCCAAAAAATACCCTTCCTCTGCCAAAAGAATATTCAAACACGCAAAAGGATCCGAAACATATTCTGCCAGGAAATCTATATCCCAACGAGGATCCTGTGGAGGGGAACCCTTCCAAAAGTCCACAGATATACCCTCTTGGGGACGCAAACCCAAAGGAATAGCCCACGAAAAAGAACCCGAAGAAGATCCATCAACAGAAGAAACTGCCTTCACAGAAGGATCTATCTGCTCCCAACGCCCATGCAAAGGCGTATACTTATAATCTTCGTCCCTGAAAGAAGGGAGACCATGGTGTATTAACTGGTCCAAGGCATGCTTTCTAAGTTTCGTCCAAGCCTCAGAAAAACTGCCCTTCCGCTCTTGCACAGATTTTAATGTCCTTGCCAACCTAGAAGACGTACTCATGCGTTCCTCCTCTTTTCCTTATCATCTAAAAACGATGTAGTTGAAACCCCCAAGACAACCTTGTAGATCGCCCATGGAAGTTTCCGTTGAGGAGAAAACCAAATAGAAACAAAACACCTCAACACTACATCGTATGCATCAATTTAACCTCACCCAAGAAAAAGATTCTCAGGCAGAAGTGTCACTTAGTTTTTTCTGATAGCTCGCTATAAGCTCCTCATATCCTTTCTTCTCTAATTCCTGAGCCAAAAGCTTGGACCCAGATTTTATAATCTGACCTTCAAATAAAATATGAACCTTATCTGGGACAATATAATCCAATAAGCGTTGATAATGCGTAATCAGAATCATAGCATTCTTCTTCGCCCGCAAGGCATTCACCCCCTTCGCAACCGTCCGTAGCGCATCTATATCCAAGCCTGAATCGGTCTCATCCAGAATAGATAAACTCGGAGATAAAACAGCCATTTGAAATATTTCATGCCGCTTCTTTTCACCCCCCGAGAAACCCTCGTTCAGAGGACGAGTTAACATCTCCATAGCTATGCCCATAGTCTCAGCATGCTGATGAACGATTTTCATAAACTCAGTCGTCTTGAGCTTCTCCTGAGCCCTGTATTTTCGAATCTCTTGCAAGGCAGTTTTCAAAAATTGCAAAGAACCCAGACCTGGGATCTCCACAGGATATTGAAAAGCTAAAAACAAACCTTCACCCGCTCGTTCCTCAGGTGCCAAAGATAATAAATCCTTGCCCTTGAACTGTACCTTCCCACGCAACAAATGATATCCCTCCCTGCCTGCTAAAAAAGAAGCCATAGTACTTTTCCCCGAACCATTAGGGCCCATGATGGCATGTACCTCGCCTGCATTCACGGATAAGTTCAAACCCTTGAGAATAGGCTTATCCTCAGCCGATACATGCAAATCCTTAATACTTAACATATCAACACCAAAGGAAAGCTATCCTACGCTCCCCTCCAAAGAGAGCCCCAGTAATTTCTGAGCCTCCACCGTAAACTCCATAGGCAATTGTTTCAACACCTCCTTAGCATATCCATTCACAATAAGAGCAACCGCATTTTCCGTATCAATCCCCCTTTGATGGCAATAGAAAATTTGTTCCTCTCCTATTTTGGAAGTCGTCGCTTCGTGTTCTACCACTGCCGTAGGATTAGACACATCTATATATGGAAAAGTGTGTGCCCCACAAGAGGATCCCAGTAACAGAGAATCGCATTGGGAAAAATTACGAGCCCCCGCAGCTGAGGGAAGAATTTGAACCTGTCCCCGATATGTATTCTGTCCTTGCCCCGCCGAAATCCCCTTGGAAACAACTCGAGAACGGGTATCCTTCCCGATATGTATCATCTTGGTCCCCGTATCTGCCTGCTGATGATGATTGCTAATGGCTACCGAATAAAACTCACCCACAGAATGATCTCCTTTTAGAATACAGCTAGGATATTTCCAGGTAATCGCAGAACCTGTCTCCACCTGAGTCCACGAAATCTTCGCACGTGTTCCCGCACAAAGTCCTCTCTTGGTCACGAAATTATAAATCCCACCCTTGCCATCCTTATCACCTGGATACCAATTTTGTACGGTAGAATATTTCACCTCCGCATCCCGCGCAGCATAAATCTCCACCACTGCCGCATGTAATTGATTCTCATCCCGACGAGGTGCCGTACACCCCTCTAAATAACTCACATAAGTCTCGTCCTCTGCCACAATTAAGGTTCTTTCAAATTGTCCCGTATTCATGGCATTGATCCGAAAATAGGTGCTCAACTCCATAGGACAACGAACCCCCTTGGGGATATAACAAAAAGAGCCATCCGAAAAAACAGCCGAATTCAATGCCGCAAAATAATTGTCTGAGGAAGGAACCACACGACCCAAGTATTTTCGCACCAACTCAGGATGCGTCTGTACTGCCTCTCCAAAAGAACAAAATATAATCCCCAGATCTGAAAGGGTTTTCTTAAAAGTAGTCGCCACAGAAGAACTATCCAAAACCACATCCATCGCAACCCCAGACAAAGCCTCTTGTTCCCGAAGCGGGATACCCAATTTATTAAAGGTCTCCAAAAGAGCCGGATCTACCTCGTCCAAGCTCTTAGGACCCTTCTTTTGTTTGGGAGAAGCATAGTAAATCATCTTTTGATAATCAATCGGAGGAAAAGAAAGCTTCGCCCAACGAGGCTCCTCCATATCAAGCCATTTCGCATATGCATCCAAACGCCAAGCCAATAACCACGGCGGCTCCCCCTTCTTTTCCGAAATCAAACGAACTACTGACTCATCCAAGCCCGCAGCCAAAGTCTCCGTCTCTATCTCAGAACTAAAACCATAAGCATAGTCCTGCGACAAAGATGAAGAAAGCAAATCCTTATCCGCTCCCATATACCCTATTCATAAAATGCCAACATACAAATTTAGTCCCGAAGCAAATAACCCAAACCCAGGACTTAGATAGCAATGTATTAAATTCCTTGTATATTTCAAACATGAAGCCCAGTTATAAACTGAATCTCCGCAACAAAGGACTTTCAACTGACCCACAACGATTCCCGATCGGAAAAAATTTATTTGTAGCTTTTCCAGATTCACCGATAAAAACCTGTGTGGGAGAAGCTCGGGTAGGGGTAGAACGGGCGTCTCGGGGACTCAAACTCTCCTTTCAAATTGATATCCAGGTGGAAATGATTTGTGATCGTACCCTGCGTCCCTTTGAAGAATCCCTAGAAATACGGGAAATTCTTTGGGTTCAGTGGGGTGATCAGACGGAATTGATTGCCCCTGAAGTCCTTCTGCTCGCACAGCACGAAGAAAATATAGACCTCCGACAAAGCCTATATGACTTCATCTGCCTAAGCCTGCCCATCAAACGACTCCACCCCGATTGCCGAGACGAAGAAAATCCCAACGAAGAGAACATACCCGTCTACTCCACAGAAAACACAAAGAAAAAAAACTGAAGGCTCAGGCGGAATCCTTAATTGTTGCCCTTCGTCGCATTACACGGCTTACATAAGACCTGGCAATTCTCATCATTCGTCTTGCCACCCTTTGACCAAGGCCTAATGTGATCGCCCTCCATCTTGTCTAGTTTAAACTCCTTATCGCATTTGACACACTTGCCATTTTGTTTTTCGTACGCTTTTCTTTTCTGTCCAGGCGAGAAAGCCCGAATATTTAGCCAATGTTCTTCACGAGTCAGCACATAAGGATAGATGCCCGATTCCTTCACATCATCATCTAATAGAAGTTTTTCTACCTCTTCCTTGATGGCATGAACAGGTAGGTCCTCTTTATGAAAGTCATCATAAAGAGGTCCCCAATCTACCCCTTTCATGAATTTCGGCTCTCTAATGGACTCGTCAAAAGTTTTCTCTATCCATGCTATGACCTTTTGAAAATATTCCCACAAGGGCTTCGCATTCTCATCATGCTGATGCCGACCCATATAGTCCTCTATCTCATTTTTACTTCTCCACTTGATGGCAACTTCTAAATATTCCTGCCGAATTGCCCTTGCCTCTACATAGTCCTTTCCTATGTTGTGGGCAGCACAATTCGTTTTGCTAAAATACCTTTTGGCATCAGATACCCAAGGTCCCGCATATACCGCGTTCCGTAATTCCTGAGGGGTAAGTCTCTCTCCCGCAATGTTGATGGTTCGGAACCAGTCTAGCTTCTCGCTAGGTGTTCCCGTACAAAAGTAAATGGAGAGTTCGTAATCAAGTATCTTTTGCTTTACATCGGGAAGGGTTTCAAAAAACAAAGGCGAGCGATTATATTCCACAGAGAACTGCCCATCAACATATTGCGCGATGGAAATGGTTCGTTGCTGTCCGTCAATCACCTCGTAGCTTCCATCGTCTCGGACTGCCCAATACATGACATTCAAGGGAAATCCCTTGATCACCGTATCTATGACGGCATCCCGTTGCTTGTCTTTGTAAACGAACTCCCGCTGATAAGGGGGACGAATATCCAATTTCCCTGAAAAACCTAAGACGCCTTCTTCCAAGTTGTCTTTGTAATCCTTTACTATCTCGGAAATCTTAATT
>JAPOQI010000010.1 GCA_026710765.1 Cytophagales bacterium | reverse complement strand
GCAAGATAGGGTTTCCTTTTGCCTCAGACTCCTATTTTGTGGGATTTTGTTTGCTCCTCGGATGCCCAGGATAGATGGCAGTTTGGGGATAACCCTTATCGTCCAGGGTGTTCTCTTCCCACATAATCTTGGCTATCTTGTAGAGAAGAGCTTTTCTTTCCCTTTTGAAGGCATTGATGTTCTCCTTATTCAAGCTGTCATAGGATTTCAAATCAAAGCTAAAGATCTTTTTAAACTCCTTCAATGCATCCTGATTTTTAAGGCGATCCTGATACTCCCTTGAGAGCGAAGCAGCCCAGATAAACCCACTATCTCTATAGCTTATCTTTTCGTCGCTGTCTTTACCATTCAGCTTATCCTCATAGGATTTGTTGCCAAGGAGGTTGTTTAGATAGGCTGTTAATAGCAGCTGGCAACCCAGGTGATCTCTGTGGTCATAAAGTGCTTCACCAAATTCCTTTTCATTATGAGTATTGTTTAATCCTATGATATGTTCTAGCTGAAGATTCCTTTCCTGAGCCTTTGTCTCTAAACCTGTTTGGGCAGAGAGGAAAAACTCCACGTCTTCAAGTAATGCTTTAGGATTTTCAGCAGAGAATCGTTCAGGAGTTAAAGCCAACCCCTTTCCCTCTAAATTTCTTTTTTTGATCACTTCGAATACGGCATCGTCAAAGATTTCTCTGAGATCTTGGGGCTCCCACTCTCCCTCCTTTTTTCTAATCTGGGAAGTGATGGAATAAATGGACTCATTGATGTCATTCTTGGATTCCATTCCCTCTTGCAAAGAGACAATGGATCTCAGCCTTTTTTCCTCAAAAGACAAGGCACGGATCCGAGTGCAAATATCTTTTAACCTGTCCGATGAATCGCCAGAATTGGGATCATTCGGAAATACGGCGGGAACGTAATTTCGAGAATAGATTGAACCAAAAAGCAAATTCCAACTCATATGACTTTCGGGATCGAGAAATACGAAATTCTTGTGTTTACGTGCAACATAACGGAATAGCCTGGTATAGAACCGAAGATCTTTTTCCAGGAAATCCCCTATTTCCTCAGGACCTGTGATAAGATATTGACTACGATCGTAGTATTTTGGGGGCGGGGGATCACTATTCGGCCTGATGAGAAACTCTCTGTCATAATGTGCCTTGCTTTTACTACCCAATCTATCCTGATAGTCAGCCTCCGAGTCTATGTATCTTCCCGCGAATAGTCTTTTAAAGAAGATATCTGGATCACCCCACCATATAGGCTTTTGTTTCCCAGGCCTCTTGGCTCCCTTTAGATAACTTATACAACGATTCCAAACTTCTAGATAATCGTACCTTTTTCCATGATTTTCAATCTTTCCTAAAAGCTTTCCCTTGAGGATCTCATGCCGTGCAAGGCTTTTACCTCTGTCATTAATGACCTCAAAGAGCATAGGTACATCATCAAAAACCACTTCTAATTTTGTCAAGGAAACATCATTTAGGAAATAATGGTTGAACTTCACTAGGAGATCCTCGTCCCAAGGATTGTTTTCCCTTTTGAATTTTCCAGACAAGTAACTGTAAATGATATCAAAGTTTTCTGCCAGGTGTTTGGAGGTTCTTCCCCTTTTGTCTAGTTCGTCATCTTCAGGAGGATTGCCATCTTTCAGATTTTGGAGGGTTTGTTGATGAGGTCCCAATTCTTCTTCAGACCCACCCCGACCAGGTTTGTCATGTATGATCCGAAAGACTTTCCCTTTTTCGGTACGGCCCAATACGAAATCCTCAAGATAGTCTCTTTGGTCTTTGAAACGTTGCTCATCATCAGAGACCTTAGCAAAGATACGATGGAGTGCCATGAGGATCAAGAGAAGGGTACTAATCCGCTGCTGACCATCCACCAAATATTCATTCTTACGATCCTTGTCTTTATGAGTGACGAAGGTATTTAGATAATAAGAGTTATTCGTCTCTGTTAGCTTTTCGAATCGGTCAAAGATATCATTCAGGAGTTCCCTTACCTGATCTCCTTCCCATGTATAGTCACGTTGGTAGAAATCTATTCGATAGTGACTTGAACTAAATACCTCTCTTACGCTCTTTGCCTCGGGGCTTATATTCTGAATTCCCATTTTTATTCTCTGTAGTTTATATGTTATTGAAAAATCATATGGGTCTTCCTGGACCTGCTACACTAAAATAAAAAACCGCAAAATAAAAACAAAAATTTTATGTCTTTTTTCTACGATATATTTTTTGGATTCCCTGTTCCGCGAGCTCTGCATACCTGATAGGAATTTGGGATAAAAATTCCTATCTTGTACGGAAGGCTGAACAGCCGATTTTGAATTATAGGATATAAAAATTAGATATAGGAAATTATGAAAGACAAAATGAATAAAATAGGAATAG
>JAPOQI010000011.1 GCA_026710765.1 Cytophagales bacterium | reverse complement strand
CAGATAGCTCGGGGTTTGCACCGAATATCCATACAAGAACTACCCGCAGGGTCTTATCTCCTAATCCTGCAAATAGGTGCACAAGCCACAAGCTATACTTTCATTAAGGGGTAGTTGTATTCTATTGCAAGGATGATTGTAATGGGTCAGAACCCGCAATCAGCCTTGGCAAGATAGGGTTTCCTTTTGCCTCAGACTCCTATTTTCTGGGATTTTGTTTGCTCCCCGGATGGCCAGGATAGATGGCGATTTCGGAATAACCCTCATTATCCAGGGTGTTCTCTGCCCACATAATCCTGGTTATCCTACAGAGAATATTCTTCCTCTCCCGTTTGAATTCCTCGATGGACTCCCTATCTAGTCTGTCATAGGATTTAAGATCTTCAAAATTATATTTCCCAAATTTCTCCTCCTTGAAGGCCGCCAATGCTGAATTTTTGCTTTTCCCTTGAAACTTACTCGCCAGCGTAGCAGTCCAGATAGAATCACTTTCATGGTAGCGTCTTAGTTTCTTCTCAGGAGATTCGTTACTAGAATCTCGATTCATTGTTTTACGCAATGGGACCTGACAAGCAAGGTCTTCCCTAAGACTCCAAAAGTTATCCTCACCAAAATGCTCCATATTTCTCTCACTTATTGCTAGGGTATGTTCCAATTGCCATCCTCCCCTTCCGTAGATTTTATCTTTCATCACATCCGGATTCAGATTCGTTTGTGCATGAAGGAAAATATCCACATCCCGAAGAAACTGCAACCGAGTATTATGATTATTATCAATCTCGAATCTTTTATCTGAATAAATAAGGTCTTTATTTTGCACGTCGCTCTTTTCAAGAGATTCTTTCAACCTCTTATCAAAGATTTCTCTGATCTTTGTAGGGGGCCATTCTCCGTTTAACTCTCTAATAGCATGAGTTAGGTTGTAGATGGCTGTTTCTGGGTCAATTTCAATTCCCTGCGATGTGCGGAGAACTTCTAATCTTTTCTTTTCAAAGGACAGGGCTCGTATCCGCATACGGATATCTTCTAAATCTTTGGAATCCTTTTGATCAAATACGTCAGGATCATATTTCCGAGAATGGATCGCCCCAAAGAGAAATCTCCAAGTTGGAGGTGTGTCGGAAAAGAAAGGAAAATTATCGGAATTATCCTTGATGTAGGTGAATAGACCTGTATAGAAGAGAATATCTCTTTTCAGGAAATCCTTTACTTCCTCTTCCTTTGTTATTAGCCCGGGCCTCTTAGGGTCTTTTTCTCTGAGAAGAAATTCTCTGTGGTAGACCTGAGATGATCTATTCTCTTGATAATCGTACAGTGTGCTGACGTATCTCCCTATGAAGAGTGTTTTGAAAAATTCATCAGGATTTATATCATAACCCACCATATCTTTAATGCATTTTTCCCAAATATCCAGATAGTAATGCATTTCCTTTTCATCTGTAATTTTTCCTAAGAGTTTTCCCTTAAGCACCTCGTAGGGAAGTAATTTTATTCCCTTATCATTGATGGCTTCAAAGATCATGGGAGCATCTTCAGTCTCTACTTCTAAACGTGTCAACGAAACTCCTTTCTGAAAGTAATGGATAAAACTTTCCAACCGATTTTCATCCTTACCCTCCTGGAATTTATCAGATAAGTAATAGAGAATGATCAGATAGTTTCGTACTATGCTTACAGAAGTAGTACCCCTTTTCTTGGCTTTCTCCTCCAAGGACTTAAGGTTTATTTTGTCTGCCTTGCCGTCCAGCAAATCTTGGAGGGTTTGTTCATGGGGAAAGAATTCTTCTCCTTCAAGACACTTCGCATCAGGTCTGTCATGCCGTATAGGAAACTTTTTCCCTTCTGTGGTAATTATAGATATGTGTGAGCCAAGCGTGTCGTAGAGATTTTTCCATTTCTTAGGATCTCCGGAAACATCCTTAGCTATACGATATAGAACCATGAAGATCAGGAGGAGGGTGGTGAGCCGTTGCTGCCCATCCATCAAATATACATTGGAACCAGTCTTATGAGTGACGAAGGTATTTAGATAATAAAACCTCATGCCCACCAAAGGGTCTGAATTGTCTGACTTTTTGGCCACCTCGTATCCTTCTTCAAATTTGAAGAAGACGTCATATAAAAGTTCTTCCACTTGTCCCTTCTCCCACTTGTAGTCCCTCTGATAAAAGTCTATGCAGTAAGGGGTCCCTCTAAATACTTCCTCCACGTCCATAGGAAAGGGTATCACTTTATTTGCCATTTTATTCTCTGTAGTTTATATGTTATTAAAAAACCATATGGGTCTGCTGAGACCCGTACTCGCAAGGATCTGACAAATAAATCTAAAAGAAAATTTTATATCTGTTTCCTGCGATATATTTTTCGGATTCCTCCATTCGTATGGCCAAGATGATAGGAATCCCGGACAAAAATTCCTATCTTGTGCGGAAGGCTGAAGAGCCGATTTGAATTATAGGATATAAAATTAGATATAGTAAATTATGAAAAACAAAATGAATAAAATAGGAATAGCTTTG
>JAPOQI010000039.1 GCA_026710765.1 Cytophagales bacterium | reverse complement strand
GATTTCACCTCCACGGACTCTACTCCAGAGTCGGTACGCATGGGACTTAAGAGATCGTTACACGGTTTTCTTACATCCTTGTCCTTCATAAGACCCGCTGAATTCGCAGGTATTGTAATAGTTTCGTTGCTACTCTTGTCTTTTAGCGTTACCTCGCCAGGCTTATCTTTTTGTATCAACTTATCAGTATTAGCATTTCGGTGCGTCTTTAGCCATTTATAAATGGCAAAAATTCCTTTTTTCCTAAATGGCTTCCGTATAAGAGGTATAGAATTTCCTTGATCGCATTATAGTCATCACTGTTGAAAAAATCCTTAATCTGCCCCCAGATCTCAAGTGCTAAGAGCACCTCGAAAGACCCCTCCTGGGTAGCCTTTACCCTGAGCGTAACCTTGGCTTTGTCTTTTCCGTACGTCCCGTCTGCTACCTTTTGCAGAAGATCAGAAAGGGAGAGTAGGGAATGGGCCAGTTCCTTGGCTTCTATCTCGTGTCTATTTACCCCGGGGCCTTGATAGCGAACAGAAAAAGAATATGCTTCCAAGATATAAAAGGGCAAGAAGGCAGCAATAATTAACAAGCTGCGTCAAATCCCGCAGCCTAACGTGAATATGCGAAAGCTTTTCAAGCCAAGCAAGCCCTTTTCCCATTTCTCCTCAAATTCAGTGCTAAGGAATTCTAAAGGACCAAGAAATCAAGCCCAAAATCGTATCCCACAGCTCATATATATCACAAAACACAAGCCCAACTCAAAACCCTCACAGCAAAGAGTTCGGGCTGGGACGAAAAGGTGTGGGACGGGCATAGAGAAAGCAGCTAACTGACCCCTTAGTTCGAGGGCTCATCCTCCTTGGGATGGAGATACAAAAATTTCTCTTGGTTTTTTATTTCAATGCCCCATCGTTTCTCCAGAAACTCAAGCATCTTCAGTCCTCTTTCTTTTATGGTTTCGGGAGTCCAGTCGTCATACTTACTGACCTTCACTTCGCTTTGCGAACCATCTACATAACGTTTCTTCTTTAAAGTAAAAGCTTTTTTGCCGAGTTCGCTGTTGGTGGACTTCTTTACGAGCAATAGGTTACCTAAGTTGTGTAAATATGTCTTCTTATCGGTGTCATTAAGATGGCCAAATCGTTGCTGCCAATACTCGTCAGTACCCGTTTGCGGATAAATGTGTTCCACACTCACATTTTTGTCTCGCTCAAGAGCTTCCTTTTCAGTAATCTTTTTTGCTCCGTAAGCCCCCTCCTCTAGGTGAATTTCATATTCGTAAAGGAAGTAGTTTAAGTTCTTCATTTCATTATAGAAATCTCCCCTAAATTGTTCCCTAGATACCTTCTCATGGAACCAACGGTCAGCTACATTTTTACGTATGCCTTTTGCCAAAGCTTCTGGATCCTTTAACTCTTCCCCTCTCTCCAGCGGATGATAATATGAGTATGCACAGTTATGCATGTACGATCTTCCTGTGTGAGTTATTTTGTTCATCATTAAAAACACAAGGAAGTTACATCTCTCTATGTCCCTCAGCAGCCTCACCATATCGGAGGTTTCTTCCCCATTCATCCTCCTCAGAGCTACTGCCATAATCACCGGCACAGCGTGCCTTATTCCCAACCTATTTAATTTAATCAGCCACTTAGCCACCTCTTCGTTCAGCCAGCTTTGTCCATCAACCTGATAAGGATTATTCTTCGGTGGGTGGTATATGTAGTGGTGAGTCACCATTGCCTTTTGTAAATCTCTCACATATTCATCTATGTTCTCAAACTTAATGTCTCCATTGTGAGCCTTGCTCTCGGTGAAACGATCTTTCAACAGATAGTCAGCAGGGACCTTTTGAACCCCGCCTAGGTAGTACATAATGGTGTGTGCGCGGAGGAAGTCGTCATCCGTTATCTTACAGTTGGGCTTTCCCAAATAGTGATAAATGGTTTTCCAAGAGGCATTTATGGCTTCCCGCAACTTAACTTTTTTGTCCTCTGTCGCACCCTTGAGGATGGTGGAGAGATAGATGAGTCTGTTCTTTAGTTTTTCAAGAGCAGACTATGGTTTGCCCTTGCTATTCAAAGAGTCGAAGACAACGAAAACATCCGTGTCGTCTTCAACTTCGTAAACATTCAGAAAAAGATTTGCTGTAATCTTGTCAAAATATTTCTTGAGACCTTCTACCCCATCCTTTCCCAAAACTTCGTGGATCTTCTTTTCAAAGAAGTCCTCGGCTTTCTTTAGATTTTCAGTATAAATGGACTCCAAAGCGTTTGCTTTATGAATAT
This sequence comes from Cytophagales bacterium, assembly GCA_026710765.1. Taxonomy (GTDB): domain Bacteria; phylum Bacteroidota; class Bacteroidia; order Cytophagales; family JAPOQI01; genus JAPOQI01. The sequence continues at coordinate 169 of JAPOQI010000039.1, read as the reverse complement.
TCTGCTTGCCCAAAAGAAAGCTCTTAAAATAAGGAGCACTCTCATTTTCATCCTCGTAGGAAAACACGTATTCCGACACTGTATCGCTGCCAATGTGCAGATACTGCTTTTTTGCCTCCTCAATCGTTTTAAAGGAATTGGCGTACCCTCCTCCTTCCGCATCTAACTT
>JAPOQI010000114.1 GCA_026710765.1 Cytophagales bacterium | reverse complement strand
ACATCCCAATCTACCCATTCTCCTGATTCAACCTCTACTAAATGACTATAATGAAATTCATGACCCCAGATCTCCTTCCCCCATGATGCTCTTATCCTACGATAACCCAAGTACATACCCCTAGGAATCATTTTCGTCTGAAAGGAAAATATACCTACCATAGCATGATTCTTTTGATTTTCGTCTTGGAACCCCTGTCCCAGGTACATAGCACCCCCGCATTCTCCAAAAATATGTCCTCCCCCTGCATGATATCTTTGCAAAGCCTCTTTCAATTGCCAATTTCCACTCAGTTCCCGAGCATATAACTCAGGATAGCCACCCGGAAAATATAATAAATCTGTTCCCTCTGGAATCACACGATCACGGAGAGGACTAAAAAACTGAAGCGATCCCAAATCTCTCAATCTTTGCACATTCGCCTCATACAGAAAAGAAAAAGCCTCATCCCGAGCTATGAGTATTTTCCGTTTTGGAGAACCATATGCAAGAGATAACTTATGCCTTCTCCTGAGAGCGGGTAAAGAATAAGAAGGCATGGCATGCCACAAATTTTCCGTATCCAGAGAACTTCCTATGTGAGAAGCCATTTGATGAATCCGATCCTCCGTACCCTCATCTAAAGCCAAACCCAAATGACGAGAGGGTAAAGACATAGACCCATCCGAAGGCAATGCCCCCAAAAAGGGTATACCTGCCGTAGAAGCTGCCTGATCCAATAGATTCGCATGCCGCAGAGAAGAAACATAATTGAAAATGACCCCTTCATATTGAACTAAAGGATCAAAATCCTTCATACCCTTTAACAAGGCAGCTGCGGTATGAGATAGTGCAGCGCCCGGAAATAATAACCATACCCCCATCTCTAAGAGTTTAGACAAAGCTGCACTACTAGCCTCCGATTTCCTAGACCCATCAAATAAACCCATCATCCCCTCTACCAAAATCACAGAAGCCCCCAAGCCATAATGACCCAACAAATCCCGAATATGAGAAGATGACATCATAACCATATCTAAATTGATGCAAGGACGACCCGTTGCCAATACATGATGATGTGGATCCAGATAATCCGGACCCACCTTGAAAACCTGAACCTGCTCGCCTTGTTCCCTCAAATAACGAGCCCAACCTAAGGTAAAACAGGTCTTCCCTACATGACTCCCTGTCCCTCCTATGAAAATCGCCCTGGGCATAGCATCAGTAAAATACTTCTACGAAAATATGTCTAAAAATCTATCAAACTATGTTGTAATCAACATCTTGATTTTGCAAAGCGATTTAGTTAAACTTGCAATCATATCTGTTAATTTCACCCCAATCCCGTATCGTATATGAAAGTCACCGTATGTCGAAAAGAAAGCTTCAATGCTGCTCACCGAATTGCCCACCCAGAATGGTCTGATGAAAAAAATCAAAAAATCTTCGGAGCCTGTGCCAATAAAAACTACCACGGACATAATTATACCCTAAGCCTAAAACTAAGTGGCCAAGTGGATCCAGAAACAGGATATGTATATGACATGAAAAAATTAGGAGAATTGGTCAAAAAATATATCATAGAACCCCTAGATCATAAAAATCTGAACCTCGACGTCCCCGCCTTTAAACATCGTATCCCTACCACCGAACACTTAGCTATATATATCTACGAACAACTCCGACCCCACATAGAATCTCGCTATGAAATCAAACTTATTCTAGAAGAAACAGATAAAAATTATGTCGAATACCCAGCCTAGATTTTTTCTCAACGAAAAAGAAAAAAACTACTATCAACATCCAAAAACACAATCACGTGAGGTCATCACGATCAAGGTCCCAGACTGCAAACCCCAAATCCCCGACCCACAAAAAGAAAAAGAAATAGAAAAACTTTTTCGAGGGATCATCAAATCCATGGGACTATTTCAAGATCCTAATTCAGCACATTCATATAATGTTTCGGATTTGGATGGAACCCCTCGCAGAGTCGCTAAGATGTTTGTACGGGAAATATTCTCAGGACTCAACCCCCAAAATAGACCCGAAATTAGTCTCTTTCCCAACACATATCAATACGATAATATGATTCTGGTCAAAGACATTAGCTTCTCCTCACATTGCGAACATCATTTTGTTCCTTTCATAGGTAAAGCCCATCTAGCTTATTT
>JAPOQI010000034.1 GCA_026710765.1 Cytophagales bacterium | reverse complement strand
TCCACTCAAACGGGTGAACGTAGGTATGATGCTCGGAAAAGCAAGTAAAATAGCCCAAGGACAGGTCCAAACCCACTCTAAACAAAGACCCCCAAATAATATCTCCTTTCTCATGAGACTTGCAGAAAAAGCAGGCTACCCCCCACAAAAGATCCAAGAAATTAGAAGCCTACACCTCAACAGACAATTAAAATCTATTTTTCCCTTCCAACAACATGAACCCTTCTATCTTGCCTTTCTCAAAAGTATTTATTCTGTTTGTCGTCCGCTCATACATAAGACCCTCCCACTACGTCTTTTTCTTCTTGCAGATGATAAAAAACCCTTAATCTTTCCCTAAAATATACCCCATAAATGGATCTGATATTTGTTCTTAGACCCCTCCTAGTAGGACTCATCCACTCCCTAGAACCCGATCATGTTGCCACCGTCTCAACCCTAGCTGCGGAAAGAGTATCTCCCAAACTCTCTTTAAAATCAATACAATCTGTTAGCTCACCCGCCCTCCGATGGGCTCTGGGACATATAGTCGCCGTGTTCATCTTCGGTGCCCTTGCCTTAGGTTTCAAAAAAACACTCATCCTATGGATGGATGACTTCAACTCTTGGAGTTATCTAGGTATCGGAATCCTGATGTGCTGGATAGGATTGTTTGCCATCCACAGAAGTAAATCTTTCCGAGGGGGAACGGAAAATAGTACAGAAAAAAAAATCACACTGAATATATTTAGCAAATCATTCTGGATAGGAATGATGCATGGCGCCGCCGGATCCGGTGGATTACTCGGTACCGTACTCGTTCTACACACAGAATCCTTATGGGATGCCTTCACGGTAGTATCCTTTGAATGCATAGGCATCCTCTTGGGTACCGGCATATATGCTATCCTCCTGGCAGTAGTAGCCAATAGATTTGCAGAAAAAAATACCCGATTTCTAAAATGGATCAATATCCTGACAGGCACCGTCTCCTTGGGAATAGGAGCCTATACCATCTATGACTGGATCAATCTATCATAGACCCCGCAAATATCCCATCCCATCTTAACCCGAACATGAGCCTTTTGGTAAATGGTTATCCTAGGTCCAAAAAAATCTAAAAGCTCTGCCTCTGTTTTCTGCTCCAAAGCCTCCCACAAAGGTCGTTTCTCCCCATCCTGAGAAGAAGCTCTCAATTGCATCTCTTGCCAATCCAATTCCAAATAAAAGGTACTGCCATGCTGATTCATCCAAGACATGAGGTCAAAAAAACAAGGTGTCCCACCCCCAGTGGATACCACCATACGAGAAGATAAATCCAACTCTTCTTTCAATAAGATTTTCTCCTGCTCTCTGAAATACGTCTCCCCAAAACGTACAAAGATCTCTGAGACAGAATTCATGCCCTGACGACGACAAATCTCCTCATCCGTATCCCAAAAAGAAATACCCAAATGTGCTGCCAAACGCCGCCCCTGCATCGTCTTACCTGAAAAGGGTAAGCCCACCAAGAAAAGAAGCTCCCTCATTCAAAAACCCGATCCATCCAAGCCGAAGAAATCCCCCAAACCGAAGTCTTCCCGACAACTCGACCCTCATTCAATAAAAAAAGACCCGGATTTGCTCGCAACATGGTCTTTAATAGGGTCTCGTCCGCAAAATATAAAGGAAGATTCATCCAAGCATAATTATGATCAAGCAACTCATATTCCGACCGCGTAGAAGAACTAAGCAACCATATGTCCCAATCAGAAGGAACCCGCTTAATTATCTTATCCAAGTCTCCAAGATCCGACTCAGAAGCCTCTGAAAAACGATGAATAATGATCAACAACTTCTTCCCAATCAATGATTTTTCCGTCATGTCTTCCGTTCCCCAGAATCTATAATCTTGGAGTTTGGGTAAAACCTCCGGATTCTGAAGCACCATCTCCTTAAAATTATAGCCTCCCTCAGTGGGATAGCTATCAAATCTATATTCTTTCCCATCCCGTTCCATAACATAAGCATAAACCGGCTTCCCCGAGGGTTTGCGCAAAAGACCAATATCTGTACCGATCTTATAAGGTCTAAAATCAATCCAAGGAATATGTTGTGATACATACCCACCTAAAAAAAGGGTCAAGACCGTAAAGAATGATAGAATACCCAAACATAACTTATCTCCCAAGCTCCTAAATCTCAAAACCGAATGCTGAGCTGCTGGAAATATTAATAAATAACCCGTCAAACCCAATAAGACAAGATCCTTGCTAAAAGACTGCCAAGGACTCAACGGAATCGCATCCCCAAAACAACCACAATCCCTAACCTTGTCATAATAGGCGGAATAAAAGGTGAGAAAGGTGAAAAAGATCAGCAAGCCCAAAATAGACCAAACCGTGATTCGCAAACGATAAGAAAGCCATAAACAAAGTCCCAATAACAACTCCAATAAAATGAGAAACAAAGCTAAAAACAGAGCCACATGGGTCAAACCCACAAACAGACCCCCAAAGACCTGAAAATACTCCTCCAATTTGATCTCCAAACCCCGAGGATCATTCAGCTTCACACAAGCCGAAAAAATAAAAACCCCACCCAAGAGGATGCGAAATAACTCCCAGATAACCCCACGTTCATCCCAACGCAAATGCCAACTCATGAATCTATAGAATCAAGCTTAATCAAAGAAAAAATAGCGTAATTTACTATGTCACGATACATAGATGGAAGATCTGTCAAATCCTTTTGCGTCTCCATCATCTTCCTAATACGGTAAATGCGCATCAAAATAATATCCACTATACTGGTGATTTGCAAATCTTTCCAATACTCCCCATAATCGTGATTTTTGATCCGAAGCAGTTCCGAAATAGTTGCCTCCTCCTTATTCCAATGAGGTATTATCTTCTTATAAGGCAGGTTTGCCCGCTGAGCTAGTGAAGAAGAGGTATCCCCAAGAGATAAACGATCGTAAATCAGGGACATCATAGCATAATTCACGATAGCCGTAAATCCTTCCATCTCATCCTCTTCCACCCAAGATTCCCCCTGATCTTGTACCGAACGAATCCGACGAATCTTCATCAAAAGCATGTCCAACAAAGAAGCCGGGCGCAATAAGCACCAAGCCGAACCATAGCTATCCATCTTTTTTTCAAAAACTCGACGACAACGATCCATATGAACCTTATGAAGAGATGCCGTATCTTTTCCTGCAAGCAAACTCATATCACCGAATTTAACTAAGTTTCAAGACAGAAGATCAATCTTATAAAATCAATCCAAGTTTTGGAAAAAAAATCAGTCTCCTGGGTTCCCCAGATCAGGCTCAGAGGAAATCTTATTCCCCTGATAAAACCGCAAGTTGTAGGAATTCTAAATATAACACCCGACTCTTTCTATGATGGTGGAGAACTTCTAAGTGAAAAAAATCTCCTCCGAAGAGCTGAAAAATATTTGAAAGAGGGTGCCCTTATGCTAGACATAGGCGCTTACTCCTCCCGACCTAATGCCATACATATTTCCGAAGAAGAAGAACTCAAACGGGTCCTCCCTGCGATACGAAGCCTAATCCGTAGCTTCCCCGAAGCCTATTTATCCATAGATACCTTCCGAAGTCGAGTTGCCAAAGAGGCTCTAGACCAAGGTGTCTGTCTTGTGAATGACATATCCGCGGGAGAACAAGATCCGCTCATGATCCCCCTAATAGCTAAACGAAATACCCCCTACTGGATCATGCACATGAGGGGTACCCCACAAACCATGACATCAAAAATCCACTACCAGGATCTCGTGAAAGAAGTCTATACTTATCTCTATCAAAGGCTTCAAATATGTCGAAAAGCCGGAATATCCGAAGTTTGGGTAGACCCAGGATTTGGATTTGCAAAAGCCACTAAAGAAAATTATCTTCTACTGAGAAATTTATCCCTATTAAGAAAGTTAAATTGTCCCATAGCTATCGGAGTCTCTCGCAAATCCATGATCTATAAAATGCTCAAAATAACCCCAAAACAAGCACTCAATGGAAGCACTGCCCTACACATGGTGGCACTTCAAAACGGCGCCAAACTTCTTCGGGTTCACGATGTCAAAGAAGCCCAAGAAATCATAAAACTTTATCTCCTAAGTCATGAGTCTCAAACTTAGCTTCCTAGAAATTTCATGGATGGATATCTTAGATATCCTAATGGTCACCTTCCTCATATACAGCCTCTTTGGGTTTATGAAAGGAAAAACAGGTGTGAGAATTTTTCTTGCCTTCCTATCCCTATACCTGTTCTATCTCATCTCTTCTGCCCTGAATATGAAATTGCTGACCAAGATTTTGGAACAACTAAGTGGGGTTGGTTTGGTCAGCCTACTTATTCTCTTTCAAAAAGAAATACGATCCTTTCTTCTCTCCCTGGGGCGAGGAACCGGATCTAATAATTCCTTATATGTCCTTCTCAAAAATCTCCTCTCTAAACCCTCACCCCAAAACCTACCTCAGATTTCAAACATAGTGGATGCTCTCTTTCAATTATCAAAAGATAAAATTGGTGCCCTTATTGTACTCTGTCGGGAAGATATTGGTCTGCATGTCGGAAGGGGTGTCCAATTGGATGCCCTCGTCTCGACCTCCCTACTACTGAGTATTTTTCAAAAAGATAGCCCACTCCATGATGGGGCAGTTATCGTGTATAATAGTCGGATCATCTCCGCAGGATCTATCCTACCCGTCAGCGATTCCACCCGAATACCCAGAGAATTCGGAACCCGACACCGAGCTGCATTAGGCATAACCGAACAAACAGATAGCCTATCCCTGGTCGCTTCCGAAGAAAATGGTAAGATCTCCCTCGCCCGAACCGGAGAAATCATCAAAGACTTTGATAAAAACCAGCTCACGGAATTCTTAATCAATTACCTCCAACGTACATGATTCAAGAGTCTCCATGGCTGAGATAGACCCATACAGAATTGGGATAGGATACGATGTCCACGCCCTAGTACCCAATAGAAAACTCTATATAGGCGGATATCATATCCCACACTCACACGGCGCAATAGGTCATTCAGACGCCGATGTCCTACTCCATGCACTCTGTGATGCCCTCCTGGGTGCCACCGCACAAGGAGATATAGGACAACATTTTCCAGATACCGATCCGAAATATAAAAATATCAATAGCTCTTATCTACTAAAACAGGTCCTCAACATGCTACCCCAACATCATATCCTAAACATGGATGCGACAATCTGTCTGGAAAAACCAAAACTAGCCCCACATATATATCCCATCCGCCAAAATCTATCCAAGCTGCTGGACACATCCCCAAACCATATCTCCGTCAAGGCGACAACCCACGAAGGAATGGGCTTTGTAGGTAAGGGAAAAGGGATCGCCGCACACGTGGTCGTCCTCCTCAAAGGAATCTAAAACCCCTAAATCTTAGTATTAAACAGATGACAGACCCCCACGGCTATGGCATCTGTGGCATCTAGGGGTAAGTTGGAAGGGAGCTTCATTAATCTTCCCAACATGCCAGCTACCTGCTCCTTGGATGCACTGCCCCGCCCAGTTACTGATTTCTTTACCTGTCTAGGTGAATACTCCGAAAAAGGAATCTCGTGCAAAATACTCGCAGCAATAACCATCCCCTGAGCCCGACCCAATTTTAGCATGGACTGAACATTTCGTCCATAAAATGGTGCCTCCAATGCGGTCTGTTCAGGTGAATACGTCTTCATCAGGTCCCCTACCCCCAAGAAGAGCTCTCTCCAACGAGGATATCCATCCTCATAGCGGGCAAGACGAAAAACCCCTGCCTGTTCTAAGAGTAAAGCACTCCCTTGCCCACGCAATAAAGCATAACCCAAGACCCTAGATCCAGGATCTATCCCCAACACCAACATGTATCCCTCTTTCTAGAAATAGTACAAAAGAGAGAGCTGAACAACCTGATTAAACGCACCCGAACCCTCTTCTGTATCCCCCTGTAAGGGGGCAAAACTTCGGGAATATCTTGCATCAAGCGATACATTGATGGGACTATCAAAGCCGATCCCTATGCAGCCTCCCAGATCATAATCTTCAATGGGTTCCTTAAAATTATCCTGATTCTCAAGAGATACCGTGGCATCAAAACTCTCCGGATTCTGATACCTAACCCTAGTGCTTTTATCTATCAATATACTAAACTGAGGTCCCAAGAATATGTTGAATTTCAAAAGAGGAATAGGATAGTATTTAGCCAGCACAGGCACAGCTATATATCCCAACCTTATCTGTTCAGAACCCCCTGAAAAACCCGAACGAACTTTGATTTCACCCCCCTGTCTGGAATAAATAAGCTCGGGTTGTATCGCCAAGCTCAATAATTTAATCCGTAATACAAGCCCCAGATGCACATCATATAAAGATCTACTAGAAAATGAATCCTGTGTGCTTCCCAAACGACTAGCAAAATCACCATCTATGCTACTTATATTCATGCCCCCACGAAGACCCAAACGAATAGGTTGTGCAGATAGATCTCCATTCAAATGCCAAAAACTGATTCCCAAAATCAGTCCCCAAATAAGTCTTCTAGAAAATATTAATCGTCTCATGTTATAAAAGGTTTTTAGAAATTTATGATACCACATTTAACTTCAGCATATTCGCAGAACCCCCCGTTCCAATAGGCATACTAGCCACTATCACAAAACAATCTCCATTTGAAACATATCCCGCTTTCTTCAAAATGAGATTTACATCTGATATTGTCTCATCCGTGGAAACTCGTTTGTCATAGTAAAAAGCCCGAACACCCCAAGCCAATCCAAGAACTCTGAGCGTCTCCCGAGAATTGCTAAATACAAAGATAGGACTTTTTGGACGAAAAGACGAAATTTTAAAGCCCGAATATCCCGATTGAGTCATACCCACAATTCCCTTCCCCATGGTTACCCGACTCAGATAACAAGCTGATTTAATCAACCTATCACTTAAAAGGGTCGGGGAGTTTGGAACCGATGAATGATCCTTGTCATAAATAGAATCCACACCCCTTTCCACCTCACAAATGATCCTATACATGGTCCGAACCGCCTCCACAGGAAATTTGCCTACTGCCGTCTCCGCAGATAACATCACCGCATCAGCCCCATCAATCACCGCATTCGCAACATCATTCGTTTCAGCCCGCGTGGGGCGAGGACTCGCAACCATAGACTCCATCATGTGCGTAGCAATAATGACCGGCTTCGCATGACGATTACACTCCTTAACAATTGTTTTTTGTAAGATAGGTACCCGCTCCATGGGGATCTCTACCCCTAAATCACCCCGTGCCACCATAATGCCATCCGCAGCCTCAACTATCTTAGGCAGATTTTGTATCGCCTCCATTTTCTCTATCTTCGCAATTACCCGAGTAGACTTACCCTGCATCCGTATCTGCTCCTTAAGAGGAAGAACATCCTCAGGTCCGCGAACGAAAGAAAGAGCTATCCAATCTACATCTTGTTTCAATCCAAATGACAAATCCTGTTTATCCTTTTCGGTCAGGGAGGACAAAGAGGTATGGGTCTCGGGCAGATTCAAACCCTGACAAGACTTCAACACACCCCCATGTACAACATGGGTCTCTATCCCATTTCCTTGAATATCCCGCACCTTCAACTCTATCTTCCCATCGCTCACCAAAATAGATTGACCAATTTGTATATCCTCCGTAAGACCCTTATAATCTGTACTTATACGTTCGGGAGTACCCAACACAGAATCTGTCGTGATAATCAACCGATCCCCTGTCTTAATCCATACCTGATCATTTTCTACTTCCCCCAAACGTATCTTTGGTCCCTGAAGATCTTGTAATAAACACACAGGTAGATCCAATTCCTTGCCTGCCTTCCGTATCTCACGCATAGCCTTAGCATGCCACTCATAATCACCATGTGAAAAGTTTAATCTAAAAACATTCACATTAGAACGTATCATTTGTGACAAAGTGGAAGGATCACAGGATGAGGGTCCGAGAGTAGCAATAATTTTTGTTCTGTTCTCCCGACTCTTCATTCAGACCAAGATGTTTTTTCTTCCATACACTATGGGGTCAAATAGTTTTTTTATTTGAAACCCATTTTAAAGACAAGATAATGTATATTTTTTTTTGTGATTAAAAAAATATACATTTGTTTTGATTACGGCTTAGTGATTCTCGGTGGTCTGGGAATTCTATGGCTCTTGTCAAGAACCAATAACGTTAAAAATAGGATAAGTTATGTCAGAGGTATCAGAAAAAGTATCGTCCATCATTGTGGACAAATTGGGGGTTAGCAAGGAAGATGTCAAACCCGAGG
>JAPOQI010000012.1 GCA_026710765.1 Cytophagales bacterium | reverse complement strand
TTGCCATGTCAAATCACACAATTAGTAAAGAATACAAAACAATTTCCTGCCCTCATCTCTTGAAGAGAACAGGTAGCCCGAAGGTACAAATAAAAAATTTCTTTCCATATGAAATCTGTATTTTTTTGAAGAAATACATAAAATTTTTTTTGGGGATATATAGATATATTGTGAATTGGGAATTTTCATAGCTTTTGAATGGCTATCGGGATCGGGTTGAGTTGGGTTTTGGAAAGATGTTTTGGGGCAAAGTTTCGAGTCCTTTGAGGGATGAGACGTCCCAACAGAGTGTACGATGTCCGTTTGTGATGGCGATCCAATGAGCTTGGACGAAGAATTGATATATACTCATTTGCTGAAAAGCCTTTATTTCTAGTTCCAGGTCGGGTCTTTTACACTCTATCAAGAGATAGGGTTTGCCTTGATTTTCATAAACCAGGATATCTGCACGTTTTTTTCTTCCTTTTTTCGTGGGGAGAAAGCATTCTACGCGAATATGAGATCGGGGGTATCCTCTTTTTATTAGACAAAAGAGGGTATATTGTCTTACCAGCTCCTCAGGTGTGCGGGGTACCCATTTTCTACGTATGGGATCATATATTCGGGAGGAGGATGAAATTTCATGGATGAATTCGTTATATAACATGTATATTGTTAAGGTGGGGAGAAAGCATAGCACAAAATATTTATCCCCATTCGCAAAGCTGCCTGACGTACCTCTTCAGGATCTCCATATACTGAGGCATCTTCCCATCCATTTCCTAAATCACTTTCGTGGGAATAAAAACAAAGGAGTCGTCCTTCATGGATCAAGCCAAAGCCTTGGGGACGCCGTCCATCGTGTTGGTGTACCTTGGGCAATCCTTTAGAGAAATCGTATTTTTGATGATAGATCGGATGGGTATAGGGTAATTCTACAAAGTCAAGTTCAGGGAATACCTTTTTCATCTCCCTACGAACATAAGGATCCAAACCATAATTATCATCAATATGTAAGAAGCCTCCACCTAGGAGGTAGTTGCGGAGATTTTCAACCTCTCGGGCTGAGAAAAAGACATTTCCGTGTCCGGTCATATAGATATAGGGGTACTTATTAAGTTGTCCTCCCACATGTATAATCGCCTCTTCAGGTGCGATCTGAATCTGTAATCCTTGGTTTGCTGCGCTAATCAGATTGGGTAGGGCCGTCCTATTGGCATACCAATCACCCCCTCCTTCGTACTGAAGTTTGGCAATACTAATTTCCTGTGCGGATAATTTTCCTTTGGATCCCAAAAGAACGGTTGCTATGCACAGGACTCCACAAAATATTTGCCAAGACAAGGGTCTCATATTTTTTACATCCTGAATCTTATCCAAGCGAAAGATATTTCATACCCAGGTCTTTGGCCAAACTTTTTGCCATGCCCAGTCTAATAAACCCCATTTCCGTATCTATTAGATTGGCAAAAAGACGATTTCTTAAATATGTTTTATAGAATGTGATGGCTTCTTGTCGTGGGGACAGGAAGGAATTTTGACTTCCCTGATTAACCTTTCCATCTGTAAACAAAAAAAGTTGTGTCCATGGCATACGGTGTCGGGAAAGGACTTCGGATACGATGCGAAATCCGGCCAACAAATGGGTTCTTCCCCCTCCCCTCAGCGACTCAAGACATCTAAGCAAAGATTTATGGTCTCCAAACCCTTGAAGGAGTCGGGCAGTACCTCTTTCCAATCCGATTAAGGCGTGTGAAACCGAAGATCCCAAATAGGTCTTCAAGGATCCCCTTAATAGGGTCTGTACCCGAGAAAGTTGTTGGTCCTTTCCCATAGAACCACTTTGATCTATCAACCAAATAATGCGAATAGACCTCTTAACAGGAAGATAAAAGCGTTGTTTTATTCCCAATAAGAGAAAATGGCTTAGGGTACGTATCCAGTCTGTCTTGGCAGCAATTTCTGGACCCAAAAAGGAGGGTCGTTTCTGGGTGGAAAAAGAAGAAAAGATTGTTTTTTTTCTTCCCATGTGGGTAGGTTTGAACCGTAGGAGTCCGGGTTTATGGGTAGTTGAGGTTGAGGGATGTGATGTCCATTCTTTTTCTTTTCCGATTTTCCCTTGGGAGTTTTTGGGAGATGTTTCATTCATGCCTGCATCCTCATCTGTATTTCCTTGAGCGGGGGCTTGACCTTGTTTTCCAGATCCTTGGGTATTATCTTCGGGTGAATGTTGTGATCTTCCTGAGAGGGGTGGGGAAATATCGTGTTCTTTTTGTCTATGGTTTAACACAAAGGCTGCCACCTTTTCCACGTGCGTGGGCAGAACGACTTTTTCGTTCATATAGGCAGCATATGCTCGGGCTGCTTTGACGAGTCTAATATCAGCTCGCAGGCTTCCTATATTCTTATCCAGGCAGAGTTGGGAGGCTTTTTCCATCATAGGGGGTGGTATTTCAACCTTATTGAGTAGGTTCTGTGCAGAGATTATTCGTTGTTTTAATTTTTTTTCTTCTTCCTGCATAAAGTTTTCGGGATCCTCTTCAAACTGAATTTTACGGGCTATGATTTGGGTTCTTATGGATAGGTCTTGGGGTGCTTGGACCTCCACGCTCAGTGCAAATCTATCTACAAGTTGTGAACGGGGTTCTCCTTCTTCAGGATTCATGGTTCCGACCAGACAAAAACTACTTGGACACCATTGAGAAAGTCCTTCTCTTTCCAAGAAATAACCCCCTGAAGCCGTGGCGTCCAATAAAAGATCTGCCAAGGCATCGGGTAGTAAATTGATCTCATCCACGTACAAAATACCTTGATGCGCTTGTTGTAACAAACCTTTTTGAAGGATCTTTTTTTTCTCATTAAGAAGGGGTTCTAGGGAGAGTCCGCCGAGGAGTCTGCTTTCATCTACACCTAGAGGGAGGTCTACAAAGGGTCTTGAGAGATCGGATATCCTGGACAAGGCACGAACGGCTGTTGTCTTTCCGGTTCCCTTTTCACCCCGAATTAAAACACCTCCCAGACGAAAATCTATTAGGTTGAGTAGGAGACAAAGTTTCAAATCTTCCTGGGCAAGAACTCCCGAAAAAGGGTATATTTTTTTCATCAGGAAGGATTGTATCTAGATTTCCGAAATATTTTCTGAGCATCCGGCTCTTTCAAGATCTTTTGCCATGCACCCCCTTGCTCTCGGAAATAGGCTCGTACTATTTCCCATCCCAACCAGATTCCGATCCGTCCCGGACATTGAACTCCTATTTCAGGAACATTGGGTCTCTCGCCTACAAATTTATTTTTTATTTTGGGACTCCTCTCATAAAGCCAGGCTTTTTCTATAAAATTCGCCCATATAAAGGGGGCGTACTCTCGGACCCTATTAAGTTCTTCCTGCGAATAACCTATTATCAGACTATCCTCTGCACAAGGTATCATGTGTTCTACGAAGAAACATGATTTTCCCCAGGCTATCATATCGGCTAGGAGTGTCAGATCGTGTGGTTGATTTCGCGTGTAGTTTGTGGACAGATAGAATAGGGACATGGGGATCACATGTTGGGGTGTATATCTTCGTCTAAGATAGAGGGGTAGGTCTATGGGGGGATATTTTGCTTGTTCTCCCAAGAAATAATCCATACTCATGATCCACAGGTTCTCGGAAAAATAAACATCTCTATACAGGCCCGAAATGATCAGGTTAATTTTAGGGGCTGAAAACGAGGGATAATAATATTTAACATGTTGAAAGGCTTGGACCCATTTAATTTTCAGGTCTGCAAAATCTTCTCCATACTCCTGAATAACCTCTTGATATAAGGTGTCAATATGTGGATTATTCAGGGTTTTATAAAGACCCTCTGCCAAACCACCTGGTGTAGAATACGGGTCTTCACGAAAAAATTTTCGCCGCAACACGGGTTGGGCAGTTAAGAACGAATCCATAGACCCTACTCCTTCTATCTCCAAGAGTGTTTTTCCCAAGTTCTCCACTTCTATCTCCATAGGAATACGCAATACTTCTTCCCGAACCCCACAGACCCGCCCACATGCTCCTAAAAGGATCCCCAAAAAAACCCACATAAAAGTTTGTCCGATCCCCGCCTGTATTTTTTTCTGAAAAAATACAGGCGGGGATGCAGATTCCTGAAATATTTTCATAACTTTGTTGAAGTTCCAGGTTTCTGGTTTGAGAACTTTGTTTTTAGTACCCATAGGGTCTTCATAGGTGATGTCAATGATACGGATAAGTCCCTTAATTTTCGGATTATTCTTTGTTTTTTCTGTTCCTTTTGGATCCAGGGCTCAGATAAAGTTGGGGGTTTCTGGGGGTCCTTCTCTTTCTTTCACCCGGGTATTATCTGCTTTGGATAGTTTGGATGCTCGTCCGGGACCTGTGGCTTTTGGCTTTCGGATGGATATGTTGATGGAAGTTCCCCTGACAGAGCGATATAGTTTCGTCACGGGTTTGAACTATATTTCCAAGGGTCGGAACGTGGAGTTTCTACGTACCCTCCCCGACCAGGACAGACCTGAAAGCAGAATAGACGAACATCGTTTGCAATACATTGGAACAAAGGCTACCTTACGTTTACACACTGATGATATTGGTCCCACCTTGGGTCTTCGTTTTTTCTTGGAAGGGGGGCCCCAAATGTATATTAAAACCTCTGATAGACCTGTTCCTTTTAAAAAGAAGGATAGTGAGGTACAATCTTTTTTTCCAGTAGATCTAAATTTACTGGTCACGGGGGGTGTGGAGTTGGACTTTGGGGTGGAGACCTCTTTGTTTACAGGTTTCTCTTATCAACATATTCCGCACGATGTAGATTCCAGGACCCGAAATTTTCCTTCTCGTGCCGATCTTTATCTGCGGGAGGGCACCTTTTCATTAATTATAGGGATCAAATTCTAGGTCTGGGTATGGCCTAGGTTTTGCTTCGTAGGGCTGCTATTTTTTCCATCGTATCTTTTTCTTTTTTGCGTTCTCTTTCTATCACCTGCGGGGGTGCATTTTGTTGGAAAAGGGGGTTATTGAGTTTTTGGCGGATACGTTTTAAAAACTCCTCATAATGGGAGAGTGCACCTTTATCTTCGTGGGGGGTGGAGGATGTTTGATCTTTTGTTGCCCATAGGATCAGGACATCCTGTTGGCATAGCAAACGAGTTTGTTCGGAAAGTTCTTTGGGAAAAGGGTCTGTGGAAAATACTTCTTTATGCTGCTTATCCTTCACCTGAATACCTGCTAATGGGAATAATTTTTGAAAAACAGGAATATATTTCTGATGAATATCTGGACGGTCGGTCTGGATAGAAAGATAGCTTTGCTTGGGATTTTTTAGGCGTTCAGCACGCAATGTCTGAATCGTTCTGATCACATGATCCATAGGGTGCTCCTCCTCTACCCCTTTATCCTGCTCGGGATAATCGGATATTGATATTCCCAAATATCCCAGATGGCTAGCCACTTCTTCGGTTAAGAACGGCATGAAGGGATGGAGCAGTTTCATAAGCTGACACAAAAAAAATCTTGTTTGCTCCACAACCCCAGGGAAAAAACTTTCTCCTGATGGCAATTTGACAAGTTCCAAATAGATATGGCTGAAGTCATCCCTTATCAACTTGTACAGATACAAACCCACTTCGGAAAGACGAAATTCTTGATATTTATTTTCTATTTCCTGGATAGCCTTTTTGAGTTTGTACTCAAACCATGTTATGGCAACATGTTGTACCTCTTTGATATCTGTTTTTTTCTGGGGTTGCCAGGAAAGAATGAGTCTCAAAGCATTCCAAACTTTATTGGCAAAATTGCGTCCTTGCAAACACAGGGATTCAGCAAATAGGAGATCATTACCTGCCCGTGTGCAAAGCATCATACCCATCCGCACGGCATCTGCACCATATTTATCTATCAATACTATGGGGTCTGGGGAATTTCCCAGGGATTTGGACATCTTTCTTCGGGATTTATCTCGGACAATTCCGTGAAAATAGACGTGTTCAAAGGGTTTTTTACCCATGTGATAATAGCCCGCCATGATCATTCGGGCGACCCAAAAAAAGATAATTTCTGGAGCAGTGACCAAGACCTGTGTAGGATAATAATAGTCCAGTTCGGCTTCCCTGACCTCTTTTTTATTCTGGGCTGCAAAAACAGAAAAGGGCCATAGCCAAGATGAAAACCATGTATCCAAAACATCTTCATCCTGCTTTATCTCTTCCAAGGAGACCTTAATCCCCTTTAACACAAAACATTTCAAGGCTTCTTCCCGACTCCTAGCCACCACATATTCCTCGGTTCTGGGTGCATAATACACAGGAATACGATGTCCCCACCAGAGTTGTCGGGAGATGCACCAGTCTTTTATGTTTGTCATCCAATGTCGGTAGGTATTTTTGAACTTGGGTGGATGGAATTTTATCTCATCTTGCATGACGGCTTTTAATGCGGGTTTGGCTAGGTCTTTCATGCGTACAAACCATTGTTGTGAAATTCGGGGTTCCACGACGACCTGGGTTCTTTCGGAAAAGCCTACCTTATGGACAATGTCTTCTACCTTTATGAGCTGCTGTTTTTCTTCCAAAGCCCCAATAACCTCTTCTCTTGCTTCTTCCCTATCCTTCCCTACGGCAAAGCCTGCGTCATGTGTAATGCGTCCTGATTTATCCATAATCACGAGGTATGGGAGCTTGTGTCTTTCTCCGATTTCATAATCTCTGGGATCATGGGCAGGTGTTATTTTGAGACAACCTGTTCCATAGCTTGGATCTACATATTCATCTGCGATGACAGGAATTTTGCGACGGATTAGAGGAACATACACCTGTTGTTTAAGAAATTTCTGATATCGTTCATCCTTGGGGTGTACACAAAGTGCGGTATCTCCTAGTAGGGTTTCGGGTCGGGTGGTTGCCACGTTCAGGACATCTGGACTATTGACTAGTTCATATCGTATATAGTATAGCTTGCCGGGTACCTCTTTATAATAGACCTCTTCATCAGAGAGAACGGTTTCTGCTTTAGTATCCCATTGTACCATGCGGGTTCCGCGATAGATATATCCATCTTGATGGAGTTTGAGAAAAATATCGCTGACCTGTTTGGATCTTTTTTCATCCATGGTGAATGCGAGTCGGGACCAATCTGCGGAAAGCCCTAGTCGTTTCATTTGTTCTAAAATTATGTTTCCATATCTCTCCTTCCATTCCCAGGCACGGTTGACAAATCTTTCTCTTCCCAGATCTTCTTTCTCTTCACCCTTTTGGGCGATCCATTCTACTACCTTAGCTTCGGTAGCGATGGAGGCGTGGTCGAGTCCTGGGATCCAGCAGGCTTCTTTTGTTTGCATGCGGGCTCTTCGGATCAGAACATCCTGAATCGTATTATTTAAGACGTGTCCCATGTGAAGGATACCTGTCACATTGGGTGGGGGCATCAAAATGGTGTAGGGTTTTTTTTGAGTTTTGTGTGATTGATGCCAAGAATTTTTCAGGGCTTGTTCGTATATCCTAGTCTCTACTTTGGTGGGGACATATCGGGGGGGTAGCTTCGCAAAAGAGGATGAACTCACACCTATGCTGGGTTTATTTTTTGATTTATCTTTTTCTTAACCTGGAACGGCTCGGGTATGGCACCATGATAATACATTATGTTCTGTATTTGTCTATCTTCGTTCTGCTTTCCCATGTCTATTTTACAATTTTCTCACGCTAATGGTTTACCTGCGGCATGTTATAATCGTCTTTTTTCTTTTTTGCCGACTTATAAAATAAGATATGTTTCCAGTTTTGGGACTCAAAGGGTTGAGGGTTCTCTGTGGGAGACTTTAACTTCTGCCCTAGTACAGCATATTGATCTTCTACCCCCTCAGGAAAAAGTGGTAGGGATAGGTCATTCTATGGGTGGTATTTTGAGTCTCTACGCATATTATCAAGTTCCTCATCGTTTTGAGAAAATCATCCTCATGGATGCACCCATATTTAGACCTGCCAAACGTTTTTGTCTAGAGTTTCTCCAATTTCTTAGATTGAAGCACCTTTTGATACCTACTGCCCGAAAAGCTCGTCGTCGACAAGATTATTGGTCTTCCCGAAGAGAGGCAGCTGAATATTTAGCTCTTCGTCCCTTTTTTCATAGTTGGGAGGCTTCTTGTTTTGCAGACTATGTTGAGCATGCCTTGATCGCGCGTGGGAATGGGGTAAATTTGCGTATTCCCAGGGAAATAGAGTATCAGATTTTTTTATCTCTCCCTACACGAAGACTTAGAAAAGATAAGATAAGGGTTCCGTCATACTACATCTATGCGGACTCGCATCAAAGCCTTTCGGATTCCGATATTCAGGCTTGCCAAAAACTTTTCCCCGAAATTACCTTCCTTCCCTTTCCAGGGGGACATATGTTTCCTATGGAAAATCCTGAAAAATTAGCTGAGCTATTGAAGAAGATTTTGGAAAAGCCTAATGATGATTATGGGTTCTGATTCTGGGGTTCCGGCTTTTGAGTCCCTATCCATTTCCAAAGCAAAACGGCAAAGGAAAAAGATTTTTTTTCTTCTTCGCAACCTGGGTTTAGGATTTCTCGGCTTGGCAACCCTAATTCTTGCTGTCTACTGGTTGGGAGATAATATAGAAGAATGGTTCGGGGGTTTTCTGAATTTTTTCGAGGATCATCCCATATTGATGTACCTCAGTTACGCAGTGGGAGAATATCTAAACCTGATTCCGCCAGAACCCTTTCTGTTTTGGGCACTCCGAACCAAAGATACATTCTTCTACATACAAACCGCTTTTCTTTTAGCCATTGTATCCTATTTGGTAGGACATGCTGGATTCTTAACCGGAAGAAAAATGCGTCATGTGAAAGCGTATAGGAAACTTTTGCATAGATTCTATCAACGATATTTAAAACATCTTAGAAAATATGGGAGTTATCTATTAATAGCTTCCTGTGTGACCCCTATTCCTTTTGTTGTATGCTGTGCTCTTTTTGGGAGCATGAGATATAAATTTTCTTCCTTTGCTACCCTATCTTTATTTCGTTTTCTCCGTTTTATCATGGAAGGCTTTATCATCTATTATTGTGCGGAGTTTTTAGAGATCACATAAAATATTTTTGGTAGCACTAAGGGGTTCTTCTTTCTCAGTCTTCTAGGAATCGGAATTCCACCCTTCGGTTCATCTTTCGTGTTTCTTCAGATTTATTACTTGCAATGGGTCTTGCACTTCCGTATCCCCGCCCTGAGAGGCGTTCTTTAGAAATACCTTGGGAGATCAGGTACTGTATAACCTTCTTGACCCTTTGATGAGAAAGTTTAAGGTTATCCAAGAAATTACCCTGATTATCGGTATACCCTGAGATATATAGTTTTTTCTTAGGATGGTTTAGGAGAATTTCGACCAGAAGGTCTAGATTTCTAAATGTCTCGGGTAGAAATTGATCTGTACTCTGATAGAATAAGACTTTATCGGGTAAAAAGACTTCTTTTTTGGGAGACAAAGATTTGAAAGCCAAGCGATTTTCTTCTTCTACCCACTCTACGGGAACCTGATAAATATCGCTATATGTATCACTTTGACTATTTCTAGAAAAATAGGCTATTTCTTTTTTTTGGTTCCAAAAGAAATAATACTCTGCACCTCGGGTATTGATCGGGGGTCCTAGGGGTTTGGGTTTTGTCCATGATTTCCAGGTATCATCTAATCTTTGTGAGACATATAGGTCAAAGCTTCCCTGATTTTCAGGATGTCCGTTGGAGGCAAAGATGAGGGTTTTCATATCCTTCAAGAGAAAGGGGGTAATTTCTTGTTGTGATGTATTGATGGTTTCGCCCAAGTTTAGAAGGGGTGTCCATTGATTTTTTTCTTTGAAGGAGACATATAAATCTTCCACACCATAGGTATCAAAGGAGGCAATTCCCAAAAGAACCACTTGTCCCGATGGATTTACATACCCACTATAATGAGGAAGCCTCTTTTTGATATAGGGAATGTGAAGGTTTTCCATAGGTTCCCATGTATTTCGGGTATCATCGTATATTATGAGATGCTGGGTCCGATTTTTGGGATTTCTAAAAACAAGATATAGATCATCATCTTGGTTCATGCCCAAAAAACAACGTGCGGCTTGTTTATCATCTGAGAAGCGGGTTCTTCGGGGGACTTTCCACATTCTACCCAAGGATCTGCTTTCCCATACGAAAAAGTCATCGGCTTGATCGACTTCTTTGTGTTGGAAGGAATGACTTCTGTTCAGGTAGAATTTTCGTTTGGAGGTACTCAGCCAAGCCCCCGTATCATGCCAATTCGTGTTGAGTGCCTTGACCAGTTCTGGCGAACCTGTGGCACGAATCTGTGCTTTCAACCTTTCTTCACCCCGATGCCAACAGGACAAGAGAAGGACACAAAAATACTTAAACAGAATTTTACCTTCCATCCTTTTCTTCTATTCTCTTCTTTTGCAGATATCTGTACCAAAAATAAGCTATTATCAAAACAGAAGCATAGGGTATTACCATTAGGTATAGGATGGCTGAGTTAAAGCTTTCCACCCCTTGATCCTGGGCTTGATTTTCTAGGGAGCTTCTACATACGGCACATTGTGCGGAGATCCCATATGGGAAGAATCCTACAAATCCTAATATAAGGGTGGCACTTATTCTCTTCATTTGGAGAAGGGTTTTCATAAAAAATCATGTGGGGTTAATTATAGTAGGGTCTTATCATAAGATAGATCAGCACACCCGAGACAGAGACATATAACCAAAGAGGATAGGTATATTTGACCCAAAATTTATGGCGTTCAAAATTTTCACAGAGTGCGTGATAGAAACAAGTTTGTACCAAATAGGGTAGGGGGATGGCTAGGAGTATATGACTTATGAGCATGAGGTAGTAGACGGGTCGCAAAGGGGCGATTTTTTTTTCTTCTCCTGAGAGGATTCCATCAGCATTTAGGTCTCCATATTTAGTTTCTGCTGCACCTGCATGATAAATCGTATAGGATATGAGGAAAATCAATCCCAATATCCATGCCAAGGACATAGCTTTTCGGTGCAGAAGGGGATTTTGTTTGATCCGAATCGCATACAAGGCAAAAATCAGAACACATGTGCTCAGCAGATTAGTAGAGGCGTGAACGTGGGGTAAAAGGTCTATCCATTTACTTTCCAGTGTATCACTCGAGAAGGTCATCAAAAGGCCCACTAGTATGGGAATTCCCAAACCTGGTCCCAATACAAACCATCTATAAGTGTATTTATTTCTCCAAACGAGACTCCCCATATTCTGCCAATATACGAAGTTCTGTCAAGGCTTTTTGTTGATCACGGGAAGCTAGGGGATCAAAATATCCACGGATATATCCATTTTCATCCAAGACTAAGACAAAGGATTCTGGAATAGTAGCTGCATCAAATAAATAATCTATGAGAAAAAAACAGCTCAGGACCTCTGATACTTTTTCCGGAATCAGTGGGATAAAGCTCATATATTTTGTTTTGCAATTCAGGCTATCCACACCCATCCAGAAGACATGGGGTAGATGACTTTTATTTATAAGGGTTTTGGCTTGATGATGTAGGCTATCTATGTTCTGGCATATGGCGTCATGATGTGCTTTGGATCGTTTGGGAGATGCCAAATAAACCCAATAGGCTTTGATATTGGGTTTGGCTTTTAGGAGGCTATCTTGAAAGAGATGATAAGGGAAATTGGGGGTTCTGGGACAGTCTTCCCATCGGGATGCTTTAAGGGGTTTTTCCAAAAAGATGGGTAGTTCATAGTGGTTTTTTCCAAAGAATTTCAGCAAGAGAAAGAACAAGGCAGGGAGAAAAAGGACAAGGAATCCTACCAAACTTCGTCTTCTGTCCACCCTATGTGGGGTAGACACTGCTTTCATAGAAAAGCAGCACAATGAGTACGACAAGAAAAATCATGGGTCCCACAACCGACCAGATTAGGAATTTTTTCTCATGAGAGAGATGCATAAATTCACCCACTATATAAAAAGCTTTGACAAAGGTGAGCAGGATGAAAAGAATGTTTTTCAGGAGACCCGCTTCCAATATGAAGGCAATAGCAAATTCTACGAGCGTGACCACACCCAATAAAACGGCTACCCGAATAATAAGCCGTATCTTTTTAGAATCGGGTGTGTTGAGTGATAGATTTTCTTGATTCATGCCCAAATTCAAATGAGATAGAAAAAGGTAAACACAAAGACCCAAACAAGATCTACAAAATGCCAATAGAGTCCCACATTTTCAACCCAGGGATATCTTCCATTTTTGTGCAAGGTCCCTGTACTTGCCTGATACAAGACAATAAAGTTTAGTAGAACGCCTGTAAAGACGTGAAATCCGTGAAATCCGGTGATAAAGAAAAAGAAGGCGGCAAAGGCTTGGGGTCCGTACTGATTTTTAACCAAGGAGGCACCGTGGTATAGGGTTCCATCACTGAGTAGGGTTCCTTCGTGGGTTCCTATGATAAAGTGTGTCCATTCCCATGCCTGGCATCCCAGGAAGGCAATTCCACCGACCAGGGTCCATAGCATCCATTTCTGGATGCCCTGTACATCTTTTCTTTCGGCTGCTTCCACAGCAAAGACCATAGTGACACTACTAAGTATTAGGATAAAGGTCATAATTCCGACAAATATCAAGGGTGCATTCACACCGTGTAGGAATGGGACCGCATTAAAGACCTTATCAGCTACGGGCCAATAGAGATCGGAGAAGCTAAAATTTTCTATTAAGCCGGTGTAGGCAGGTGCTACGTCTCGGACGAATCCGTAAGCCACCAGGAAGGCGGCAAATGTGAAGGCATCTCCCACGATGAAATACCACATCATGAGTTTCCCATTGGCTACGCCGACAGGCGAAACACCCCCCATCCAAGAGTTTTTCAAGGTTTCAGCTGACATACCCACTGGGTCTATATCTTATTCTCATTTCAGATCAGTTCTTAGGAGAAGAAGTAGAAAAATCCATACAAGTACAACCACAAGATAGAAAGAAAATGCCAATAGATTGCACATCTCTTTATTTTTTCCTTTTGAATTGAGCATCCTACGATCAACAAATAAAGGAGTCCGCCCAACACGTGTGCGGCGTGTGCTCCACTGATGATGTATAGGAAGGACCCCTTAGGGTGTCCCACGAGATAAATTTGTTCGGAGACCAATTCGCCCCAAGCTTGATATTGTGAATACAAAAAAAAGCATCCTAGGAGAAATGTCATGAGGAGCCAGAAACGTACCCTGATGATGGCTCGGCTGGCCTGATGTATGGAAAAACTACTTAGGAGTACGACAAGTGTAGAATATATGAAACGTATAGGTAGGACGATCTGGAAAGATTCAGTTTTTGAGGTCTGCACCAAGAAAGCTGAGGTTAGGGCAGCAAAGAACATGACGATCGCAAGGATAAACAGCCACAGCAAAAACTTAGTGGAGAATTCTATATTGGAGACCTTAACCATTAACCCTATATTTTTCCAAAGAGTATTAAAGCTTGTACTACGGGAAGATATAAAAAAGAAGCTCTCATTAACGCAGATGATGCAGATTCATTTTGCTGTTTTAGCAATCGGAAAGCAAAAAAAAGAAAAAATATTCCTAGGAGAAGAATTCCCCATCCTGCCTTCCATGAGACATATCCTAGGAAAGAGGGTAATAATCCTATGGGTATGAGGAGTAGGTTCCAAACAAAGATGGTTAAGGCACAGAGGTATCCTTGTTGGAAGGGTAGGAGAAAAAAATTCACTCGTTTGTAATCTGCATTCATACGCCATGCGATGGCCCAAAAGTGTGGGAATTGCCATACAAATTGTATAAAAAACAGAAGATAGACACATATATTTAGGGAATAACCCGATGCCCACCATCCTATAAGGGGGGGTAAGGCACCAGGTATGGCACCGATCAAAACAGCTAATGATCCCCTCCTTTTAATAGGGGTATAGACAAAGGCATATAGAATCCATGAGAAAGAGGCAAGTCCGACGGCTTCCCACCTGCTCAGGGTCCCCATGAGACCCATTCCAAAGATACCTACGATTAGGGAGAAGGTCCATGCTTTAGTTTTGGATATTTCTCCCATGGGTAGGGGTCTTTTTCGGGTTCGGTACATTTGGGCGTCTGTTTTTCGTTCCAAGATTTGGTTGATCCCTCCTCCGCTTCCGGATATTAGGAAGGCAGAAAAAAGAAAGCCCAAAAATTTGAGAAGGGAGAAATCGGGAAAATCAGGATAGCCGGGAAAGAGATACCCAAAGGCGGCAGAAACCACGACAAAAAAAGAAAGTCTGGGTTTTAAAAGCCGTAGATAGGGACGCACATAGGTTCTGCCAATACCGTCATGGGCTTCCACTACTTGGTTATTAATTTTGATCACCGAGATAGATCACTGGGAAAGAATGGCAGAGCTTCCTCTTTCTTTATTTTTTTTATCCTGATGGGAGGGAAAATATTTAGGAATAAGGGTACTGGGGGTTCCTTGATCTTTAACCTTTCCATTTTCCATGAGAAAGATATGGTCTAAATTGAAAAGTGTATTGGGTTTGTGACTGATCACGATAGTTGTTCTATGTTGTGTGAATAGATCCAGTGATTTTTGAATGAGTTCTTCAGAAATGGGGTCTATGGAGGAGGTTGCTTCGTCTAGTATTACGATGTTTGGATTTTTCAGGATGACCCTTGCGAGTGCTATTCTTTGTCGTTGTCCTCCACTGAGTTGTTCTCCTCTTTCTCCTATGTGGGTTTTCATTTTTTGTGGAAATTTTTCCACAAATTCCATCACGTGAGCCTGTTCTGCGGCATCCTGTATCTGTTTTTCTGAGGCTTCTGGAAAACCATAACGTATATTTTCGGATATAGATCCTTCAAAGAGTAGTGGATTTTGGGGTACCCAACCTATATGTTTGCGTAGCCAGGCGGGAGAAATTTTGTAAATGGGTACCGAGGCAATGGTAATTTTTCCGATTTGGGGTTTATAGAACCGTAGGAGGAGTTTAAGGAGGGTGGTCTTTCCCGATCCATTTTTACCTAAGATAGCTATTCGTTTTCCTTCCGGGATCTTCAAATTAACGTGTTGGAGTGCATTAAGATCTGTACGAAGTGGGTAGTGAAAGCTTATGTCTTCGTAGATGATATCTCCGGTTGGGAAGGGTTTGATGATGTTGCCGCCCATGGCGTCTTCTTCATTTTCTTCGTTCATAATATCCCATATTCGTTGGGCTGCTCCCCTGGCTCGCTGTAATTGGGCATACACATCTCCTAATCCCGCCATGGATCCTGCAATAAAGGCGGTATATAGGACGAAGGAAAGGAGGTCCCCTGAAGACATTTCCTGAGATTCTACCAAGAGGGTGCCATACCACATCACTCCTGTGAGGGCACCTAGGAGGCTAAACATGACTAGGGCAATGAAGCCTGCTCTATATTTAGCGGTTCCCAGGGCAATTTTAAGTGCTTCTTCTTGAAGGTGTTTATATCGTCTTCTTTCCCATGGTTCGCTGGAAAATCCTTTGACCACAAGTGCATTTTGTAGGCATTCTTGTGCTACGCCGTGTGATCGTCCGTGTGCGTCTTGGGTTTTTTTAGTGAGTCGACGAATAAATCGTCCAAATCCCATGGCTATTAGGATGAAGACGGGTGAGGATCCCAAGAGTATCCAGCTCAGATAGGGGGTGGTAGAAAAAATCAACACCAAGGCTATACCTAGGGTAATGGTTTGGCGAATTAGTTCTACTAGGGTGACAGAAAAGCTATTTTGTAGAATGGCTACATCGCTGGTCAAGCGGCTAAACAGATCTCCGGTGGGGTGTTTTTCAAAAAATGAAAGCGGCATGCGAAGGAATCTGCCGTAGAGATTTACCCGAATATCAGTTACCGCTTTTTCTGTCAGCCAGGAGAAAAAATAAACCCTGAAATAAGAAGACACACATTGAGCCGCAATAGCTATCCCCATATACCCAATTGTGAGTTCAATACTTCTAAACACCTCATCCTTCTTCCCCATGGCAATATCTACTAATTTGCCTGTCAGATAAGGAAAAATCATGAGAATACAGCTGCTCAGCATTAGAAAAAACAACCCGCAGAGTAGAAATTTTTTATAGGGTAATAGGTAGCGGAAGAAGCCCACTAGCTGGGCGAAGCTCTTCTCCGAGGTAGGGACAGCTTTTTCGGACACCTCGGTTCCTTTACCCCTCATTTCTCAGTATAACCCCCTATGCTAAAGATTGGTTTAGCAGGTTTACAGGTTATGGTGTCGCTCTTCTGGGGTCATTTTTATACCCTTTCTCATGGGTCGTCCTTTTTTGCGAGGAGAATTTCTCAGTTCGCTTACCAGCCAGGCAGCAATTGAGTCTTCCCAAAAGATAGCCAGTTGTCCCCCCACATATTTTTGATCTAGTTGATATAGCCAGTACAAGGAGTCTAGGGTTTGCAGGTCTCTTTCTTCTTCAGGTATTGTTTCCAGGATGTTTTTCAATGCGTGATAGAAAGCGATTTGATCTCTGAAAAATCTCTGTTCTTGCCGTTGGAGCTTTCTGAGTCGGGATGCATATCTATTGGCGCCTTCTTTATTTCGGGCATCCACGGCACGCCAAAAATGAAGGAGCAGGGTATCTGTTGGCTGATGCTTGTTTGAGCTCCATACGTGTATGAGTTGTTCTCGGTACCCATCTCGAGCCATTTCTTCAATAGCTGGGATCCGTTCTTCCAAGAGCAGAGAAACATGTTTTTCTCGTTCAACAGCATCCCGTCCTTGTTTTATTCCTCCTCCTTCACTCAGGAAGGAAGAGATATAAGAGCAGGAGTTCAGTTGGATTGCTGAGAGAAAAAATACGCTAATAAATAAGGGTTTAAGGAAGGATTTCATGGTTCTTTGTTGGAAGAAAAAGGCTGCTGTGGCATAGCAGCCTTCTCATTTTCCCAATCGGAAGGTAAGGGGGAGTCTAAACCGTACTCGGACAGGCTTTCCACGTTGCTTACCCGGACGCCATTTAATTGGACATAATCTCATGACCCTGAGTGCTTCTTTATCACACCCTGCCCCAATTCCTTTCAAGACCCCTATTTGGCTTAGGGATCCATCTTTTTCCACCACAAAATCTATATAGACCCGACCTTCTACCCCCATCCTACTGGCTTGTGGTGGATATCTGAGATTCTTTTGGATGAATTCATAAAATGCCTTCATCCCACCTATTGGGGTAGGTTGTTCTTCCACGATCAAAAATATTTCGGAGGTGGACTCTTCATCTCCATATTCGTCGGCAACAATTATTTCTTCGGTCTCATCAAATTCCATATCTATTTCCACAATCTCTTCCACAATTTCCTGTTCGTCAGGGACTTCCACAATTTCAGGTGGAATTATAGGTGGTGGCGGAGGTGGGGGGCGTTGTTCGGTCGGGGGTATTTCAATGGGTTCTTCAAACACATCTTCTAACTCACCCAGATCGGTAATACCTGCATCATAGGTACGCCAATTGAAGGCAAACGTAACAAAGAATAGGGAACAAAAAAGACCCACATTAAAATACAAGGCTCTCCGCCTGTGGACATCAAATTCCGGGTTCTTTTTCAGCTCAGTAGACATACCTTATACCTTTTTATTTCTGAAATCTAAATACTCCCCTAACCACACAAGCCCAATATACTCATCTGAAGAATAAAAAACAAAATAAGAAAAAATATTTACATCACTGCTCTTTCGGAGGATCAGGAAAGTTTTCTAAGGTCTCCATTGCAAATTTAATGTATCCGATTACATAATCTTCCTTCCCCGCCTTCTCCTTCTCAAGTTCAGGCTCGAGGGTTTCTTTGTTGTAGAGCTCTCCACGGAATAGGAAAGGGTTCAAACTGTCTTTGCTTACCCATATGATAGGTAGATTTACCAGATTATCTTTTTTGTAATCCATGTCTATGAAAGCATAGACTAGAGAGGGTGTACTTTTGAGATGATCCACCGAAAGATTTTCTACACCTACGAGATTGGCTCCCTGTAGCTGTGCTCTATGTAGGGTTGCTTTCTCTAGGTTTGCTCCCTCTAGGTTTGCTCCTCGTAGGTCGGCTCTCTGCAGGTTTGCATTGTGCAAATATGCCCTGGATAGATTTAAGTCCCTCAGATCTACTACATCCAGGAATGCGCCATGTAGGTCTAAATTGTATTCCTTCCCATACTTCATGCGGTTCTTTCTAAACTTAGAATATATCTTTGTCTCTGGGTCCGGGTCCGTCTTATGGCCAGCTATTTTGTAGAAGAGTATGAGGGTCTTGGCATAGCCAATGCGTTGGTTTGTGTCGCCGGATTTCGCTATCTGGGCATCCCTGACAAAGGACTCAAAGATTTCAAAGATCTCTTTAACCCGATCTTCCTTTTCCTTCTTTTCTTGCTCGGTAAGATCTATATTATGAGTGTTAAAAGTCGTATTGTGGTTGGCAACAGCTATCTTATGCAAGATCTCCATGCCACCCAATCTCGCATTATCAGAATCGGAATACAACATCTTGACACCCTGATTGAGCTTGCTGATATAATTACTTTCTTGAGATTCTTTAATCTGATCTCGCGAGGCTTCAATTTGCTCTTGAGACTTTTTAATCTGAT
>JAPOQI010000013.1 GCA_026710765.1 Cytophagales bacterium | reverse complement strand
GATCCTTGTCGGTAGGATCTTTATACCGCTGAGATCCCCCAACCCCAGCTTTTCTAACCGTCTCTGGAACGGGTTCCGATTCAAAAATTACACGATATACATAGTCGTCACGTTCCCGCAAGCTGAGTAATTCTTCCTGCAAGGCATTCATTTCAGATTCCAATTTCCCATAGTAGAACTTCAAACCCTCATTCTCTATCCTCAATCTACTCTTCTCCCTGAACTTGAGATAATAATCCTCATAGAGATAGGAAAACCCGACCGACATGATCAAAGCACTTCCCACAAATAAAAACAAACGGAGAACTAGTCTAGAAGGAGTCAAACGAATGGGCTCATACTGACAGGTCTCGTGATTGTAGTGAAATTTTCTCATAATTACCTATAAAGATCGTTCATAAGTCAAACGGTATCCCCCACTCCTTTCCACTGGAAGGGAGACGGGTGAAGATATAGCATTTCTTTACAAAAAACAATTGAAATTCTGAACTAATATTCTTATACTACCCCTTGTCTTCGGATTAAGAATCAAAATATTTGCAATATGGCTCCAAAACATCAAATTACCAAACATTCTTCCTTGATAAAGGAAACAGAAAACTTGTTAAATCAACAAATAGAGAAAGAGGCGTCCTCTTCCTTCCTTTACCTAAGTATGGCATCATGGTGTGAGCGGGAGGGATATGATCATTCTGCCGATTTTCTGTATGCCCAAACACAAGAAGAGCAAGGACACATGATGCGAATTTTTCGCTATGTCAATGAGGTCGGGGGCGAAGCCACTGTACCCGAGATAGGAGCTATCAAATCTTCTTATGGTAGTTTGAAGGAGATCTTTGAAGAAGCTCTTAAATCTGAAATAGAGGTTACCAAGAGTATTGGAAAAATTGCCACCCATTGTTTGAATATAGGAGATCATGCTACCCTGAACTTCTTAAATTGGTTTGTGAAAGAACAACGGGAAGAAGAAAAATGGGCAAGAAAAGCCGTAAGCCTTTTCTCCCTGCTGGGTGACGAGGGCCCTTTTCATCTCTTCAGTATAGACAAAGAGATAGGCAAGCTGAGGAATAAATCTCCGAATTAACTGCCCTACACACCCCATTATAGCTAAATTTTCTTGACCCTTACTTGACCCTTAGATATGGTCCGGACGGGGGAACGGTTGTCGTTTTCCCAGCTGTCATTCCTCTAGGTGTTTTTTAAATGTTCGTCTATTTTTTGGACCAGGGCAGATTTAGAAATAGCTCCTATATGCTTGTCCACGAGTTTTTCACCCTTAAAGAATAAGAGGGTAGGTATGCTCCTTATACCAAATTCTGTTGAGATTCCCTGATATTTGTCTACATCCACCTTGCCGATTAGCACCTTATTCCGATATCTTTCGGCTATTTCATCCACAATAGGGGAGAGTATCTTACAGGGTCCGCACCATTCTGCCCAAAAGTCTAACATAGATAGGGGACTTTGTTTGAGTTGTTCTCGAAAATTCTGATCTGTTATTTCTGTTGTAGCACTCATAGCATCATACATTTTAGTTTTTTTATAGTTTTCCTCTGTTCAGACAGAGGTTGCTAGTTCACGATTAATCTTATACTTTCTCCATTCACACTAATAATATACACCCCTTCTGGATAGGTAGATACAGGGATCGTCTTCCCCTCGGGCGGGAGTATATCGGTATCTATCTTATTTCCATCTAGGGAGTATATGTTATAAACGTGGTTCTTCTTCGGCGTTCCATGATCTTCTTGGGAAGGGAAATAGTAGATATGGCTCAGGCCTCGGGAGGGGTTGGGACTAATTACTAGTCTCTTATTTTCGGGATGAAATTTATTGGAGCTAATTCCGTACGGGGGAATAATAGGGTCCACGACATCCAGGGACAGATTCAAAGAATAGATTTCTGCATTAGAAATAATTACAAGTTTGCTTTTATAATTCAGTCTGGAGAATCCTAAAAAGGAATTGAGGAGAAATGTCTTATTCTGTCCTATATCTAGGGTAAAGGGGAGGCTAAATCCTTCCAATGAGTAGGCACCCAATGCATCTTCTTCTACGAGAATCTCTGTGACAACCACAGGTGATTTTCCTTGGTTTGAGATGGTATAGGAGGATACTTCTTTCTTAGAGGTTTCTGAGTGTAATTCCTGGGAGGCCCCGCTTTCGAGAACTTTAGATGTCTCTCCAATTTGGAGAACAAAACTCGGTGTTATCACATCAGGGATGAAGTCTATAATCAGAAGATTGCGTTCAGGAAACTCTTCGCCGCCCGTATCACTTAGTACCTGAAGGCTTGACTCAGATTCTCCTTCTTTATCCAGAGAAGGAATATAGGTGACGGAAAATTTCCGTGCGGATATATCCAGACTGGATTTTCCTACGGTTCCTTCTTCAAACCAAGCCGAACTTAAATCACCTGGACTGGGTATTCCGGAAACACCGGCGAGTTCTTCTACAACGAAACCATTAAATCGGATTCGGTATTCATTTCCAAATCCGATCCCCTGTATGGATAAGGGTCGGCTACTCAGATTCAGCAGGGAAAAAATATGTGTGGAGGACGAATAGGCTTCTGCCACGAAAGGGAATTTTATTCTTCCTTCATCATCCTGTTCAAGACGCTTTTCTTGATAGAGGATAGCCAAATTGGGTACGTCATGGACCACCAAAGAAAAATTGACACGGTAGTTGTGATTAGGACGATTAGCCCGATCCACATCTACTTCTCCATTGTGATTACTGGTCAGGGACAGGACTCCCAAATTGGGATCTTCTACGGAGAGTTTAACCCCAAATGCTCTTGTATCAAAGTTCAGGAGGAATTTCTTAGATTCTTCCGGGTCTAATTTCCATTGTGAGGTTCGGCTGGGGAGAGCAACCGGATTCTCTTCATAGGATTCCTCTGCCAATTCAAATCCGCCTGGAATTCCGGTTCCCAGGGCATTTGTAATCCTAATATCGGAGATGAGAAGGGGTCTAACCCCTTGATTGGAAACTTCACAAAGATAGCTATCTACATCACCCACCAAGTATTTATCTTCCAATTTATCCGAATCTTCCAGAATCAAATCTCCTATCTTGATGGTCAAACTAGGGACGTTCACTTCTCCTTTCAAATCAAACTCATATCTAGGTGGAACAGCCCCAGGCACCAAAACACTTAGGGTTGCTTGCTTCTCAGCGGCAGAAGTAGGGGCATGGTAAACCCTTATCTCTTTCTCTTCACCTGCAGGAATTCTGAGTCCATCTGAGGGTATTTCAAGATCTGTACTATAAAATCCGCTGGGTGAGAATCGTAGGGATGCGAGAACGACATCTGTGGAGGAGGCCCTCAGGACATAAACATTGGATACTCTATCATCTACTTCGGGGCGCAATTCAGAAGCGGGTAAGAAGGGTATTTCCCCCCTCAAAGGAATTATTTCATCATCTTCAGCTTTTAGACTATAATCAGCTGAGCTCACACGGGTTGAAAAATCTACGATATAATCACCTGTATTGGAATTAGAATGCAAAGTCAACTTAGCTATCAAATCGGCTCCCCCATCAGACTCCTCAGGACTAACTTTAACATGTACGAAAACATGATCCTTAGGTGGCACGATAATCGGAAGATTTTCTTCTTCCACAAGGGTATATCTGCTCGCGTGGGTGCCGCTCCAGTTTATAGGTTTGACTTCGTCTATGGTTTTGATTTCCAGGGGTGCATTTCCCAAATTCTCTACCTGGATGGGAAAGATTGAGGGGAAAGAGGTATATGCGTTCAGTTGGGATCTATTTTTTGAACTCCCTCCGATCAGTTCAGCATCTCTATCTCTGAGCGAGGCTAAGGCGTAGGAAACTGTACCGCTCAATCTCAGTTCATATTGTTCTGGCAATCCTTCTGACATTCGGATATCCAAGAGGGCTGAGGATAATTTTCTTTCAACCAAGGGTGTATAGTAGACATAAAATGCAATCCAGGACTCAGCCGCTATTTCACCCAAGCTGACACCTTCTAAACTATAAGATTTTTCTTCTTCTCCACTGAGTGAAACTGAAGAGAGGGTTATGGGTTTAAGTGAAAGATTTCTCAGAAGGATACGTTGTTTTGCTCTTTTTTCCCCACTCAGAGCTATTCCTTCGGAGACGAAATCTATTTTTCCAGAGAATAAGATCTCCTCAAATTTTTCCGAGAATAAGGTCTCATCTAATAAGATTTCATCCAATGGGATCTCATCTTCAGAGGGATCCTCTTTTTCCAAAAACACCTTATAAGATGCAGGACGGGGCGTTGTATGAACATTTAGCCTGAAGAATCTATTGTCTACCGAATTGGAGGCAAAAAGAAGATAAGTTCTTTGCTCTGTAGCCTCTCGCCCCCCTGCAAACTGCAACGGAATTCTCTTCTCCTTACCTGCAAGAATAGATAAGGGTGCAAAGACCGTGGGTGGGATGGGGAGTAAAACCTTAAATAACTGGGATGATTCTTCCAATTCTACCGAAATGGGTCGGAAATCTATTCGGCTAATATTTAAGACCTCTTCTCCGGCATTTTTCAATATCAATTCAAATTTCTTGGGTGTAAAAATAGTTGTAGACGGGATTTCAAAATGTCCTCCTTCATTTTCTTCATCCACGGGTTCAAGGCGATTTCCTGCGGAGTCTCTGATTTCTATATTTGGAGGTCTGGGAGTTCGGGCAGTTCCTTCCAGCCTAAATGTGCGCAGCTGGGGTTCTACATTGACCACAGACAGGTCAAACTTCACCCGCTCTGAAGCCGACCTTTCAATCTCATCGGTCCCTGGACTATAAGTGACCAATAATTCCCTTTCCTCGCCAGCCAAAAGAGGGTCTGAAGAAAAAGGACCCATTACATATTTCCTAACCACATCTACTTCCCCTTCCAAACCCGTAAAGGGAATAGAGGAAAACTCTACGGGATGACTTCCCTCATTTCTGAGCCGATACCTCTTTATCTCCGCAACCTCTAAATAAGCATCGTAATGTATATCATGCGGAAATGAAGTGACGGTTCTAACATCATCTAGATCGTCTATAATTTCTATTTTGAGTTGGGGTGATCTATCGGCACTCAGGGGTAATTTCAGGCTTTCTCCCCCACCCGTACTGACTGATAGATAGACCAATTTTTTTCCTTCGGAAATAGCACCTTTTCGGTATACCACATAGATTGCAGATGAAAAGGATCCGGGGTCTATTTCCCCAACCAAAGAGCTAAGTGGGTTCTCGGGTGTATTTGTTGAGGAGATCAAAAAATCCCGACGACTGAGTCCCAGAAGTTCTAGGTTTGAAACCTGTATAGGGTCTAAATCCACATTCTTTAAGTAAAGGCTTTGCGAAATTTCCCAACCCAGGTTTACTAAGGAGAGGGGTCTATCTGTACCCGAAGGTTGATTGCTAGCCCATATTTGGAGGGGAGCGGAAGAATTTCCAACCACTGCTGTTAGGTCTATGGGATAAGATACGGCGGATGGGGTTCCAGCTGATGATAGGGGGCCCACGGGCGCCGCAAAAGAGGCAGCCAGACTGGCCTCATCGGGAGATGAAGAATCCACACTTGTTGCAGATTTGTGCGAAATGCTTAGAAGTCTAACCTCCCCCACTTCCATTCTGCCCCTGGTAAATTCGTCCTTATCAACGCTAAACTTAGCGGCATCATTTCCGGAAAGAGCTCCCACGATAGGATTACCTGTGAAAGACAGGGGCCAACTGCCTACATTAATTACCCTCAGGAAGAGGGTTTCGGCTACCCCTTTAAAGGGATGGTCAAAAGAGATCTGAATGGTTTTAGAGGCCGTCCCGGGTTCAATCAAATTTTGTACACCCTCTTCTGGTTTCAGGAGATCTATTTTCAGAGCGGGAAAGACTTCAGCCTTCACAGAAACATTCAATACACCCCCTGTACTTCCGGTCACAGATAGTGTGGACGTTTTAGACCCCTTTAGAGGATTTTTCAATTCCAGAAAAACTTGTATGCCCGATCTGATTGGGATATTTCTTGGGTACGAACTAACACCCCGACCTCCTTCGGTGATTTGAAAGAATCCATCGTCGGGGGCAAAGGAAATAGACGATATCTGGATAACATCCGTACTTACATTATTCAAATGGATAGAGACTCGGTGTGATCTCTCCATGTTGATCTCCGTCACAGCAGTTCCCCCCCGTGAAAGACTCAGCGAGACGGACGGATTAGCCTGCGCATAAACTTCTCCACTCAAAAGAAGGGCACACAAAGATACAGAAAGCCAGAAACGCATTATCTATCCTTCAAAATATGGAAAAGCTCTTTTCAAAAAACACATCTCACCCAGGTCATCCAACCCATAATAATACAAAAGAATGGTATTCACAAGAAGATATTAGGTGATCTAATGAGTTTTTTTCTGAGGAAATCTTTTTTTTGAAAAAAAGATGGAAAATCCTATACTTCGTAATCTTTGATTTAAGCAGCGAGAGTAGCTCAGGGGTAGAGCACAACCTTGCCAAGGTTGGGGTCGCGGGTTCGAATCCCGTTTCTCGCTCCACGCCGGGGTGGTGAAATGGTAGACACGCAGGACTTAAAATCCTGTGACCGGCTTTGGTCGTGCGGGTTCGAGTCCCGCTCCCGGTACGCTCCTGGTTGTTTTTCTCAGACGGGAAAGACTCCACAATTCTCTTTAAAACAGCTTG
>JAPOQI010000104.1 GCA_026710765.1 Cytophagales bacterium | reverse complement strand
GAAAATGTGTCCGAGCTGCATCCTTATTTACAAGGCTCCGAAGAAAAGGATTCTTTTGACGAGCCAACTCAATCATAAGAGACTCTAAACGAGGAATGTCCTCCGTAGGAAAAGAACGATCACCCAAATCTATATCATAATAAAACCCCGACTCTATCGGAGGACCTATACCAAATTTTACCCCCTCCCCATAAAGCCTTTGAAGGGCTTCTGCCATCAAATGAGCAGAAGAATGCCAAAACGTAGACTTACCTTCCCGATCTTCCCAAGTCAATAACCGCAAACGACCATCAACAAGAAGGGGTGCATGCGCATCCTGAACCTCCTCATTCCAAAGCACTGCTATCGTATTCTTCGCAAAGGTAGATCCCAAATCCTTTGCCAAATCCAAGGGGATTATACCCCTCGGATAAGAACGAACACGCCCATCTGGAAGACTAATCGCTATACTACTCATATCCTATAAGAGCCCAAGACCCCTACTCTTTGCACCCTTCAATTTCTCACGCCGAACACGTTGTACAGGATATTTGCTGAGAATATTCCCCTGAGAAGACCTGCCTCTAATTGCCAAACCTGCAAAAGAAAAAGAAAACACCTTCTTACGAGCCGAACAATCAGGAGACAGATAAACCTGCACAACCTCATCTTTCAATCCATCACCCGAAAGATAAAGTATAACCCCATGTTCTGAACCCAAAATATATTCCTTCTCCCGCGTAGCCCCCCCCATACGAAAACGTTTGACCCGAACACAACCCTTCGGATCCTTATATACCATATGATAGACCTTCTCTTTATCATAAAGACTCAAATCCAAAATATTTTTACCTACAAATACCTTTTCCGACACCCTGGTCACAATACCTCGTGTATCTTTGCGGATTACCAAAATATCATCCGTGTCGGCACAATCCATAGCAAAACGAATGCGATCTGTCTTTTCTCCCCGCTTTTTCAAAGCATAGCCTATAAATCCTTCCCGAGGTTGAACATATAAAGAGCGATTGATAATGCGGGGTTTTTGTGTACTTGCGGAGGGCAATACCTCTAATTGTGTTTTCCTTTTCCATTGATTACCGTATTTCTTGATTAGGTTCCGAAAATATTGAATCGTATAATCTGTTATCGCACTGAGATATTTATTTAATTGCTTCTCTTCTTTCCTCAGAGATTCTAATTTCCGATCTGCCTCATCACTATTGTATTTGGAAATACGTTTGATCCGTATCTCCGTTAACCGTTCAAGGTCATCCCGTTCAACAGGACGATAAAAATCTTTAATATGAGGTGCTAATTTTTCTTTAATCGTATCTAAAACCATGTTGAAAGAGGTACAAGACTCTATCGCACGATAGATCCTCTTCTCTACGAAAATCTTCTCCAAAGACGCAAAAAAAATGTTCTCCTGACAAGCCTTCATACGAAGAACCAAACTCTTCTCCAAAAGAGAACGGGTATGATAAACCTGCTCCCTAAGAATTTCGTCTACCGAGGTAAAAATAGGTTTCTCATTATGAATAACACAAGCACAGGTAGAAATCGTTATCTCACAAGAGGTAAAAGCATATAGGGCTTGAATGACCTGGGATGCAGAGGTCTGGGATGATAAATGAATCGTGATGTCAACCTCCTGAGCCGTATTGTCTATCACATTCTTGATACTTATTTTATTCTTTTCTTCGGCTTTAAGAATGGATTGAATAAGCTCTTGAGTCGTGGTTCCAAAAGGTATCTCGGTGATTTTGATTGTCTTCTTGTCCAAAACCTCAATGGATGCCCGAACACGAACCTTTCCACCCTTTTTTCCCTGATGATATTCACTTACATCTGCTGTCCCCCCTTGGGGAAAATCCGGACTCAATGAAATATCTTTTTCCTCCAAAAGATCAATAGATGCCTCCAAAAGCTCAGCACAATTGTGTGGAAGTATCTTCGTAGAAAGACCCACCGCAATACCCTCAACCCCCAAGGCTAGAAGAAGAGGAAATCTAACAGGTAATGTAATGGGTTCCTTTTTCCGACCATCATAAGAAGATTGCCAAAAGGTAATCCCATCTTCAAAAAGAATTTCTTTTGCAAAAGGAGAAAGACGTGCCTCTATATACCTAGCCGCTGCGGAAGGATCACCCGTCAACAAATTACCCCAGTTGCCTTGAGTGTCTATCAAGAGTTCCTTCTGACCCAAATTAACCAAAGCTTCCGTAATGGAAGCATCCCCATGCGGGTGATATTGCATGGTGTTACCTACCAAATTGGCTACTTTATTGTATCTTCCATCCTCCATTGTCAACATAGAATATAAAATTCTGCGCTGAACGGGTTTCAGACCATCTAAAAGCGTAGGGATTGCCCTCTCTAAAATAACATAGGAAGCGTAGTCTAAAAACCACTCCTCATACAAAAAAGGGACGTTCTCCGTTTTCTCTTGTATCTTGTCCATAATGCTTAGCAAGATCATGAAAAACAGGAGTTGAAGCAAGTACAAAGCATAGTTCTAATACATTCTGCCCATGCTTCCCAAGGATTTTCAAAACATATGGAGAGACCTCAAAGCAAAGAAATTTGACCCCATCTATTGCTTAGATGGAGAAGAACCCTTCTATATAGACCTGATTTCAGACTATATGGAAAAACATATCATACCCACTGAAAACAAAGATTTTGATGAAACCATCATATATGGTAAAGAAACCACCCTATCACAAATAATACAAGAAGCCAAACAATACCCCCTTGGAAAAAAAAGATTAGTACTGGTCAAGGAGGCACAAGAACTAACACAACTGGGCAGCTCTGAACACAAAAAATTATTCTCCCATTATCTGAAAGAACCGGCTAAAACCACAATATTAGTCTTCTGTCATAAGTATAACTCCTTTCCCAAGTCCTGGGAAATACATTGGAGGTCTAAGCACATAAGACATCTCCGAACACAACGGATACGAGATTATAAACTCCCGGAATGGATCATAAATTATGTGCAATCTCATAAGAAGAAAATAACACAAGATGCCGCACAACTCCTAGCTCAACATGTGGGAACCGATTTAAACAGGCTCTCACAAGAGATCAAAAAAATATACCTCAATTTGAAAGAAAATGATCGGATAGAATCAAATCACATTCATAAGTTTGTGGGTATATCCAAAAACTATAATGGCTTTGAACTCCAACGTGCGGTAGGGAAAAAAAAGATAGGACTTGCACACACGATCTTGGAACACATGATGGAAGACCTCAAAACCATATCCCCACTCCAAATTATAATAGGTCTATCATCCTATTTGATTAAATTATTATTGTCCCAGAAACTCATCCGAACCGGATTGTCTAAACAAGAAAGGGCTCAAAAAATGCGGGTCCATCCCTATTTCTTAAAAGAATATGAAGACATTTCTCGGAATTGTAATCCACATGCCTTGGCGGAATCCCTAAGTTTGCTCAGGGAAGCGGAGATGCTGTTGAAGGGAATTGCCGGATACTCACCCAATCCAACCCATATTTTGAAAAACCTTCTCCACCAAATCATGATAAAACTCCAGAAAAAATCCTGAACATGGGACTCAATCATTATAAGTCTCTCGTAGAAAAAGCCCTCAAAGAAATTACACCCAAGGAAGCCCACCCTTCTCGACTATATGATCCTATGGTCTATGCCTTGGAATTAGGTGGAAAACGAATAAGACCCTTATTTGTCTTCCTGACGTATCGTCTTTGGCAAGAAGATATATTAACCGTGCTAAGGCCTGCGATTTCTGTAGAGTTGCTTCACAGCTTCACCCTGATTCATGACGATGTCATGGATCAGGCACCTCTGCGTAGAGGCGTGGCATCAGTACATGAGAAATGGGACCTCAACACAGCGATTCTATCGGGTGATGCACTTCTCGTAAAGGGTTATGAAATGCTATCCTTTACCCAATCCAAAAGCCTAGGAAAGGTTTTGAAAGCCTTCAATAAATGTGCCCTAGAGGTTTGTGAAGGACAACGACTTGATCTGGATTTTGAAAAAAAAGAATATGTCTCAAAGGAGGATTATTTGGAAATGATACGACTAAAAACAGGTTGCCTAATTGGTCTCTGCTTCGAACTGGGTACCATCCTGGGTGGGGCAGAACCTGAAATGGTTCAAGAAATGAGACTCATTGGTGAAGAAATCGGGATTATCTTTCAAATGAACGACGACTTTCTGGACCTCTATGGAAATCATAAAAATGTGGGCAAACAATCCGGAGGAGATATTCTCAGCAATAAAAAAACGATCCTGTCTGTGGAAGCCTGGAACCATACATCACAAGAAGAAAAAAATCTGCTAATACAATGGCAAGAACATCCCACCAACTCAGCAGAAGAACGAAAAGCAAAAATAAAAGGTACCTACTCTCTGTACGAAAGAATAGGCATACCCAAACTCACAAAAAATCTATTGAAAGAACGAAATCAAAAAATTATGACAAAACTGAAAAATCTCTTTCCAACATCTAATCAAAGGACAGCACTCCTAAACTTTGTTTTGCAATTGATAGAGAGAAACAAATGATAAAAATAACCCTACTCATAAAAAGAAATTCCAGTCCCGACATGTATATGATGTCTAAAAATTTATCTCCCAAAAGATTTAGAAGTTGTATTTTCGGGGAATGAAACGGGGTATACTTTTGTTGGAAGATGGAACACAATACAGGGGCATATCCCTGGGTGCGGAAGGGGAAGCTATGGGTGAAATTTGTTTCACGACAGGAATGGCAGGATATCAAGAAGCATATACAGACCCCTCTTATTTCGGACAAATTGTTGTCAATACCTTCCCACATATCGGCAATTATGGCTTCTTATCTCATCGTGAAGAAGAATCTGAAGAACCCAAAATACGTTCCTTGGTGGTTTCCTCACCCTCTCCCATTTTTACCCGACAAAATGCTAAGTACTCCTTAAATGATTATCTAAAAAAACATAATATCGTGGGAATTTCCGGGATAGATACCCGACATCTGGTAACACATATCCGATCCCAAGGGAGCATGAATGCGATTGTGTCCTCTTACGAAAAAACATCCAAAGACCTTCTAAAACACGTCCTATCTTGCCCAAGCATGGAAGGACTTTCACTGGTACAAAAAGTGGGAACCCCAAAACCCTACACAATACCAGGAAAAGGAAGGTACAGGCTAGCCATCATAGATCTCGGAATTAAAAAATCCCTGATAAAAGAATGGTCATCCAGGGGCTTAGACCTACATATTTTTCCCTTTCAAACCCCCTTTGTAGAGATGGAAAAATGCCTGCCCCACGGATATTTTATCTCCAATGGACCCGGGGATCCTGCTGCTATACCCGATTGTGTAAAAACGGTTCAAGATATAATCAAAGCCGAAAAACCCTTGTTTGGGGTCTGTCTAGGACATCAAATTCTAGGCAGAGCATGTGGAATTTCTACCTATAAACTTAAATTCGGACACCGAGGAATCAACCATCCCATCAAAGATTTACGAACAGGAAAGTCTGAAATCACCTCCCAAAACCATGGTTTCTGTCTTAACAAAAAAGAGGTAGAAAACTCCAATCAAGTACAACTCACCCACGTGCATCTAAATGATGATACAGTGGCAGGTATTCAACTCAAAGCAAAACCCGCTTTCTCTGTACAATATCATCCCGAAGCTTCACCTGGACCCCATGATTCATCACATCTGTTTGAAGAATTTCTATCCCTCCTGATCAAATATGAAAAACAAGAATTATGTTCCTAGGTGAAAAAAATCGTATCCGAAAGCTAATAACACGGGAAATTATAGACTCCCGAGGTCTTCCTACGTTGGAAGTAGAAATATATACCGCTAATAATATATGCGGAAAAGCCTCCGTACCCTCTGGCGCCTCTACCGGAAAACATGAGGTTCTGGAAAAAAGAGATACGGATTCCAAAAGATATATGGGGAAGGGTGTAAAAGAGGTCGCTCAAAAAATCACACAAGAAATCTTTCCTTTAATAAAAGGAGAATCCGTACTGGAACAAAGACACCTAGATGAACGAATTAGAAAAGAAGAAGGAAGTGAAAATTTATCCAGATGGGGAGGAAATGCAACCCTAGCCGTCTCCCTGGCACTCGCCCGAGCAGGTGCGCAAACCCTGAATATGCCACTCTATGAGTATTTGCAGCGAAAATATAATTTCTCTCATAGCATGCCAAGACCCATGATGAATATTTTAAATGGAGGACGACACGCAGATAACATACTGGATATACAAGAATTTATGATCCTTCCCTTATCTACAAATGTTTTTTCTGAGGCATTAAGAATGGGTGTAGAAATCTTTCATAGTCTTAAAAACATCCTGAAACGTCTAAACTATGCCACCAATGTGGGAGATGAAGGAGGGTTTGCCCCTAATCTGGACTCACACGAAAAAGCTATAGAAATCCTTATCAAAGCCATAGAAGAAGCCCACTATATACCTGGAAAAGATGTAGCTATGGCCCTGGATATAGCTGCCTCAGAATTCTATAATCAGGAAACACGTAAATATCATCTCAAAACGTCAAAAAAACCCTTGTCATCTGATGAATTGATAGAAAAATGGACCGAGTATGTGAATAAATATCCCATTCTTTCCTTGGAAGATGCTTTGGCAGAAGATGATTGGATTGGATGGAAAAATTTAACAAATAGGTTAAACCACAAAGTACAATTGGTTGGAGATGACCTCTTCGTTACCTCAGAGAAAAGATTCCTAAGGGGTATCAAAGAGGGTGTCGCAAATGCCATCCTCATCAAACCCAATCAGGTAGGCAATCTCAGTGAAACCATCAAAGTTATCCACGTGGCTCAGAAAAAAAATTACGAATTTATTGTCTCCCATCGTTCCGGAGAAACTGAAGACAGCTTTATTGCAGACCTCGCCGTAGCCGCTGGAGGAGGACAAATTAAAACAGGTGCCCCCTGCCGATCCGATCGGACCGCAAAATATAATCAACTCCTCCGAATAGAAAGCAATACCACAAATCAGAATATGAAGACCCTAGCATTTCCTAAGCCAAATCCAAACACATGATAAGATTTATAAAGAACTATTATTTCATCCTGATAATACTAGTTCTTTTTTGGATGCTCTTTGTGGATTCAGTAGACCTACCTACACAATTTCTTCTCCGAAAAGAGTTAAGTAGATTGAAAAAAGAAAAAATT
>JAPOQI010000060.1 GCA_026710765.1 Cytophagales bacterium | reverse complement strand
GATTTCAGCTTGCAAGTCGGTTTCAATTTCTGCTTCCTTAGTTTGTGCTCTTGTGACTTCGGTTTGCAGGTCGGTTTCAATTTCCGTCTCTTTCGCTATTGCCCTTGCGATTTCAGCTTGCAAGTCGGCTTCTATTTGTGTTGTGGATGACCCGAGTGTACTTTGGAATCGGTTTTCTATTTCTGTTTCTCTTGCTATTGCCCTTGCAATTTCAGCTTGTAGGTTGGCTTCAATTTCTGCTTCCTTAGTTTGTGCTCTTGTGACCTCAGTTTGTAGGTTGTTTTCAATTTCTGCCTCCTTAGTTTGTGCTCTTGTGACCTCGGCTTGTAGGTCAATTTCTATGTCTCTTTCTTTAGCTTCTGCTCTGGCATTTTCAGCTTGTAGGCTGGTTTGAATTTGAGTTTCTCTTGCTACGGCTCTTGCGGTTTCGGCTTGCAGATTGGCTTCAATTTCTGTTTCTCTTTCTGTTGCCCTTGTGACCTCGGTTTGCAGGTTGGCTTCAATTTCTGTTTCTCTTTCTGTTGCCCTTGTGACCTCGGTTTGCAGATTGGTTTCAATTTCTGTTTCTCTTGCTGTTGCTCTTGTGACCTCGGTTTGCAGATTGGCTTCTATTTCTGTTTCTCTTTCTGTAGCCCTTGTGACTTCGGTTTGTAGATTGGCTTCAATTTCTGTTTCTCTTTCTGTAGCCCTTGTGACTTCGGTTTGTAGGTCGGTTTCAATTTCTGTTTCTCTTTCTGTAGCCCTTGTGACCTCGGTTTGCAGGTCGGTTTCAATTTCTGCCTCCTTAGTTTGTGCTCTTGTGACTTCGGTTTGTAGATTGGCTTCTATTTCTGTTTCTCTTGCTGTTGCTC
The DNA here is from genome assembly GCA_026710765.1 of Cytophagales bacterium. Classification (GTDB taxonomy): domain Bacteria; phylum Bacteroidota; class Bacteroidia; order Cytophagales; family JAPOQI01; genus JAPOQI01. Next base: position 13,329 of record JAPOQI010000060.1, on the reverse strand, counting down.
TTGTGACCTCGGTTTGCAGATTGGTTTCAATTTCTGTTTCTCTTTCTGTAGCCCTTGTGGTCTCGGTTTCTAGGTCAATTTCTATCTCCCCAACAGAAACTTGTGTTGCCCTATCTCCCATTTCTATGCTGGAACTCAGAGAATTTTCTAGATCTATCAGATCATTTTCGGTTGAGGTCTGAATGAGATTCAGACGACCAGATAGATCCCCCTCAGCAGAGATAGCCCTCCTGGTCTCATCCTCTATGGCCTTGGCATTTCCTTCTTCTTCTGAACCCATTCTGTTAATTTCAGCCCATAGATCTTCAGAGCTTTGTGCATTAATCTGTGCAAACTTCTCTCCTTGGGATGATATTTTGTCTTCTAATCGTTGTTCTCCTTCTTGATTTAGAGTAGTTATATGTTCTAATTGGGATTTAATATCGGTTTCAATTCTTTTTTGTTCACCTTCAAGTACATTTACCTTCTCTTCCTCTTCTACCTGTAAGGTCTGTATGTCTCCCAGCTTCTCTTTTATCTGCTCCACCTTTTCTTCAGTATTACGCATAGGTTCGGCAGTGGGTACATATACTTTGTTTCCGTTTGAGATATAAAGCGTATCCTGTTCATATCTTAGTTGCTGGAAGGTCTCTTCTTCAGGTTTTTGCGAAGCGACCGAACCTGCATATAATGCGTAGGGGACAGAGAAGAGTTGTGTGGCACCAAAGGATTTGTATTCTTCATCTTCTTCGGTTGCCATCAGAATAGACATATAATATTTCCCATAACTCCAGTCTATTCCGGAAAAATCTTCCAAAATAGATCTTCCCTTTCCGATAATAAGTGTAAAAAGTCCGGTGTAATTTGTTCTCACGACATGTCTTTCCCCATAAACTGCTTCTCCCGTAGGACCGTCTTTATGGATAAATATTCGTAGTCTGAGTTCATGTTCCACCAGAGCTTCTCCACTTGCATTCCGTGCGAAAGCCTGATAGGAAATTCCTTGGGGTATATCCTGTGCAATGAGAGATGAGAAATGACAGATTCCAAATGATAGGCATCCCAAAATTATTTTTTTCACAATTTGCTGATCTTAGGTGGGCTTAGGGGGTTCATCTTTTGATGAACCTAAACTTGTACAGGGGGTCATGATTGACATCTTTAATCTGAATTTGATACACCCCTTCTTCAAAAGGAGAGACATCTATTTGACTCATCTTTTTCTCCATATCAAAATTCCATATTCCCAATAAAATTCCTCCCATATCATATAATTCTATATAAGCAGCCCTTACCTCAGGGACCTCTATGTTTAGAAAATCCTTTGCCGGATTGGGAAAATATCGTACGGTTTCTTCCAGCGTAAACTCTTCGGGGAAGGCCATGGGTTCCATATCCATGCCTAGGAAGAGCATCATCAAATCATCTCCCTGTTGAAAACCGCGAGATAGGACACCATCCCCTGAGACATATTTTAAATAAAACACTTCTCCTAGTGTCCAGGAAAGTTGTGCGCCGTCTGTTTGATGGTGATGTCCTGCGCTTGCCAAAACCTGTGTGGGTAGATTTCCTTCTTGTCCCTTGAGAGATAGATGGACCAAGCATCCCAGCATCAGGCAAACCCCATACCTCCACATCCCATCTAAAATCCTTTCCCTTAATTTTTTTTGAAACCGCCTCATAATCATAAACTATGTTATTCATTCAACGAAAAAACTTAGCCTATGATATCTTTCTTTGTGAATGGGAATCCGTCATGTTTCTCAGTTATTAGCCTGAGACTTGTTCAAAAGGACAAAGAATAGGATAAGCATGACATGCTATCCGTATGGTGAAAAGGGACGAGATGGGTAATTCCCAAAACTGAGAAGCGACTTATTAGGTGCAGACAGGCACGAAATCTTGCATCTGCAAAAAAAGCAGGGTAACTAGTTACGTAGGGGCTTGCCCTTGAACAGAAGATGTTGAATTCTCTCCAGGGTCTTAGCTTCTCCACAGAGACTTAGAAAGGCTTCTCTTTCCAGTTCTCTGAGATATTGTTCGTTTACGTGGGTGGGTTGAGAGAGTTTTCCGCCATGGATTACATAGGCTAATTTTTGTCCGATCTGGGCTTCATATTCGGTAATAAAGCCGCCGTGCAACATGTTGGTGATACCTGCTTCCAGATGTGCGATTCCTCTTTTCCCCTGTACCCAAATATCATGTACGGGTAGGGGAGGGGAATACCCTTCTTGGAGGAGTTGTTCTACTTTTTTATGGGCTACTTTGAGTAGGGAAGCGCGGTTTAGGACAATACTATCTGAGGGGTATAGATATCCAATATGTGATGCTTCGTGTGCGGAAGAAGAAATTCGGGCTTGTCCGATCAGTTGGAAAATCTCCTGATATCTGTTAAGTTGGGGATCCCCTTTTTGGGTATTCTTTGCACAACGTAGGGTCATTTCTTTTGTTCCCCCACCGGCAGGGATGAGTCCGGCTCCGATTTCGACTAGTCCCATATAGGTTTCGGCGTGTGCCACTATGGCATCGGCGTGCAGACTTAGTTCCAATCCCCCACCTAAACACATCCCTGAGACGGCCACCACTATGGGGACAGAACTATGTCTGAGGGAGGATACTATCTGTTGAAATCGTTGAACCATCAAATCTATTTCATCAAATTCTTGTTCTAGGATAAGGGCTAGGAGGGCACTTAGATTTGCACCTGCTGAGAAATGTTCTGCATCGTGTCCTATAATTAGTCCTGCAAAATTTTGTTCGGTTTCTTCTATGGCAGAAAATATTCCCCCCATAACCTCTTCGCCTAGGGTATTCATTTTGCTATGAAAACCTAGTCCCAATATATCTCCACCTAGGTCGTACAGGTCCACCGAGGGTCGACTCCATACCTTTCTATTCTTGTCTAAATTTCCCAGGATCAGAAATTCCTCTTGACCTGGAATAGGGATATAATCTGCTTTTTTGGGAGAATAAACGTGCTTTTTCCCTTTCTGGAAGGTATAGAAGGATGAGAAACCCTTTTCGTACATTTGATCAATCCATGGAATAGAAAAGTCTGAACTCGACTCATAGATCTTCCTAAATCCCAAGATATCCCAAAGCTCAAAGGGACCTAGGTCCCAAGCAAATCCTGCGCGCAGGGCAGCATCTATGTCATAGATGCGATCAGACACTTCAAAAACACATGTTGCACTATATCTAAAAAGCTCATTCCATATGGTTTGATAGAAGTTTCCGATTTTGGAATCGTGTTGATAGAGGATCTTTATTCTTTCAGGAACTGATTTTTCCTTGATACGTTCTAGAATGGGATCTTGAATACGGGTTCGGTTGCCGTAGGATTTATTAAGGGGTTGGAATTCCTGAATGACAGATTTTCCATCCGTTTTTATTTTCTTGAAAAACCCTTGTCCTGTTTTTTCACCCAAGTAATTTTTCTTTTCCAAATACAGGATGGTCTCTGGGAGTTTGTATGTGTTTGGAGATTTTTTGGGATCTTTCTCCGAGAGACTTTGATCTAAATATCGGGCGACTCGGCAAAAAACATCTATGCCTACTAAATCCAAAGTCCTGAACGTGGCAGACTTGGGACGACCTACCAAAGGCCCCGTAAGACCCTCTACCTCACCTACCGACAAGGATAACTCCTCCATAGCACGAAGGGTACAAAGGATACTATAAATCCCAATTCGGTTGGCAATAAAGGCAGGAACATCTTTTGAAAGAATCACTTCTTTTCCTAGATGATGTGTGCCATAGGATTTGAGAAAATCAAGTATTTCAGGTTTTGTCTCGGGAGAGGGAATAAGTTCTAGGAGTCGTAGATATCGTGGGGGGTTAAAAAAATGGGTTCCACAGAAGTGGGAAACAAAGTCTTTAGATCTGCCTTTGCTTAGGGCAGAGATTGGAATACCTGAGGTATTGGTTGTGATGAGGCTTTCAGGTTTTCTATGTTTTTCTAGTTTCTCAAAAAGTTGTTGTTTAATGGATACATCTTCTACAATTGCTTCTATAATCCAATCACAAGTGGAGAGATATTTTATGTCGTGATCAAAGTCTCCAGTTTGGATTCTATCCACAAATTGGGGGTCATATAGTGGTTTGGCAGGGTTCAGCAGGGTTTTTTTAAGGGATTCTTTTGCGGGAAGGGGGGAAGACTTCTTTTGAGGGGCTATGTCCAGTAGCAGAACTTCTACACCTATGTTGGCAAAACAACAAGCAATTTGACTTCCCATGATGCCGGAACCTAAAACCCCAACCTTTCGAATGACCCTTTTCATAAGTAAAAAATAAGAGATTTATGTGTATATGCACAGACTTCTAACGTAGGAATCTGATTTATTTTTAGGAATCTGAGAATTTCAGACGGGCTACGGGTGAACTAATACTTGTCTTCTTTACAATCTTGACCTCATATGTAAAAGCTTTTCGTAATCCTCCGATCAAGAGATCTGAAACCGTGACGCTTAGGATGACATCCTTAGTGTCTTGGGGTTTGACATTTTCTTTTAGGGTCCATACGATGCTGAGGAGTCCAAAATTACCTTGATTATGTCGTGCAATCACATCTATTGGGATCTCTTCGGATGAGTTTTTTCGCAGCACCCGAACCTTTGCTAGATTTATTTTATCTGTTCTAGGGTCAGTGCTTAGGTAGTGAAAGGACCACCTGGGATAGACCAGTTCATCTACCACATATCCATGGGGTGGCCAGCTTATAAATTCGGGTATGTCTTTGGGATGGGCATCATGAAAATTCCACCACACAGCTCCGGAAATGTGGGTATAGCCCACACCTATTTCCCGTAACTTAGGGTGTAGAAACCAGGTTCTATGCCCTACCCTCTCGTTACCACGACCTGGATCCTCTATAAATTTACTAATGGTTTGACCGATGAACCCTATTCGGGGTGCTGAAGAGAGGTATAAATTACCCATGGAGGCTTCCATCCCTTCTTTTGAATAGCATGTTGCATTGGGTTTAGGAATATGTGTCAATTTTTTTTCAGCTGCCAAGATAAGGGCTGCTTTTTGGCATTGGGCAGAAAGGTCTTTACTGAGTATCAGGGGTTCTCTGAGTCCGACTTGTCTGCGAAAGTAGTTTAGTCTGTCCAGGGCTTGTGCTATGGCATCTTTGTTGATCGTACCTGGATTACACTCAGCTACATTTCCGTCCCAATTTTCTGGAACTGGGTTAACCAAATAATTTTTTAGATAATCTCTTATGAATTCTTCCCGAGAGAGGGGTTTCGTAGAGTTTTTTTCATGCCCTTCTGGGGATTCGTCAAGGACCGAAAAATCTTCCGGACTTATCAATTTTTGATTTCTTATTTGGATGGAAATAGGTCCTGTGGAGGCACCTTCCGGAACCCGAACCTCTATTTCCTGATTGTCCAGGGATTCAATAGTTGTGGATGTTTCGTGAAAAAAAACATGTAACTCAGATTTATCCGTACCAAATCCTTTTCCGATCAATGAGACGGGGGTTCCTATTTTTCCTGTCTTGGGTTTGAAAGAAGAGAGTGTGATTGTTTGGGTAGCGGGATCTTCATCACAGGAGGAGAAGAGGAAGAGGCTGAGTATCAAGGATTTACCCAGAATAGAATCTCTCAATGAAGTATGAATCTGCATAAATTTTATCCTACGGGGGACCCTCTATCTCAACAAATCTAAACCTGGATTCTGTCTTTGAAAACGGGCAGAAGGGGTAGAAACCAAGGAGGTCTTCTTAACGATGATTACTTCGTAGCTAATACTCGTGGTTTCTCCTTCCACCTGTATATTTGAAACCGTTACACTTAATGTAGCATCTTCTTCGTCCATGGGTTTGACATTTTCTCCTAGTGTCCAGACGATACTGAGTAGACCTTCTTTTCCATAACTATAACGTGCTATTACCTGTACGGGTATTTCTTCTCGGGTAGTTTTTTTCAAAACCCCTACTTTAGCATCCTCTATTCTATCTCTTTGATTCCGACTCAGATAATGAAAGGACCACCTGGGATAGACCAGCTCATCTACAACATATCCTTGGGGTGGCCAGCTTATAAATTTGGGAACCCCCTCGGGATAGGAATCGTGCAAATTCCACCATACGGCTCCAGAAATGTTGGTATAGCCCACACCTATTTCCCGTAATTTGGGATGAAGAAACCATGCTCTATGTGCCACCTCTTCATTACCGCGTCCTGGATCTTCTATAAATCTATTGATTGTATATGCCAAAAAGGCATTTCTCGGACCACTGGATAGATATAAATTCCCTATGGAGGCATCTGCTCCGTCTTTCGTATAACATGTTGCAGATGATCTAGGAAAGTGGGCATTTGGAAGCCATCCGTTGGCAGCCACAATGAGTGCTGCCTTTTGACACTTAGTTGAAAGCTCCGTATTCAACCTCAACGGAATTTTTATACCCGTTTGTCTTCGGAAATAATTCAGTCGGGCTAGGGCTTCAGATCTAGATACCGGACTGATATCTCCTGGATTACAGCTATTGACATCTCCTGTCCAATTTTCAGGAGATGAATCCACTGCATAGTTTGCAAAATAATCCCGAACAAATCTTTCCTTATCTGTGAGATTCTCTTCTTCCTCTTCGTCTTCTTCGCTTAGCTCTTCCTCCTCTTCTTCACTTTCCTCTTCTTTTTCTTCTTCACTTTCTTTCTCTTCTTCACCCTCTTCTAGGGTTTGTTTATCTTCTTCTTCTTTCTCATCTGGCTTTGGGGAGGCTAGGACTAAAAAGTCTTCAGAACTGAGTAGGTTGAGGTTTCCCACATCTATGGAAATGGGTCCTGTACTGGCTTCTTCGGGTACCTTTACCTCTATTTTTTCATCACTCAGAGATTGGATCTGGGCGGGTATTTTATGAAAAAACACCTTTACATAACTTGTGTCCGTACCAAATCCTGTTCCCATCAGGGAGATCGGACTACCTACGGCAGCTTCTTTAGGATGAAAGGAAGTAAAAGTGGGTTCTTTGGGGATATTTTCTTCTGTACAGGAAAAGAAGAGAATAGGAAGGATTAGAAGGACAAGTCGGTGTGCGGACCTCATCATCAGAAAATTCAAAACCCCTTCAAACCTTGCCCACCTGGAGATGTCCTCAGGCTTGTCTTCATGGACTTGGGCTGAGCCAAATTCTTATTTTCGGGTCCCCGACTGAATTAAGGCACATCGGAACCCTATGGTGGCTGTAGCTGAGTCTTCTTCCAGGAATCTTCTATTTCCAGGGGAGAGCCAATAGGCTACATCTGCCCATGATCCGCCTTTGTACACTCTGGCTTTGTTAGAGATTAGGGAATTATAATTGGCATAATCATACCCACTCTCTTCATCCAAAAACCCATTTCGCCGCACAGGATTTAAATCTTCAAAATCCTGAAAAGAAAGCGGCCGATACACATCCCAAACCCATTCATTTACATTACCTGCCATGTTGTAGAGGCCATAGTCATTCGGGAAATTGTCATAGACGTGGGTGGTAATCATGGCGCCATCGTTCAGCTTGCCTGCGATTCCTGCAAAATCACCCCTACCTCTTTTGAAATTGGCATAGAAATGACCCAATTTCCCACCTCGGGAATAAGGATATCTAAGCCAGTGTCCATTCCATGGATAGATTCGGTTGTGGATGAAATTCTCATCCAAGAACTGGGTTCCTATGAGACCTTGTGCGGCATATTCCCACTCAGCCTCTGTTGGGAGACGAATGTTTGGGACAACGGCACCTGATTCCAAGGGTAAGGTTTCCACTTCAGCCAATTCTTCCTGAAAATAACCCGAATCCTCTGCCAACCTCAAATTCACGACACGGGTACGCCACCTACAATAATCATTGGCTTGTCGCCATGTTATACCCACCACCGGATAATACCGAAAACCAGGATAACGAAGATAATTCAAAACATATGAATCATTGTAGGAGAGTTCTCTAGCCCAAACAGTTGTATCGGGTAAGGCTGCCCGATAAACCTCCTCTGTGGAATCCAGCTGCACATAATAGAGATATTCCAACCAGTGCACGTTCGCAATCTCTGTCTCGTCCATATAGAAGGAGGCGATGGTGACCGTCCGTTTGAGATTATCCCGAACAAAAGCAATATCTTCCGCAAAAGAACCCAGTACCGTACGACCCCCTTCAATAAAAACCATATTGGGCGCATCGGGCTGGCCCTCATAATCTGAAAGTTCAAAACCATCCAGATCATTATAAGGGAGTCCTGTAGCCGTGCTAAACTGACCTGGACTCGTACTCGTAGGATAGCCAGGACCACAGCCCCATTGTATTAAAGCACCCAGAATCGGAAAGAAAAGGATGCGTCCAAGAATCTGTTTCATACCTGCACCTTAGATTAAGTTAATAATATCAAAGCCTTCATCTCTCTGAGATGCCCAACTTGTTCCCGAGTGGGTATTGCGAAGGTATACATTTCTTCAAATTTCTACAAATTATTCCAAATAACTTTAGTCCAAACAACTTTTTCTCAACTTTTTCCACCCAAATCTCTCAGATATTTCAAAACTTCTTCAAAAGAATTAACGGGTGAAAGATACAGATAGGTATTTTTATTCCTCTCCATAATTCGTGAAATATCCGAATGTTTGTGCAGAAAAACCATGATCTGTTCAAACGAATCTGAAGACAAAGACCTTGTATCTTCTTGGGAAAAAAAACACTTAAGCGACCCATCTTTCCAAACGATCCGCTCAAATCCTGAACCCGTAGCTGCCCACCGAATGCTGCTAGCCTGCCACAAACCCTCTGTTGGAGGGGGGAGCGGACCAAAACGATCTTGTAAAACCCCCTTTAATTTATCCATGTCTTCTTTTGAAGACAATCTGGCAATTTGGGTATAAATGCGCATCCGTTCCGAACTGCTATTTACATAATCTGTTGGAAGATAGGCATCCAGATCCGTTTCTACTGCACACCTAAGCGGTTCTTTTAAGGAAGGACTTAGCTTTTCACTAGGAAAGCTTTCTTTAAAAGACGTGTTTTTGAGTTCTTTTGCAGCTTGATCTATCAATTGATGATAGGTTTCAAAACCCATATCGTTCATAAACCCACTTTGTTCTTCTCCCAAAAGGGATCCCGTACCTCTAATTTCAAGATCCTTCATGGCTATTTTGATCCCATCTCCCAATTCTGAAAAACCCTCTATCACATGTAAACGTTCTTTTGCCTCAGAACTTAGTGCAGAAGGGGGTGGACAGAAGAGGTAGCAAAAGGCTCTTCGGGAAGACCGTCCTATTCTTCCCCGCATTTGATGTATTTCGGAAAGTCCAAAGAGATGAGCTTGATGAATCAAAATCGTATTTGCGTTGGGAATATCTAGACCGTTTTCAATAATGTTGGTGCTGAGCAAGACATCATATTCCCCTTCAATAAAACCTTGCATAACCCGCTCTAAACTCCGACCTGGCATTCGTCCGTGTGCAATACCCACACGTGCTTCTGGAACCCATTCTGTTAAACTCTCAGCTATTTCCTGAATATTTTGAATTCGTTGGTGAACAAAATAGCATTGTCCTTGTCTGCGCTTCTCAAAAAGAATTGCCTTTCTAATCACTTCTTTATCAAAAACATGTAGACGGGTTAAAACGGCTTGACGATTGGGTGGGGGTGTGGATAGCAGACTGAGATCTCTAATTCCGCTGAGTGAAAAGTGCATGGTTCGGGGAATAGGGGTTGCCGTCAGAGACAACGTATCCACGTTAAGCTTTTTTTCCCGTAGCGACTCCTTCACCTTGACCCCAAATTTTTGTTCTTCGTCTATAATCAATAGGCCTAAATCTTTGAACGTAAAATCTGTGTGAATAATTTTATGGGTCCCGATCAGGATGTCAATTTCCCCTGTTTTTATCTTTTGTTGGATATCCCTGGACTCTTTTTGAGTTCTAAGTCTATTGATATAAGATATACGGGTCTTGAAATTTTCAAGCAATCTATTTTGGAAGGTCTGATAATGTTGCAGGGCTAAAATGGTTGTGGGGACCAGAATAGCTACCTGCTTCCCATGACAGACAGCTTTAAAGGCTGCCCGAAGCATAACCTCTGTCTTTCCAAACCCCACATCTCCACAGAGAAGCCGATCCATGGGAACGGAAGATTCCATATCCGCTTTGATGTCTGCAATAGCCCGAATTTGATCTTGGGTTTCTTGATGCGGAAAAGAGGCTGCCAATTGGGTTTGCAGAAAACTATCTTTTGGAAAATTATATCCTGAGATCGTCTTTCGTTGTGCGTAGAGCCTCATCAACTCTTCTAGCATGCCTTTCATCTTCTTCTTAGCCTTCCGCTTCTTATTTTTCCAGGCCTTCCCACCCAGGATACTTAGAGGAGGAGATTCTCCTTCCCGAGCGGCTCGGTAGCGGGTGACCTTATATAAGGAGGCTATTCCCACATACAGAAGGCTTCCTCCTTTATAGATAAGTCGGATGGTTTCTTGTTTTTTTCCATCCTGTTCTATGCTATGAAGGCCTCCAAAAATTCCGACACCATGATCCGTATGCACCACAAGATCTCCGGTTTTCAAATCACTCAAACTCCGAAGAGATAAGGCACCTTTCCCTGAAACAGATCTCCGACGAGGAGGAGATGCAAAGAAGCGATCTAGAAGTTGATGATCTGTGTAAATGAGTCTTTTGGAGACTTTGTCTACAAACCCCTTTCTCAGACTTAGAGAAAGGGGTTTAAAGGACAGTTCGGGTAGGGCACGATGTAGAATGTCTTCTAAGCGACAAATTTGTTCTTCGGATTTAGAAGCCAAGAATAGCTCATATCCTGATTCTTGCCACTTGTACATGTCTTGGGCTATCAGTTCAAAATTCTTTTTGAAAACAGGTTGTGGCGCCGTGGGATATTTTAAGGACTCTGAAGAAGACCAAGACTTTTGATCGCCCCAAACCAAGCGGGCGTAGGATTTAAGGTGGTTCTCCAAGGAAGTGGGAGAAGGATCAGGTGGTTTTTTTTCCTCCTGTCTTTTTTGAACCAGCAGGATATCTTTGGAAAGCAGGTCTAGGAAAGAGCATGTCTCAGATTCTTTCTGGGTACGTGGAAGGGTAAAAGAAGCCTTCTCAACAGATTTTATGGAAAGTTGTGATATGGGATCAAACCGTCTTATAGAGGTTATTTTTCGTCCGGACAGTTCTATCCGATAGGGATAAGCTTGACCAAAGGAAAAAGCATCTATAATCCCTCCTCGTACAGAAAATTGTCCTGTTTCGGAAACAAAATCTACCTCTTCCCATCCATCTTTTCTCCACTGCCCCAAGAGATCCTCTGTACTCAGTATTTGATCTATTTCCAGTATTTGGGAATTTTTTTGAAAAAAAGCTGCTGAGGGAACGGGATCCAAAAGAGCTTCAGGATAAGAGATCCAGCAAACAGATCTCTTTTTAACATGCTCGAATCCTGCGTATAGATTTTCTTTACGTTCTTGTTCATGATGTTGGGTTTGGGGTAGGAATATCAGTGGCTCTGATCCCAGCCATGCGTGCATGGCTTCCCAGAACACAAGGGCTTCTTTATGGGTTGGGAGCAGAAAAAGAACATGTTGTTTTTTTTGTTCTGCCTGAAGAAAAAATAAAGCAGCACCCAACATAGCCATCACGTCTCCATTGTTTAGGTTGATCTGCAAAGAGAGGGGAGACACTAATTTCTTAGTCCCCACCAGAACAGGATTTTCCCTGAGATCTGATAAGAATTGCTTAGGGATCAACATGTTTTGGAGAAATTTTCTGTTGGAATGGTAATAATCCTGTCATTAATTTACATTTTAGAAGATAAATGATAGATAATTATAAAAATAGGAAATGAATTTTGTGCAAAGAGTTTTTTATATTGTTTTATCTTTAAATTTAGCTCCGTATTGAATGTGAAATCCTTATTGTGGAGTTAAATATTGTGCGTGTGGTTGTGTTTACTATGTTTAGATTCGGATACTGCGGATGAGATTAGTTCTTTTGGGTCTTTTTTTGGTCTTTGGAATTTCTGTTCGGTTGTGGGCTCAGGAGGAGATCGTGGTTCGGGGTAAGGTGGTGGATGAGCGTGGGGAGACCCTTCCTTCGGTAACTGTGGTAGTGAAGGGGACCTCGGAGGGGGTTGTCAGTGATATAGAGGGAAATTTTGTAATCCGCGTCCGCAAGCGTGATGCGGTTATTCAGGTTTCTTTTATAGGTTATAAGATAAGGGAGTATTCTGTAAAAGATATTCTTCCTAGGATGAAAAATGGGGTGATAGATATCAGTGTGCAGCTTGACCCTGAGTCTAAGCAGTTGGAGGAGGTAGTTGTTTCGGGATATAGGGACATTAATAAGCGTCTTTTTCCGGGGGCTACTTCTACGATTTCGGGCGAGGAGGTCAGACAGGCTGCGGCTTCGGGGGTTGATGAGATGCTTCAGGGTAAGGTGGCAGGGTTGAGTATACAGAATGTTTCGGGTGCGCCGGGGGGGAGGCCCAAGATACGTATTCGGGGTACGGCTTCTATCACTGGGAATGCGGAGCCTCTTTGGGTTATTGATGGGGTAGTGATCCAAGATCCTGTACCCATAGACCCGAATCAATTGTATTCGGGAGATCCTAGTACCTTGTTGAGTTCGGGCATAGGGGGGTTGAATCCGAATGATGTAGAGTCTATTACCATCTTGAAGGATGCTACGGCGACGGCTATTTATGGTTCTCGTGCGGTGAATGGGGTGATTGTTGTGACCACAAAAAGGGGTAAGGCGGGTAAGACGGAGGTGGATTATACGAATAATATGACAAGTTCTATTCGTCCTCGGGCTTCTGAGTTTGATTTTATGGATTCTAAGGAGCGTTTGGATTTGTCTTTGGAACTTTACCGAAAGGATTTATTGAACGATTTTTCTTTGTCCATCAATTCGGGTGCCTTGGGTCAACTTTTGGCTCAGTACACAGATAAGCGTATTACCTTGGAGGATTTCAGGGATCGTTTGGTAGATATTCAGGCGGTGAATACGGATTGGTTTGGGGTACTTTTTCGGAATTCTTTTAGTCAGGAGCATAATGTGAGTCTTTCCACAGGTTCGGAGAAGCATACGCTTTTTCTTTCTTTAAATTATTTTGATCAAAATGCGAGTGTCCTGACCAATGATTTGCTTCGTTATACGGGTTCGGCAAGGAGTTCTTTTCAGCTTTCCAAATGGTGGAGTATTGAGTTGAAGTTGGATGCTTCTGTTCGTCAGGCATTTTCTTTTGACGTTCCCAATCTGAGGAATTTGGGTGGGGATCTTGTGGGAGGCTATGTCCAGCTAAACAACCCTTATATTGCTGCCCGCACCATGAATAGGGCCATGTATATTCGGGACAATCAAGGGAATCTGATT
>JAPOQI010000017.1 GCA_026710765.1 Cytophagales bacterium | reverse complement strand
CACAGGTGTTAAGTGTCCCTATTTCCTGTGAGAATTCCAAATTTTTAGGCATTTATTTTGAGTAAATAGAAATTTTTTTCATCTCAATAGGTTCAATAGATATATAATTCCCTTTAATTCTTTCATATGCCTAAGCATGAAATCTAATCTCTTTTCTTTTGTCTTGATTTCTCTTTTTTTCGTGCCTCTTGAGGTGTGGTCACAATGTGAAGGAACTCCCTTGAGAGAGACTCGAGGGGGTATTTCCATTTCGGATGGATCTGGCGCAGATAACTACGAAAATAATCTGGATTGTCAATGGATTCTTTCGGCGCCCGATGGAAAAGTGGTTCAAGTCAGAAGCCTCAGCTTTGATCTGGCAGAAGGAGACAGCCTCATCTTGTATGAAGGGCCCCACGTCTCGCCATGCCGAATCCTAGAACGGTACACAAAAAAGAGAAAACCCCAATTTCCCACACGTACCGTTAATTCTCAATCTTTGCTCCTCCGATTCCATACAAATCATGCACATACAGCAGAGGGGTGGGTCTTACGGGTCACGCATGAGAAGGGCTCTCCCTTGGAGATCACGACGAATCTAGGCGAAATCAAGGCATCCGCTGAGGCAGGCAATAGCCGTTTCCAAATCACTGCAAGTGGCAGCTGGACCATAGAAACATCAAGCTCCACCCCTTGGCTATCCCTCGCTCCCAGCAAAGGAAGTGGAAATGCCACCATCAGCCTCAATTATTCCCAGCATACAGGAACAAACACAAGATCTGTCCATCTCAACATCCAGAACCCCCAGGGCAGTTCCATCTGCGTCTACCTATCTCAAACACCTACCTCAGATCAAGATGAAAATCAAGACGAAGAAGACTTAAAAGAACAAGAAACCGAAGAGGAGGAGGAGGATGAAAAAGAGAAAGAAGAAGAAAAAAAAGAAGAGCTCAAAGAGGCGGAGAACGTTTTAGCCCTATCCTCAGAAAAAGAAGTCTTTTCTCTTGTGGGAGAACAAATTCGGATTAATCTCCCCACATGTGCAGGAACCCAACACAAGGATACCCAGGAAAATTATACCCTTTTCATCCGGGATATGACTGGTAAAGTGATATACCAAGCCCTTCTAAAAAGCGGATCACATACGCTTTTGACAAATCCCCTCTCAGGCATATATGGATTGCAAATCCAAGGACCTTGTGGAAGATGGTATCGTAGATATTTGCTATCATCTGGAATCTAGGCTTAGATTTTTAGCTTAGCTTAGTGTCTTTCTCTATTGAGACATCTTAATTTCAAGGGGTCTCTTGCTTCGGATTATGAAGGGGGTTATTTCTCATGTCTTTTATTTTGGGGTCCTTGTCGGATTATGCTACTTCGCAGATCTGGGGATGGGTCTGTGGGCTCAGCCTGTGGTTCCTAAAAATTTAGATTTTGCGGGTATGCACCTACGTCTCTCTTCCCATGCTCGGAAGGAGATACAAGAGAAGGTAGATCGGCTCTTTTATGGTCAAATTTCCTTGCAGACAAAGGCGCTTCGGGCAGAGATATATTTTCCCATTATTGAAAGAATCTTCAAAGAAGAAGATGTACCCCTGGATTTCAAATACCTTTCCATTCAGGAAAGTGCTTTGATCGGGGATGCCGTTTCGTCTTCTCAAGCCATAGGATTTTGGCAATTTAAAATTCCAGCTGCCAAGGAGGTTGGCCTACGAATAGACCGCTCCATGGACGAGCGTAAACATATCATCGCCTCAACCCGAGGCGCCGCCCGATATCTCAAAAGAAATAACTTCTTCTATCATAACTGGATCTATGCCCTCACCTCCTATAATACGGGACGAGGAGGGGCTGAAGACTATGTCCAAGAAAAATACCTCGGAAAAAAGAACATGACCATCAGTAAAAAAACACACTGGTATGTGAAAACCTTCCTGGCACATCTGATCACCTTTGAAGAAGTCCTCAAAGATAGAAACTCTAAAAAAGACCTCTACCTCCTAGAATATGGACAAGGAAGTGGAAAAACGCTAGCAGATATTGCGAAGAAATTCAATGTGGAAGTAGAAGAACTAAAACGTCACAATCTGTGGTTGAAGGCTAAAAGGGTTCCCGAAGGAGAGTATATCGTCATGGTTCCTTCTAAAGAATTTAAAAAATTACCCGGTGCAAAGAGATCCCGCTCCAGCCCTCGCGTAAAAAAATCACCCCCCCTGGTCATGGTGATGGATGTGAAAAAAAAGTTTTCCAAAGAATATCTTTATGCGCTCCGTATCCATGGTATCCGAGCTATCCTTTCGGTCAAGGGTGAACAATTGCCTGATCTGATAGCCAGGAGCGGCCTGGATGACCGACATTTTCTCAAATACAATGATATTATTGATGAAAGACATCGGGTCAAGGTAGGCTACCCCTATTACCTACGCCCCAAGCGAGGGAAAGCCTCTGTTTATTATCATTTGGTCCTGAAAAACGATACCTGGTGGTCCATCTCACAGCTATATGGTATTCGGATGAAATCCTTGGTTCAAAAGAACAGAATGAGCCTGGGAGATAGTCTGAGGGTAGGCACTGTCCTTTGGCTCCGAAAAAAAAGACCCACTTTTCTGAGTCCTGATTTATATCAACAGGTCATTGAACCCATCCTAGTTGAGAAATTGACCCAGAACGACTCCATTCCAGAGATCCCTGAACCCAAGATCCCCACAGATAGCATCCCGAAATCCCAAGGTGATAGCACAAGTACGGCCCTTCTTCCCTATCCCCATTGGATAGAAAAGGGACAAACGCTCTATGGGATTGCCAGGGCTTATCATGTTTCTGTCATTGACATCATGCAATGGAATGGGATGGAGGATCCGAATTTTCTTGCCATCGGTGCTAAGCTAAATCTCTATATCCCTCCACCTGATACGATGGTCGTGGTTCCCGTTCAAGAACATCGACTGCCTTATGATTCCTTGTTGAAAGAACTAAGAAAAAAAGAACTCAAACTGGACAGCCTGTGGAGCTTTCCGCCCTTCTCAGTCCCCGATAGCATCCCCCTATCAAAACCCCCTAAAATCCCTGCGGACACAACACAAACTCCCCAGAGAGAAAGGATCCCAATTCTAAAAGAAGACTCCCTATCGGCTCCCCTTCCCAAAGAACTGCCCTCGGATCCCATCACACATGTCGTTCAGCCCGAAGAGACCATATATGGAATTGCCCGAAGATATGGGGTGGCCGTAGAGGAAATCATGCAGCTGAACAAAAAAGGGGACAATTATCAGATCCAGGTGGGCGAGCAGCTCATCATCAAGGAATAACGTACACCCGGAAGGACTCGAACCCTCAACCTTCTGATCCGAAGTCAGACGCTCTATCCAGTTGAGCTACGGGTGCTAGCTTGGACATTTTAATTCCCCGGCTATTTTTTGAGGATAGCCCTCACCTTTTGAGCTGCTTCTTCCAGAAGGACGGCAGAAAAGACTTTCAGATTCGCTTCCCTTATAAGACGAACCCCTTTCTCTGCATTCGTTCCCTGCAACCTGACCACGATGGGAATATCTATTTTTCCGATATTCTTATAAGCCTCCACAACCCCAGAAGCCACCCGATCACATCTAACAATTCCTCCGAAAATATTAATTAATATGGCTTCTACATTGGGATCCTTAAGAATAATTCGGAAACCCGCTTCCACAGTTTCAGCACTTGCCCCTCCACCCACGTCCAAAAAATTAGCAGGCTCTCCACCTGATAATTTAATCATGTCCATGGTCGCCATCGCCAAGCCGGCACCATTGACCATACATCCCACATTCCCATCCAGTTTCACATAGTTCAATCCCACCTTTCCAGCCTCCACTTCCAAGGGATCCTCCTCTGTTAAATCCCGAAGATCCGCGTATTCTTTGTGTCTATACAGCGCATTATCGTCCAGATTCACCTTGGCGTCCACTGCCAATATCTTATCATCAGACGTCTTAAGTGCGGGATTGATCTCTATCATCGAAGCATCCGTTTTCTGATAAGCCCGATACAGATTATAAACAAAGCGGGTCATTTCTTTCGCGGCCACCCCTTGGAGACCCAGTTTATAGGCTATTTTTCGGGCCTGAAAGACTTGCAAGCCCAAGGCAGGATCTATCCATTCCTTCACCACCTTCTCAGGCGTCTTCTGTGCTACCTCTTCAATATCCATTCCTCCCTCAGATGAAACCATAATAACCGTCTTTCCAAGATTTCTATCCAAGAGCAAACCTACATAATATTCCTTGGGAGCTGAAGTGCCAGGATAGTACACATCCTGTGCGATCAATATCTTATTCACCTTTTTACCCTGCTCACCCGTTTGGACCGTGACTAGGGTTCCTCCCAAAATATCTTTGACTCTAGTTTCTACCTCCTCCAATGACTTGGCCAAAACAACCCCCCCAGATCCCGTTTCTTTGATTTTTCCTTTACCCCTTCCGCCCGCATGAACCTGAGCCTTGATCACAAAAGCCTGGGTCCCAGTTTCTCGGGCCAGATCCTTCGCCAATTCCCGAGCCCTCTTCGGTGTATCCACCACCACACCCTCCTGAATCGGAACCCCGAAACCCTTCAATATGGTTTTAGCTTGATATTCGTGAATATTCATTATCTTATTCTTTACTTACATTCTTAATTTTCCACAGGTCCTTGCATACCCATGAACCTTCTTCTTGAACGGGAAGATACACGTTTCCTGTGTTCCTCTTATCAAAAAGAATAAAATATTTACAGAAATAAGCCCGAGTACGAAGATTAAGAACCGATCTATTTTCTGCCATGACAATTTGAAGGTCTTGCAGGGGATCAATAGTTCCTGCATAGATCTAATTTATTTAGATCCGCCCTTCAATAAAAATGACACCTTTGTAGGATCTGGAAAGAGGATCAAAGAGATCAAAAATTATTTTCTCCATCTACAAAAGATCGGAGAATTCTTAGATGAGGATTTTGATCAAATCTTCCAAGAAGAAAATCCCGCTTCTTTCAAAGACATCTGGAAAAAGAGCCATGTGAATGCAGAAGCCTACACCGAGATCGCAGACAGAAAACCTGAGCTGATACCCTATTTGGAAGCGGTACGTCAATCTACCCCCTCAGGGGGCTATTATTATTTGATCTTCATGGTCATTCGACTCTTGGAGATGCATAGAACACTCAAAGATACCGGGAGCATCTATCTGCATTGTGATCCCACTATGTCACATTATCTCAAAGGACTTTTGGATATCATCTTCGGAAAAGAGAATTTTAAGAATGAGATTGTGTGGAAAAGACATGGCGTCGGTGGATCCAGTAAATCCATAGGCAAAGTACACGACATCATCTTTTATTACGTCAAAACCCCACAAGCCAAATACAACCCCGTCTCGATCCCCCTGACCGAAAAACAAAAAGCCGTATTCCGCATGTCGGACACGAAAGGAATCTTTAAAACAGACCACTTGGAAGCTCAACCCGCCATGCAGGGAGGGGGATCCCATTACACATATAAAGGTTATACCCCAGAATTGGGCTGGTTAATTTCCCAAGAGAAGCTAAAGAAAATGGATGAAGAGGGTTATGTGCATTGGACAAAATTGGGAAAGCCCAGACGCAAATACTATCTGCACGAGAAGGAAGGCATACACATAAATGATCTATGGACGGATTTTATGGGTATTCCTCCTATGTCCAAAGAACGCCTTGGATATCCTACTCAAAAGCCGCTGAAATTATTGGAACGAATTATCAAATCCTCTTCCCAGGAGGGGGATTGGGTCTTGGATCCCTTTTGCGGATGTGCAACAACTTGCCTGGCTGCCGAATCCCTAAATAGACAATGGATCGGAATTGATCGGGGGAAGCAAACCTATTATATGCTCTACTACCGACTTAGAAATACATATCCCCCACGCCAAGAAGAAAAAACCCCACCCACCATCCACTTAGAAAGAAAACCACCCATTAGAACAGACCTCAGAGAAGACGAAATAAAAGAATTGGTCCAAAGAAAACAGGCTAAGGAAAACATCTCCAAGATCAGGAAAAAGTTAAAACACAAACTCAGTCCAAAAGATAAAGAAAACGCAAAATCATCATTATATGAGGCACAAGCAGGTAAATGTCGGGACTGTGATACCTATTTGCACCCCAAGGAACTAACCCTAGACCATATTCATCCCCAAGCTAAGGAAGGGATAGATGATCTGGAAAATCTGCAATTGCTCTGTTATAGATGTCATAACCTGAAAAGATTATCTTGAGGCATGCCTAACTGCATTTTTCCATTCTGGCCCTGGTTCTGTGATCTCGGATTGGGCGGGCAGGTGATCGCTCCTCCCGTGATCACGCTTCTCATAGGCCTGCTCATTATTGTCCCTTGGAAATCTGTTGGTAGATTTTTTCAGTGGATATGGAAATGTAAACGGCTGATGACGTGGAAATGGAAGTGGGAGTGGAAATGTCTGCTGATATGGAGGTGGAAGCGGAAGTGGCTATGGAAATGTTTGCTGATATGGAGGTGGAAGTGGAAGTGGCTATGGAAATGTTTGCATATCTGCCTATGCCCCAAGAAGATAAGAAAAGATTCAAGGAATACCCAAGCCAAAGAGGGTATTGGGAAAGACATCTGGATTACACTAGTCTCTGTGGGGATGGCCAGTAGAGTCTCCTATTTCCACATAGCTTCCACCATGGCATGCCGTGAGCATCTAGACGGCACAGAAATCGGTTCAGCCCTTCTCTTAGGCGGAACCTGCCTGGGAGTTGGGATATCTTTGCTCAGAATTCGCCGGGGACAAAGAACAGATAAGCAAATTGAAGCCTCGCGAGAGCAGATTGAAGCCTCGCGAGAGCAAATGGTAATCTCTCAAAAGCAGGTCAAAGAATCTCAAGAAGGAAATTACCTGAGCAAGCTGAATCAAGGCATCAACATGTTGTATTCCGATTCTGATAGCAAGAGATTGGGTGCCATAGAGATCTTGCATAATCTCGCTGATGCCCATAAAGGAAACGACAAGCGAGTCAAAGAGATCTTTGACGCCTTTCAGGTCTTTCTCAGAAAAGTCAAAATAAAAACAGACCCTAAGGACCCCGAGCGCCCAGAAAGCTGGGGAAACCCCATTTCCCAAATCAAAGGCACCATACTCGGAGGGAAAATGACTAGTTCTGATAAGACTAATTCTAAAATATATGCTCAGTGTAGAAAAAACGGCATAGACCTACAAGGGTCTGATCTACGATGGACTCCTCTGCACAGAACAGACCTACGAAAAGCAAATCTGGGATGGGCAGACCTACGAGGATCTGATCTCCAGAAAGCAGATCTACGAGGTGCAGTAATGCAGTTCGCAAAGCTTCAAGGAGCAAATCTCTCGGAGGTAAAATTTTCCCCAAAGCAAGATTTTGGAGATAACCCAGTACTCTATACCTCAATCAATATCAATGGAAGAAAAATTTCTCTGAACGTGGACCTTAATTTGAACTATGCTTTCATAGACATAGAGCACAAAAACTACCTATGTAGCATGTTGCAGGAAAAATATCATGCTCAACCAGACAGTCTCCCCATCATATGGGTAGAAAAATCGGATCCCCGTACTTTCCAGTTCCTGGGAATGCCAAAACTTCCTAAAATACTACTCCACAAGACGATTGATGAGATAGAGAAAACAATGAAGAAAATGTTGTTCAATACACATAACCCTTTCAATGACCCTTTCTTTGAAGCTTTTAAGTCTGAAATCAAACATATTGGATATGCCCTCAATAATTTAGATATCATTGGCTAACCTTTTAATCTATCAGCTATTTAGGTATGAGTTCCAATATTGATCAGAGGGCTTCCCTGGGTTCTTCTTTTATGTTGGAGATTTCTGATCTCAGAAAATCTTACGATAATACACAGGTCCTGCGGGGGATCAATTTGAAAATAAAGAAAGCCGAAATGTGGACCGTGCTGGGTGCCTCGGGTGCTGGCAAGACAAGTTTGCTACATATCATCGGCAGTCTGGATCGTCCTGATGCAGGGAAAGTCGTCCTGAATGGCACAGATATATCTACGCTGAAAGGGAAGTCCCTGGACCTATTCCGAAACCGAGCCATCGGATTCGTATTCCAATTTCATAACCTCCTGCCCGAACTCAGCCTATTGGAAAATGTTTGTCTGCCCGGTTTTATTTCGGGTCAAAAGAATAAAGAGGTGGAGAAACGTGCCCGTGAACTTCTTTCTTTTCTGGGCGTATCTAATAGAATGCACGACAAACCCCATCGCTGCTCAGGTGGAGAGGCCCAACGGACTGCCATTGCCCGAGCCCTCATTAATCTACCCGATCTGATCCTAGCAGACGAACCCAGTGGAAACCTGGATTCTAAAAATGCGCTCATTATGCATCAACTTTTCAGGAAAATCCAACAAGATCTAGGACAAACCTCCCTGATTGCAACACATAACAAGGAACTCGCCAGCTTCTCAGATAAAATCACCCGAATACAAGACGGGAAGCTTATAGAAGACAATGCCAATCCCTAGGCTGGAGTCAAGTACTAGAAAGATATCTATCTTGCCTTAGCCTGGACTCTCCTTTTAGGACTGGGTCTTTTCTTGGCCGCGGGTCTTTTGGTAGGGGGATTCTTTTTTACCGTGGGGGCTTCTTCCTTCCCCAGGAAGATCAAGAAAGCAGACTTAATTTCTCCCGCCGCCTTGATTAGATGGGGAAGAGAACGTCTGGAACGGGAAGAAGTTTGTGATTGTACTTTATAAACCTCTTCTTCCAGCCTATCCTTTTCTTTTTTAAGATCATGTATCCGATCCTCCCACT
>JAPOQI010000014.1 GCA_026710765.1 Cytophagales bacterium | reverse complement strand
GGTCCTTTTATTTCTTATATGGTGATAGATAGCTTGAAGGGAAAATTACACTATATAGAAGCTTTTGTATATTGTCCTTCTCGGGATAAACGAGATTACATTTGGGAATTGCAGTCCGTGTTATGGACCTTTTTATCTCCTTAGTAAGGGTGAAATAAATGTGGCTTGAGCAGGGTATTTTAGAGAAATTGATAGATATGTTTTAGAAAAATGAGTAGTGAATCGAGAAGACATCAGGCGCTTGAATATCATGCGACCCAACCAGCAGGTAAGATAGAGGTAGTGCCTACCAAGAATGTGGCATCCCAGGTGGACCTATCTTTAGCTTATTCTCCTGGGGTGGCAGTACCCTGTGAGGCGATACGTGATTCGGTAGAGGATGTATATAAATACACGGCTAAGGGAAATTTGGTAGCGGTTATTTCCAATGGGACCGCGGTTTTGGGTTTGGGTAATATTGGTCCGGAGGCTTCCAAACCTGTCATGGAGGGCAAGGGTGTTTTATTTAAGCGTTTTGCGGGTATAGATGTATTTGATTTAGAGGTGAACGAGACCGACCCTGATAAATTTATTGCCATAGTCAAATCCCTAGAACCTACCTTTGGAGGTATTAATTTGGAGGATATCAAGGCACCCGAGAGTTTTAAAATAGAAAAAGAACTCCAACGTCAGATGCATATTCCTGTCATGCATG
The DNA here is from genome assembly GCA_026710765.1 of Cytophagales bacterium. Classification (GTDB taxonomy): domain Bacteria; phylum Bacteroidota; class Bacteroidia; order Cytophagales; family JAPOQI01; genus JAPOQI01. The sequence continues at coordinate 3,486 of JAPOQI010000014.1, read as the reverse complement.
ACGATCAACATGGAACAGCTATTATTTCGGCTGCTGCCTTATTGAATGCGTTGCAATTGGTAGATAAGAAAATAGATGAGATACGGCTTGTGGTCAATGGGGCAGGTGCTGCGGCATTAGCCTGTGTAGAATTGTATCTGGATTTGGGTGTCCGAAAGGATAATATTATTCTGTTGGATAGTTCTGGGGTACTGCATAAGGAGCGGGAAGATTTGTCTGCGGTGAAACGAAAATATGCTTCCGACACACCTGCCCGAAGCCTTTTAGAAGCCATGGAGGGTGCAGATATGTTCTTAGGTCTTTCCCGAGGTGATGTACTTGAACAGGATATGATATTGCGTATGGCTAGGGACCCGATTGTATTTGCCCTGGCCAATCCGGATCCGGAGATAAAATATGAATTAGCTAAGGCTGCGCGAAAGGATATTATCATGGCTACGGGTCGTTCGGATCATCCAAATCAGGTAAATAATGTTTTGGGATTTCCGTACATATTCAGGGGTGCTTTGGATGTGCGGGCTACTTGTATCAATGGACAGATGAAGATCGCAGCGGTTAAGGCTTTGTCTGAGTTGGCACAGAAATTAGTTCCGGAACCTGTTTTGGAAGCCTATGGTTTGGATAAGATAACCTTTGGGCCAGACTACTTGATTCCCAAACCCCTAGATCCTCGTCTGATCACGGCTATTTCTTCTTCTGTTGCCAAAGCGGCTATAGAAACGGGTGTGGCTCGGGTATCCATTACAGATTGGGAGAGTTATGAAAGAGAATTGAAACAGCGGATTGGCGTGGATTCCCGTATTATGGCAAGAGTAGCCGCCCGACAGCCTGAAAACAAGATAAAAAAGAAAAAAAGAATTGTCTTCTCGGGGGGAAATCATATTAGGGTTCTGGAAGCAGCCCATATGGTTGCTATGGAAAACATAGGACTTCCCATCCTACTTGGGGACAAAGCCCACATGGAATCCTTAATAAAAGAGTATAAATTGGGAGATGAAAACATGAAATTGGTCAATCCCCACGAAGAAAAACTGATGAGGGAAGAATTATCCGAAGATCTTTTTCACAAGCGACAACGAAAAGGCATGGCCAAGACCTATGCAGATTCTATGCTCTATCAACCCGATAGTTTTGGATTAATGATGTTGGAGTCGGGTCATGCAGATGTCTTTGTGGGTGGGATTGTGAGTACTTATGTGGATACCTTATCGGTGGCATTGCAAATTGTTGGAAAGAAGAAGGGGGTGGGTAGAATAGGGGCTATGCATGTGATTGCCAGTAAGCGGGGCACCTTTTTCTTAGCAGATACTAGTGTAAATGTTTCGTTGAGTAGTGAGGAATTAGCTGATCTGGTAGGTCTTGTAGCGGATACGGTTCGTCTTTTTGATTTTGAACCTAGGGTGGCTTTGCTCTCCTACACAAATTTTAGTAGTGCTAAGGGAGAGATCCCGCTTCGGATACGGGATGCGGTAGCTTTGTCTCGTCAGCGTTATCCAGATTTGGTTGTGGAGGGCGATATTCATGCGGATGTTGCCTTATCACGGGATATGTTGAGGGGTATGTATGAGTTTAGTTTATTGGATGGTGAGCCGGCTAATACACTCATATTTCCAGATCTCTCATCGGGTAATATTGCGACTAAGTTATTGGTTGAGTTGGGTGATTTTGAGATGTTGGGTCCTCTTTTGATGGGTATGCGGAAGCCTGTGTGTATTATGCAAAATAACTCTTCTGTTCGGGATATTTTTAACATGGTTTCTTTGATAACTGCTCTTCCATGATAGGTTTTTTGCGAGGAAAGACATTGGAAATCAGTCCTTCGCATATTGTTTTGGATGTGCAGGGTGTGGGGTATTATGTACATATTTCTCTACGTACCTATTCACAGATTAAGGATAAAAAGGACTTAGCCTTGTGGATTTATGATCATCATTCGGATAAGGGTGCTGCTTTGTACGGATTTAAGGGGCGGGAAGAACGGACGATTTTTTTTAATCTGATTTCTGTTTCGGGTGTGGGACCCAGTACGGGACTTGCTGCCCTATCAACCCTCTCAGCAAAGGAGCTTGTTAGGGCTATTATTTCCAAGGATTTAGATAGCTTAGGTCGGATAAAGGGCATAGGTAAAAGAACTGCCCAGCGAATTTTGGTGGAGCTTTCAGATAGGCTGCCATTTTTTGAAGAGATGGATGAGCAGGAGACAACAGATTCAGGAAATCTTCGTAAGGAGGCCTTAGGTGCCTTGATTTCCTTAGGTATACCTCGTGGAAAAGGGATCGAGGTGATATCTCGTCTTTTTCAGGAAAAGGACGAATGGACGCTGGAAGATCTTATCAAGCAAGTATTGCGTGAATTAAGGTAAGTGGGGTTCGTGCGGATTAACCCAAGATATAGACGACATGGTCATCTGTTTTGGCTTGGGATAGTCCTGGCATCTTTTTTTATGTTTTCTATGGGCTCCCCTCTTAATTGGGGTTTGGGAGGGAGTTCTTCTGGGGTATGGCTTGCAGACACCCTTCCACCTTATGTTCCCAATACGCGTCCCGAGCTAATATGGCAGGATAGATCAGGGGATGGATTTTCCAATCAGGAAAAACGTTCTCCATTCTATCTTAAGGACGCTGTGACTGAGGTCAAGGTGGAGGTGGACACCTTAGAAAACTATCGGATTTATGAGTACGTAGGTGAACTCTTATATCGCCCACCTAGTCTTATGAATAAGGAGGTCTTTGGATCTTATGAGAATCGTCGACTAACCCGAAAATATTGGAAAAAAAAATTATCCGAGGAGTCCAAGGAGGACGAACTCATTGGAGGACGATTATTACTCCCACCCGTTTATGTAGCACCCTGGTTTAGTGAATTCTTTGGAAGTGATTTTATCACTTTTCATCCCAATATTCTTATGACACTGGATGCATCTATGCGTTGGGAACGGATTCGGAATCCTGCCATTCCCATCAATCGTCAAAGTACGTGGACTCCCAATATAGATCCTAGAATGAATGCCAATATTACAGGACAGGTAGGTGAGAAGTTGAAAATCACCTTTAACTATGATACACAAACCCCCTTTGCTGCCCTGAACGGGGGAATGCAAAACAATTTTAAACTAGAGTTCACGGGTTTTGAAGAGGATATTATTAAAAAGATAGAGATAGGGGATGTGAATTTTGTAACAGGTAATAGTTTGATAAGGGGTTCGGAGAGTCTTTTTGGGGTCAAGACCCGACTTCAGTTTGGGAAGCTATTTATCACACAGGTTTTTAGTAATCAACGAGGTGCACCTGATGAGTTGAGAATAAGAGAGGGTAGCCAGGGCACGAATTTTACCATAGAAGCTTCACTTTACGATGAAAACAGACACTTCTTCCTTGGACATTTTTTTAGAGACCATTATGAAAAATGGTTGTCTTTATCTCCACAAATCACTTCGGGAATAAATATTACCCGAATAGAGGTTTATGTATTGAATCGCTTGCAGGC
>JAPOQI010000015.1 GCA_026710765.1 Cytophagales bacterium | reverse complement strand
TATATACATCCATATAGATCATGGGACGCCCCCACACTTTTTCCAATAAAGGCTTATATGTATCCAAATACACACCTCCGTGGGTAAAAACCATCAGATTAGGCCAAATCTCATGAATATTCTTTAACCCATGCCGACTTATAATCCGATCCAACAAAATCTGACACCAAGATGGAAAACCTACCAAAGCACCAATATCCCATTCAGGTGCCCTCTCCGCAATGGCATCTATCCGATCACTCCAATTTATCATGGCAGCAATCTTTTTACCAGGCTTGAAACCCAACCAAATAGGTAGTAAATTTAAGCTCATCCCACTAATATCACCCTTAAAAGCATGATCTTCCTTAATCAGAGAAGAGGTGCTAGTCACTGCCAATATATCAGATTGTAACATATCCTTACAATCCGGATTATCATACAACTCGGCTATTAAACCTGCCTTCGCCTTGAAATTAGACCTTAATATTTCCAAAGAAACAGGAATATATTTTGAACTTCCTTCTGAAGTTCCAGATGTAAGAGCAAAGCGTCGGATTTTGCCCGGCCAACAAATATTGGCTTCTCCTTGCTTCATGCGAAACCAAAATGGATAAATAGACTTATACGTATATATGGGTACATGCACCTTATAGGAAGAAAATCCCTCCTCAGGAGACCTAGTAAAAGCTTCCAAAACCTTGTCAAAGCCATGGGTTTGTCCAAAATACGTATTGCGGGCACGTTTAAGAAGGTAACAAAGCTCGCACACCTGAATTTCAAAGGGAGGATCCACGAGATTCAACCGAACCCCACGTGCTTTCAACAACCTCTTTACTAATTTCGACGAATAACCTGACACAATCCTAAAAATTCAAGTGAAGCAAACTTAAGCATTTTCCATGAAAGAAATTTTTAACAACATAAAAAATACCTGTGAAAAGCACAACGCACAACTCGTAGCCGTTAGCAAAAAACAACCCATAAAAGGATTGAAAGACCTCTACCAATGGGGACAACGAGACTTTGGAGAAAATAAAGTCCAAGACCTCATCCAACGAAAAAAAGATATGCCCAAGGATATAAGATGGCACATGATCGGACATCTACAAAGAAACAAGGTGAAATATATCGCCGATTTTATTCATCTTATCCATAGTGTAGACAGCCTAAATCTTCTGGAAAAGATAGATAAAGAAGCAAAACGGGTCGGGAGAATCATCCCCTGCCTTTTGCAAGTGAAAATAGCCGAAGAAATCTCAAAATATGGATTCAAACCCACCGAGATATCCAAGATCCTATACCAAACCCCAAGTATGGAAAACATCCACATAAAAGGACTCATGGGCATGGGTACCCAAACTCATAATCCAGAAAAAACAACCGCCGAATTCAGATCCCTACACAAGCTATTCACCCAAGTCAGGTACCCAAACTACACATCCCAACCCCTAAATATCCTATCCATGGGCATGAGTCATGACTACAAAATAGCCCTAGCAGAAGGAGCCAATCTCATCCGAGTGGGAAGATTGCTCTTTGAAGAAAATACCAAACCGAACACCTAAGGGCAAAGATATACCCCAACCCCTTTTGGAAGCCCTATATCCTACGTATGATCCGAGACCTAGCAGATGACCGACCCTCATCGTAAAATATCTCAGCAATGTAAACACCCGATGGAAGACCCGAAATATCCAGACTCTGAATCGGATAGTCTTCCTGATCTAATAATAGCTCCCCGTAGAGAGAATAAAGGCGGACACGCTCAATAGGCTCGGGAAATCTCAACCAAACCTTTTCTCCCAAAACAGGGTTAGGATAGATAAAGGAACCATCCTGCCTGGACAAAATCCCACCCCCAGAACCCACCCCATGGACGGCATCAGATCGGTACACAAAAGCAGAGATCGGAGGATTCTCGGATATCCCACTAGACTCTATATGATAATAGAAAACATAATCCTCACTAGAAACAAGACCTCCGATATCAATCGTATAATCCTGCCCAGCACGTACACGAAGACTATCCTTATGAGATTTAAGCCTGACACTCACCGTTTGTAGATCCTTGAGCGTAGTAGGTATTCTAAGGCGAGACTTGTGATAGGTGATCCAACGAATATAACCGCTTGCAGGCGAATTGACTCGAAGACTTACCCGATCATCTCGAGAATCCTGAACCTCAATGGCTATCTGATCCCGACCATAAACCACAAAAGAATTTCTCTTAACCGCAGAAGACCTAAGAGGTGATACCACAGTATAGTAAAGATGATAGGGTCTGTTAATATTATAACCCTTGATCTTCACAGTATAGTCCGTAAAAACAATCACACCCCTACCTATCCCCTTGAGCTCAAAAGGACTATCCCGAATATCCCGAGAATCCTCAGGAACCTGAAATGCCACATCCTCAGGAACAAGAACCCAGTAAAGAACCCCCCCCTCGTAACTATTTACCAAAAGGGTTGTTTCTTCCTCTGTAACTTGCTTTACAGACAGATTAACCGCAAAATCATCTGTCGCGGGAAGATGGGTACTAAATTCTTTCAAGCTAAGCTCCGAATCCACATCTTTTCGTCCCGCATGATCTGTTGAAATCCCTGAATACACGAAATACTTTGTAAATGGATCCAGATTCTCTACCCCCTGAAGGGTCTTAACTCCTGCACCCAAGCGAGTCCCACCCTTTGGAACATCCGCATATTCCCGTGCCGAAGACAGCGTGAAAATGGGTTTGAAATAAGAAGGCAAAATGACCCAACTCGCCTGACCTCCCCTAGGATGCTGCAAATTAAATCGCACTGAGGTCGAAGAAACATCCACAAGTTCAATCTCAGACGGAGAAGGAACCTCATAATCCGCAGTGTTGAATGGATTAACATTCAAACGAGAATATAAACCTGTCTCTTGATTCCTATAAAATAGTATTAAAATAGGATCCTGATCTTCTGGATACTCTATAGGATCCGAGGTGCTGAGTTCAAACTCTATTCGTTCATGTTCAGGGATCAGACCAACCTCCTTGAGAGATCCCGAAGAAGCCTTCCTACCCCTACCATCCCTACCCTCAATAATATCCTCGTATCCCGGAATTACCGTATAATCCTCCCCCTGAAGGACCCAATGTACCTCATCAGCCGTCTCGTCCAAGGCCACAGCCAAACTAAAAGAAGACTCCTGTATATCGGTAATCCTAAAGAGTAGGGTGGCAGGTCGACAGACCTCCCGAATCTTTGGAAGATCCCGTGGAGAAAGGTACTTGTCCTCAACCTCACACACATCCATACCCTTCAAGGTTCTGATCACATTCTGCTGCCGGACAGAACGAACAAGATAGCGCTTCAGACCTCTAGAATCTGTATCTAAGGGATCGTCCCAGGCACTAAACAATCTACCCATACCCGTATCCGTCTCGACATCACAAGAGCCTTCCAGAGTGACCCCAGAAGACAACACCCCCGTGATCAACCGCTGACCATCGTAAACAGGCCCCCCCAAAACCGACCAGCCCTCTAAAACCCCCGTAGAACCTGTATTTTGAATTTCAAAACGATAATGTGTAGCCTCATCCGGATCCCTTGGATCATCCAGAGAAGCCAAAGCCACATTGAAGATCCGATCAAGATTCCCATCCAGCTTGCCCAGACCCTGATAATCTAGAAAACCTATCTTCTTCACATCACCCCCAGCCGGATGCATAATGGTAAAAAATCGATCCCCCTCCTCCGGAAATGTATTATTAGAGGTCCAACCCGAAAAATATAATCTATAAGGTCTATTAAATCGGATAGGATTCTCATTCAGATGGAAAAGAACCGTATTCAAGCCCTTAAATGAAGTATCAAAAACAGCCCCCACACCTACACGTTGATGAAGCTCTATAAAAGACTGAAGAGCCCCTGTCTGCCACACAAAACCACAGCGCTCCGCAGGTGTCTCCCTACCCCAAAAAAACATAGCCGATGCTAAATTAGGAACGCTTCTACTCCCCGGCGGAATCGACAAACAAGAATAACCCGTCAACCCAAACAAAGCACCATTCCTTTCCGTGTTATTTAACAGAACCACCGTACAACCCACACCCTCAAACAACATATAACCCACACTCCTACGTTGATTCCTCCAGCCCGACGCCACAGAACAATTGATATCTATGCTACACTCCTTCTGGGCATCCCCCAGATCATAAAGACTCTGATACTGCTGAGATACCTGAGTCGTGCCCAAGTCCTTGTATACATGCCCAACCCTACCTATACGGAGTTGAGTTTTCCCTATCTGAGCCTTGGGCTCATAGTATTCCAATGTCAAATAATCACCCCGAAGAGGAGCGCTCGCATAAACCCCAGGTGATTCAAAGCTACCCCTATTATTCGCCTCCGTAAATCCACCCAATACCCGAATACGAGACCTATCATATACATGTAAAATCCCACCCGGTGGAAGATGAAAACGAGAATAAACCAAATACAAAGACAAAGCATCCCGAGAACGAATGGATAAACGCCAAACCCGATCTCCCGAAGGCAAAACATGCCAAAGACCCGAACTGTATATGTCGTACTCGCGGGAAGAAAACTCATGCGCTACCCGCCCACTCTCCGAACCCGATAAAAAGGCAGACTCCAAAGCAAATGGAGACATCTCCTCAACCGGAGAAGGTGGTAAAACAGAAACATGGTTGAAACTATACGGCGACCCACCCACCGAGACCTGAGCAGAAACCGAAGTCCCCTCAAAAAAACCTAAAAATAAAGCAAACCAAATGATAACCCAGAAGCCTCTTCTTCCAGAACCCCCTGAGAAAAATTTGCCCACAGAAAATCTATCCACAAAAAATTTAATCCCTAAGTGCAACCCATTCATCATCTTGACCCTAAAATATAAAAAATATCAACAAGACAGAACCCCAATCCCAACATGGTACAAAATTTTTAAATATCTTATGCCGTGGATCTCCCGAAAATTTATGAAATCCAAGAGATGAGAATTTGTCTCTCTTTGCATGTCTCCCCACAACATACTAACTTGGGCAAGCAAAAGCTAAGCCCTATAATAATTTAGAAAGGAAAATATAATTTAAAATACACGAAGATTACAGAAATATGCCAGGAAAACTTCAAAACAAAATAGCCTTGATAACGGGTGGATCCCGAGGAATTGGAGAAGCTATTGTTCGTCTTTTCGTAAAAGAAGGTGCCCGAGTCGCCTTCACATACCTCTCTCAATCCGAAAAAGCAAAAAATCTAGAAAAAGACTTGAAAGGGAAAGCCAAAGGATATCTCTCCAATGCCGCCTCCTTGGATCAAACCCAAGAATGTATAAAACAGATCACAGAAGAACTCGGTAAGGTGGAAATACTCGTCAACAACGCAGGAATCACACGAGACAACCTCCTAGCACGTATGAATGAAGAAGACTGGGATGAAGTGATAAAAACCAATCTCAAATCATGCTTTAACACGATTAAATGCCTAACACCTACCTTCATGCGAGAACGAAAAGGAAATATTATCAATCTATCCTCTATTATCGCCCTGAAAGGAAATGCAGGACAAGCCAATTATGCAGCAGCCAAAGCCGGAATCGTGGGACTTACCCGATCCGTAGCCAAAGAACTAGGCCCCCGACATGTCAGAGCCAATGTGATCGCACCCGGGTTTATCAAAACCGATATGACCGCCTTCATAGGGGAAGAGAAAACAGAAAAATGGGGACAAACCCTACCCCTCAGACGGGTCGGCGAACCCGAGGATATAGCCCGTGCATGTCTTTTTTTTGCCTCTGAAGACAGCAATTATATCACAGGTCAGGTTCTCTACGTAGATGGAGGGAATATGTTGATTTAGGGTGTTTTGGTTCGCCCCCGACATTCTTTGGCGATGGGTCCTAGCTTTGGTGCTGGGAATAGCCGGCGCCTATTATCTCTATCTCCGAAAACCAGGACATAGACCCGCTTTCCCCAGACCCATCAGGAACCTGCTGTTCGGACTCCGAAGCCTAAGCCTGAGCGGTCTCATTTTTCTCCTACTAGCCCCACGTTTTTCTCAAACCCACTTGGAAACCATTCCCCCCAACATAGCAATAGCCATAGATAACTCCCTATCCATGAAGTACGTCTCAGCAGATTCCACCCAAACCCTTGAAACAATCGCAAAACTAAAAGAAGAGTTGACCCGATGGACCCAAAAAAATGATGCCAACATCAGCTGGCATACCCTCCACGAAGATAGAATCTCCCCACATCAAATCCGATTTAATGCGCCACAAACACCCCTGTATGCCATGCTCCAACGTATACACCAATTGCATACCCAAAGGAAAGAAAATAATTTTATAGGAACCCTCCTCTTCTCAGACGGACTCTTCAACCAAGGACCCGCCCCAACCTATCTGAATGTCCCCAAACCCATTCATACATTATCCGTCAAAACAAATCCCCTCTCAAAAGACATAGCCATCACAGCTGTCAAATACAAAAAAATCGTCCCCGTAGACCATGCCGTAGCCGTAGATCTAATGCTCCAACAAAACGGATTCCTCGACCAACATACGACCCTCTCCCTAATCCATGAAGAGAACATCATCTCCCAAACCCCTATTATCCTTTCCTCCACCAAGCTTCCTTTCCGAATCATTATTCCAGCTCCTTCTTCAGAATCTGTGGAAAAATATCCCGATCAAAGATATCAGTATATTCTGAAGGTCAAGGGTCTCCCTGATGAACTTAGCCTCGTGAATAATGAGGTCCGAATTTCTATAAAACTGATATCTCAAAAGATCAAGGTACTCTTGCTATCCCCCACACCACATCCTGATCTCAAGGCCCTTAGTTATGCCCTAAAAGAAAAAAATAACTATCAGGTAGATCTACATATTCTATCCCTCTCAGATAAATCAATACCGAAGAAGATAAAAGACTATGATATTGTCCTTTGCTATGCTGCCTTCTCCAATCCCGAAATGCTCCAACACACGGTCTTCCTCTGGAAAAATAAAATCCCTACCTGGTATTTCTTAACAACCCAAGCAAAAGCATCCCACCTATCCCAAATGCCCCTAGGTTTGGGAAAAGCTGATCTTCTAAGTACCCAAATTGTGATGGTGGCTCCGTATATGAACAATTCTTTTTCCCTCTTCCAAGGGTCCCATCTTCAACAGAACCGCATCAAAGAATACCCCACCTTATTCCTCCCCGATCTCCAATTTAGCCCCTATCAAGGATTGGAACCTCTTCTTTTCCAACGGATTGGAAATACAAATACACAATACCCCCTGCTCTCCTTAGGAAAAGGAGGGAGTCAACATAAAATAGCCCTCTCAATAGGAAACGGATTTTGGCAATGGAGGCAAGAAGAATACCTATACCACCAAACACACAAAGCATTTGATAAAACAATTCATCAAATCATACAATACCTAGGTATACGTAAAAATCGGAATAAATTTCAGGTCAGACCTACCCAAGACACATTCATGGATACAGAACCCATCAGATTCCAAGTCACATATCTAAACGACCTAGATGAACCCGTCTACGGAGAACTCGTACATCTAAACATCTTGGAGGACAACAAAATAATTCAAACCCAAACATTCCATACCTCCCCCCGAAACCTCCTAAGTATCCCTCCCCTCCCCGAAGGAAAATATATCTATCAGGCCCGTCTAGCCCAAAACAAAGATAAAAAAACACCCAAAGCCAGCTTTTATGTACAGAAAAATCATCAGGAACTCATCTCCGTACAAGCCCGACCCCAGATCCTCAAAGACATCGCAGAACGAAGTCAAGGACAATTCCTCGGCACCGATACCCAAAAGATACGAGAGCTATTGGATTCCATCCCGCTCCCCCGCAAAAGCCGAAAAATTAGTTCCTCACTCGCCCTATCAGAAATATGGTATATCCTGCTCGCCCTCACCCTAATCGCCAGTACAGAATGGGTAATCCGAAAATATATCAGCGGACAAATTTAAAAATTTCCTTGATGTATATGTATATACTTGCAGGCTATCAGAATCTTCGGGAGCATGTCAAAGACTCTCAGTTATAGCACAGTTATGGAGGCTATGCTGGGAGAACAGATACCTATTGTTGCACATAAACCTTTTGGCTTTCCAGTCTATGGAATTAAGTCGTTCAGCGGCCTGGTCTAAATTCATATTCTTTTTGGGAAACAAAGCGAGTACAGAACCATCAAAATGGGGTACATCGGACACAAAGAAGGGCGCGGGATGTCGGGTTTTCGTGTTCACATATATCCTCTTCCCTTTTCGTAAAGGACAGGCCCTACCCCATGACCACCAGTTTTGTTCGTCAAATCGTTTTATACGCCTGGACAGAAGACGTTTCTTATGAGGCAATAACGATTCATGTGCTACATTATATATCATGGGTCGCAAATATCCCTCTTTGCGAGTCCGAGAACAAACAAACTCAGCGTTGGCATACTTCTCTTGCGTAAAAATCGCATCGTCTCCGCTTACCGCACCTACCTTGATGTCAAAATAATCCCCTAAGCACGTGCCTGAGGGATCCAAACTCAGCACCCCAGAAGAACCCCCTTTTTCAAATCGCCAAACCGCACAATTGGGTGTGGCATTTAGAAAAACCTTATCATCCCCTAAATCTTGCCAATATGTAATAGTCCCTATGGTGTGCATAAAGCGGCGCAACTTGCGAGCAGAGGTGAGATGTAATATGTCTCTAGGCGTAATAAAAATCAACTCTCCGCCTTCCCTCAATAACCTTATGCATCGCTCTATGAAAAATAAGTACAGATTACTACGTCTATCAAATAATTTGCTATTCAAATGTTCTTTTGTTGTAGATAGAATATCCTGATGTCGCACATACGGAGGATTGCCTATGATGGTGTCATATCTCCGTGAAGTAGTAAAATCAAAGAAATCTGACTCCATAATATGTGCAGAAGGGTAAGTTGTTTTAAGTTGTGTACACAACATCGGGTTGATTTCAATAGCCTTCACCCGATTCAAAGGAAGTTCCCTTAAGAACGCCCCATCACCTGCTGAGGGTTCTAAGATATCTCCCTGATTTTGGATCAAGGACACCATCAGCGCGACTATGGAAGGAGGCGTAAACACCTGCCCCAATCTCTCCATACAAGTATCTTTGTTCAGAAAATACCCGACACGCCATAGGGAAGGCTTGCCTAGGATTTGTACCTCTTTTGATGCTTGCATGTCTATTTGCACTCTCTATGCACGTGTCATTTTCTTTTATCAAAAGTAGCAATTCTTCTCCACACCCTTTTCAGATAGATTTGTCCTTTGTGGAGAGCCAGAATTGGTTTTTTCCTTCCCCCAGCAGGCAATCTATTTGCTGTGCATAAATTAGTTCCAGGATCGCCAAGAAAACACAGATAATACCCACCCTTTCAGATGTGCCGGCACATAATTTGTGAAAACTAATTCGCTGTTCTGTCTGCAAGAGATTTAACAATTCTTCTTTTTTTTCCTCCACCGTGTGAAGGGGTCCCTCCAGGATTTGGATATCCTCTGGGATAATTTCCACAAGTTTCTGCTGGACCTTCAAATAGCTTCCCAGAAGCTTTTCTAAGGTCATTTTCTCCATCTCCATCAGATTTTCCTGAATCTCTAAAAGATGGGTTATTTCAAAATCCCGATTCCCCCGATGAAACTTCATAATCCGTCCCGCCTCCATCTGTTCCAAAGGATAAACCATGTCCTTATATCGCTTATAAACCTTAAGACGCTCTGCCAACTCAAGTTTAAACTCCTCCTCCGATAAGTCCTCCTGATCCTCCTGAAAGGATACAGGCACCAAACGTTTTGCCTTAAAACGCATCAGCGTCGCAGCCATCCAACTGAACTCACTAGCCAATTGAATATCCCAAGCGTCAGCCTGACGCATATAATCCAAGAAATCCTCCGTAACACGAGCTAATGGAATGTCATGAATATCCAACTCATCCCGAACTACAAAAAAAACCAACAAATCAAAAGGCCCCTCAAAAACAGGAAGCCGAATATGATAACGATAAGACAAAGAAATGAAAAAAAATTACCTGTCTAATGGGTCAAAAAGGGAAGAGGAAGACAAGCCATCCTTCCCCCCATCCTGGGGAATTTTCAAATGTTGATAAGCCTTGGAGGTCGCCTTTCGACCCCTTGGGGTACGTTCCAGATAACCCTCCTGAATCAAAAAAGGCTCATATACCTCCTCCACGGTATCAGCCTCCTCAGAACATGCCGTGGCAATGGTAGAAAGACCCACAGGCCCCCCAGAAAATTTGAGAATGATGCTACGCAAAATACGATTGTCCATCTCATCCAACCCACTCTTATCCACCTCCAAAGCCGCCAATGAATGCTCTGACATCTCCCGATCTATTATCCCCTTCCCCTTAACTTGTGCAAAATCTCGGGTCCTGCGAAGCAAATTACCCGCTATCCGAGGGGTACCCCGACTCCGCCTAGCTATCTCTCTAGCCGCATCCCTGTGAATAGAAACCTTCAATAACTTCGCTGCCCGAAGAACAATTTGCGTTAACTGATCAGATGTGTAGTATTCCAGTCGGGAAGTGATTCCAAACCTATTCCGCAATGGGGAAGTCAATAAACCCGAACGAGTCGTGGCACCTATCAAGGTGAAAGGTGAAATGGATATGCGCACGCTCTTGGCATTCGCCCCAGAATCTAATAAGATATCTATCACAAAATCCTCCATCGCCGAATATAAGTACTCCTCCACAGTGGAATTTAAACGATGAATCTCATCTATAAACAAAACATCCCGAGCCTCTAAATTACTCAGTAAGCCTGCCAAATCTGCGGGCTTGTCTAAAATGGGCCCCGACGTGACCTTAATATCTACATCCAATTCCGCAGCCACAATATGAGAAAATGTCGTCTTACCCAAGCCAGGAGGACCATGAAGTAAAACATGATCCATAGACTCGTTTCGCTGACGAGCTGCCAACACAAAAACAGATAAATTCTCCTTCAATTTATCCTGTCCATGAAAATCTGCAAAACTCCTCGGACGAAGAATAAGGTCTATCTCCTGATCCCCAGAAGAAACCTCATGCGAACGTAAATAATCCTCTCTCACAATCAACTTAACAAATCCAAACAACTTAGTATCTTAGCCAACCCACAATCAACACAAAGATACATAAAACCCAATGCACTTCCCGAGATATCCACAACGCATAGTCATCTTGTGTCTGCTATTGGTCCTCATCGGAAGTTTTTTCTTCATCAGGCACAAAAAAGGCGACAGGAAAAAAGATACTTGGCAAACCCTCAGAGGATACACCATGGGAACTACCTTCCGAATCGTCTGCTATCCCAAGCTATTCCAAACAAGCCAAATAGACAGCCTCTTGAAAGAACTAAACCAAATTTTCTCTACCTATGATCCCAATTCCGAAATATCCAAACTCAACAAAACAGATAGTTTTCCCCTAAGAAATCCACACCTCTCTACCGTACTCCATGCCTGTCAAGACATCTATCTCCAAAGCCAAGGCGCCTTTGACCCGAGTCTGGGGGGGCTAATAGAAGCTTGGGGATTTGGATCCTCAAAACCTAAAACTACTCCCTCCAATCGGGTCATAGACTCCCTAAAACAATATGTAGGATGGGATAAAATCCAAATCCTACCCCAACTCCTCATCAAATCTCCAGAAACATATTTAAACCTGAATGCCATCGCCAAGGGTTATGCCGTAGATGTGATCGCCCAATTTTTGGAAGATAAAAATACAATTCATTATATGGTAGAAATAGGAGGCGAAATTAGATCTAAGGGAAGAAATCCACGAAAAAAAGCATGGAAAATAGGGATATCTAATCCATTATACCCCGATTCTGATGAACCCCTCCAATTTCTCTTCCTCAAAAAAGGTGGACTGGCTACCTCAGGAAATTATAGAAATTTTTATCTCCACAACAACAAAATCTACGCCCATACCCTCTCAGCACAAAACGGAAAACCCATTTCATCCTCTCTATTAAGCGTCTCTATTCAAGCCCCTAGCGCCATGTATGCGGATGCCATAGCCACTGCTTGTATGGTTATGGGTCTGAAAAAAGGGAAAGCATGGGTACAGCAGCAAAATGTGCAGGCCCTTTTTGTATTCCTGGACGAAAATGAAGAACTTAGAACATGGCAAAGCCCTTAATCTTTGGATACCATGCATTCCTCCTCCAAATACTTGATTTTAATTCTTCAATTCACTAAACTGGTCCGCAAGAACTAATATTCTTCCAAGTTTCTTCGTTTAAAAAACATGAGTGCCAAAGCTGAAAAAGATAGACTCAAAATTATCCGCCGAAAGGCCAGGATTAAATCATTACTGTACCAACCCATCATCCGTAAGGTAGATGTGGAGGAAATCAAAGCCTCTTTCAAGAAGAGAAAAAAGAAAAAACCCGAAAAAGACGTAAAAGAGTAAACAAGGACACCTGGATTAAAATATAAGCATTCGTGGAGGGAGGAGAATTTTTGATACGCAGCGGAGAAGCCTCCCAGGTCTTCACACCCGAGGCCTTCTCCGAAGAGCAGCGTCTAATCGCTAGCTCATGTAGGGATTTCTACAATAAGGAAGTAGCCCCCCATGTTGAGGATTTAGAAAGCATGAAGGAGGGTCTTATGCCGGGTCTTCTGGAAAAAGCAGGCGCATTGGATATGCTGGGCATATCGGTAGATCAAAGCTATGGGGGACTCGGTTTGTCCTTCACAACAAGTCTCCTGGCAACCGAAGCCCTAGGTGAAGGAGGATCCTTCTCCACCGCCTTCGGAGCCCATACCGGAATTGGAACACTTCCCATTCTTTATTATGGGTCTAAAGAACAAAAAGAAAAATATCTTCCCCAGATTGTATCCGGGAAATGGAAATCCTGCTACTGTCTCAGTGAACCCCAAGCAGGATCCGATGCCAACGCAGGTAAAACCAAAGCAAGGCTCAGTGAGGATGGGAAAAGTTATCTGCTAAATGGACAAAAAATGTGGATTTCCAATGGTGGCTTTGCGGATGTGTTGATTGTCTTTGCCAAGATAGAAGATGATAAAGACCTATCTGCCTTCATCGTAAAAAGAGACTATCCCGGGATCACCTTCAACGAAGAGGAAAAAAAGATGGGTTTAAAAGGGTCCTCTACACGACAAATCTTCTTTAATGACTGCCAGGTTCCCGCAGAAAATCTTCTCGCCAAACCGGGACATGGATTTAAAATCGCACTCAATATCCTGAACGCAGGACGAATCAAACTTGCTGCTGGATCCCTGGGTGCCGCCAAACGATTGCTGAGCCATGCGCTCAAACACGCTAAAGAACGAAAACAATTTGGAAAAGCTATCTGTGAATTTGGTGCTATTAAATACAAAATAGCTGAAATCTTTGCCCGAAGCTACGCATTAGAATCCGCTACCTACCGAGCCGCACACGATATAGAACAATACGCCTCAAGATCCAAGTCCGCAAAAGACGCTCAAGAAGCTGAAGGTGTTAAAGCTTTTGCCATAGAATGTGCCATTTTGAAGGTCTTTGGATCCGAAATACTGGACTATGTCGTAGATGAAACGGTGCAAATTTTTGGGGGCATGGGCTTCTCAGAGGATACGCCCATAGCCCGAGCCTATCGCGATGCCCGAGTAACCCGAATCTATGAAGGAACCAACGAAATCAACCGAATGCTCCTGGTCGGACTCCTCTTGAAAAAGGCCCTAAGAGGAGAACTCCCCCTGGAAAAAGCAGCTCTAAATGTCTTGGAAGACCTCAAAAAGCCCCCAACCTTAAATACAAGTCCAAATCCAGACTCCCTGGACTATGAGTTCCAGATTATAGAATCCCTGAAAAAAGCCATCCTACTCCTGGCCGGACGATGCGTACAGCTCTTTCAACAAGACATTTCAAAAGAACAAGAACTTTTGATGCAACTGGCCGATATGATATCCTATGTTTATCTCTCAGAATCAGCCCTCCTGAGAGGTCAAAAACATCAACAAGACCTCAACCAAAAAGCTGTACGCGTTTATCTGTCCCAAGCTGTACAAAGAATTCAGTATGGATCTTCGGAAATTCTTAGTTATCTTCCCATAAGTAAGGATGAGAAAAGAATTTTAACAGCCGGTATCAAGAGATTGATCAGGTATGAGATGCCCGATGTGTTCTCATTGAGAAGGGAAATTGCAGATGAACTTGTTCAACACGAAAGCTATCTCCCACAAAGCTATTGAAACAGGCCTTATTCCAAATTATTTGAGAAATTCCTTCCCTTAGTGTCCCTCTTCCCTATACTATGAAATCAGATTCTGATCGGGTTCTCCACACCCTTAGTCCTCGTGAAAAAGCATTTGAGCTTAACTTGAAAAGGAGCATATACGGAACCTTTGCAGAAATTGGTGGGGGACAAGAGGTGGCTCATCTTTTTTTCAAAGCAGGTCAAGCCTCCGGAACTGTTGCCAAAGCTATATCTGCCTATGATATGAGATTCAGCGACTCTATCTATGGTCCCTGTAAGAGCTATGTGAGCGAAGATAGGCTAAAACAAATCCTGGACAAGGAGTACCATCTTTTGATCAAACGTCTTACCCCACGAGCCAAGAGTACTCTCTTCTTCGCCTTCGCCAACACCATCCAAATGGCAAGTTCCCGAAATAACTATGTCGGCCACGGGTGGATTGGTATCCGATTTCAAAGCCATGTCAATGCCGAACCCAATGATTTCATAGCCCACGTTACGCTCAAAGAAAAGTCTTCTACTGCCCAACAAAGGACTCTAGGTATTGTAGGGGTAAATCTACTCTACGCCTGTTATCAGGATCAACAAAGTCCGCATGTTTTTGTTCCCTCCCTGCTGGAAGGAATTTCTGCGGAGAAAATAGAAATTGATATGATGAGATTTTCAGGTCCCCGATTCCAATACTGGGACCACAGACTTCTCAGCCTACTCATGGTCAAGCACGGACTCACAAATGCTACCATATTTGAAGCCAATGGAAATATCTTACAACCCTATGAAACTATCTCTCAAAAAAATATTCTCCTACTCAGAGGGCGCTTCAAACCCGTCACTAAGGTCATCACCGACATGGTGGAGTCCGGATGGAAGGCCTTTCACAAAGAATCTCCCAACAAAAGTCCAAAGGAAACCATCGTCTTATTGGAACTCAGTCTGAAAGAATTGGCCTCTTCAAAAGAATCCGTCGACGAAGAGGATTTCATAGAACGAGCCGACCTACTTTGTGCCCTAGGATATTCTGTACTCATATCCAATTTCGCCGAATACTATAAATTGACAAGATATCTATCTGCCATCATGTCTGAAGGGAAAAGCTTAGGAATCCTTCTAGGTGTCAGGGCTTTAGAAAAGATATTTGATGAAAAATACTATCAAGGAACCACAGGAGGTCTGCTCAAGGCCCTGAGCTTTATCCACGGATTGAACCACTATCTCTACGTGTACCCTACCAAATTTAAAAATACAGGATCTAAGATCCTGAGGGCACGGGATAGTCAAATTTCCGAAAGGGTCAAACCATTATTTGACTTTTTCGTGCAAGAAAAACGTATTCTGGACATCCCAACAAAAAATCTAGACCGCCTGTCTATTATTTCAGATGATATCCTAAGCATGATACAAAGTGAGAATACAGGTTGGGAACAATATCTTCCCGAAGAAGTAGTGGATAAGATTAAGAAAAATGCCCTCTTCGGCTGCCCGCTCAACGTCCCCCTCGAAACGGATGATGAATGATCTGAGAAAATGATCAGATGTGAACATGCCGAGTCTCAAGACATATACTCCCATCAGGTCTATGTACCCCGCCCTCAGGTCCCTTCGGGACACATGGATACGAATTTTCTTGTGGCTATTTTGTGCAAACCTTATCTCCTTATCCTCCTGTACCCTCCAAACAGACAGCCCCGATACACCTAATCCCGTAGTCCAAGAATATGAAGGCATAGGGATCGGAGAAGAACCCAATATTATATCCTTTTCCCTAAGTGATGTTGTATCCCTCTCTTTAAGTGATCCACAGTCTCTGGGTTATCAGAATCAAACAACGGGCATAAGTGAATCTTCCCTACTCCTAGAACGCTATGAAGAATATAGCCACGTCTTTGCCATCTCCACAGATTCTATCAATCAGTTCGTCATTCGCACGGATTCATACCTCCTTTCCAATATTCCCGCAGGATATGTGAAAAATACTTGGACAATAGCCAGATCCCTATCCCATTTTGTGCTAGGGGATACAGAATGGGTAGAAAGCCTGTCCGGAAATTATATCGTTTTTCTCATGAGTCCAGAGGCTTCCCGAATTTCCTTCTTACGAATACCCAATGACCTAAAAGAAAATCAAGAAAAGGGATATTACGAGGGTCAACTACAAAGTCTTCCACTCAGCACCCTGCTCCAAAATAAAACCCAAGCATGGACGGACCTAAGTTTCGAGAACTCAGGTTCCCTAAGGATGAACTATGAAGAAAGAACCATGGTCTTTAACACACTAAACGAAGAAAAGCTTCCCTCCTTCACATCCGAAAAACCCAAAGAAGATATGTTTGCAGGCATTACACATGAAACCCATCGTCCCAAAAGCATTCTTGCCTTCAAGATCCCCCCCCAAACCCTGGACCAAACAACCATGGATGGGGTTTATCACGGGTTTAGACTCATGCACAATAATACATCTGCTGAACCTGTTTCCTTCTCCCTAAGCCAAAAGGTAAAAGAACTTTCCCTACGTACTCTCGTTGAAAATCAAGCCTACAATTTTGGTCCCACAGAAGAAATTTCTTTGGGATTTCCACCTCGTATTCTCATCCTACGAAGTGGCGCCGAATCTGAAGAACGATTAGATTGGCTTCTTTTCCTGGATGAATCCAGAAATTTCATTTTCTTTGTAGCATTAAGACAATTAAGTAAACTTCTTAATCCCGAATACGCTGAGAGAGAAAATATCCGCTTTATGGGTATGGCACTCAGAAATTCACCTAAGTAATTTTCATTCACCCGATATTCTTTTCCCATGAAAAAAATTCCCATCACCATCATCACAGGATTTCTAGGATCAGGTAAAACCACCCTTATCCGAGAACTTATCAAGCAGGTACAGGATCGAAAGATGGCCTTTCTAATTAATGAATTTGGAGAAATGGATGTGGATGGACAACTCCTGAAAAATACGGAATGCGGTTGTGATGAAGAAGACATCATTAGCCTATCCAATGGTTGCGTGTGCTGTACCGTGCAGGAAGATTTCCTACCCACCATGAACAAACTACTCGCACGAGATGAAAACTGGGATCATATCCTGATCGAAACCTCAGGGCTAGCCCTCCCAGAACCCCTCCTCCGAGCTATACACTGGCCCAGCCTAAGAGGAAAACTCACCATAGATGCCGTGATTACCGTGGTAGACCTCCCCCGACAACAAGATGGAAGTCTTTGTGAAAGAGATAAAGTAGAAGCCCAAAGACAAGCCGATGATTCCCTGAATCATGAAACCACTCTGGAAGATCTCTTCAAAGATCAACTTAAATGTGCCGATCTAATTGTGCTAAGCAAGTCCGACCTCCTATCCCCAGAAGATATAGAGGTTGTGAAAAAGCAGCTCCGAAGGCAAATGCCCCAAGAGGTCCCCTGCCTAATGGCTCAAAAAGGGAAACTACCCATCCAGGTACTCCTAGGACAAGAAAAACAAAGTGAAGAAAAGGTAAATCACCTCGTAGACCCAGATAACCCCGAAAATCCACACACACACGACGATCATACACATGACGAAAGTCTGTCCAGCTGCCTTCTTCAAATAGATCATCCACACGATCATAAACAATTAATAAAAGCCTTAAAGAAATTGCTCAGCAAATGGACGATATATCGGATCAAAGGATTCGTGCACATCAACCATAAACCCATGCGTATGGTCTTACAAGCCGTAGGGAAACGATTTGATTGTTATTTTGATCGTCCCTGGAAAAAAGATGAACCCAAAGCAACAAGATTGGTCTTCATCGGAGAACACCTCTCCGCCGAAACCCTAAAACAAGACCTACATGAGGAACTTCTTAGAGAAATAGTAGGGTCATGAAAATATATACCCGAAAGGGTGATAAGGGTCAAACTGGGGTTTTCGGTGGCAAACGAGAGTCCAAGGACAGCCCACGGATTGAATGCAATGGTGCAATAGATGAAGCCAATGCAACCCTAGGGCTACTAAGGAGCCAACTCCCCATAAAACATGAGTGGCAAAAACGAATGCAAATCATCCAAAAAGATCTCATGGATATGATGTCCCACCTAGCTCGCCCCTCAGTATCCAAAAAAGAAAATCCCAATCCCAAACCTATCCACGGATCCGCCATGTGTGAAACATGGATAGACGAAATAGAAGCCCATATGTCTTCTCCCTCAGACTATTTTCTCCTACCCGGTGGAAATCTCCTATCCAGTCTTTGCCACGTATTTAGAACCCAAATTCGGCGTGCAGAACGCAGATTGATCAGTTTAGAAAAAGTAGATCCAGATTCGGTGGAGGACTACGCCATGGCATACCTAAACCGCCTCTCAGACCTAGCCTTCCTCTGGGCACGACGGTTTATGGAAAAAGATAAAATTCAAGAAGAAAGATGGCAGCTCTTTCTTTACAAACGTAAGAAAAAGCACGGGGAGTGAAGCCACCTGTTTATGCGGTTTCCCTGGGGCCCGGGAATCCACAACTCATCAGCTTGCAAGCTCAAAAAAGACTCCAAGAAGCAGACCTCATCTACTACCCTCAACCCCTAAGAGGTCCCTCTCTATCTAAATCTATCCTCTCTGAAAGCCAGATCCCTACACATATTCCCCTCAAACCCTTTAATCTATGCCTACAAGAAAAAATCCAAACCCAAGAACAGATCTATAAAAAAATAGCCGAAGAAATAAAACACCAAGTTCAAGAAGGAAAAAAAATTTGCATGGCATGTGAAGGAGATATAAGTATCTATGCCAGCATAGCTAAAATAGCCGAACGCCTAAGCGAAAAAGGGGTGGAAGTGCGAAGGGAAGCAGGTATTAGCTCCTACGCAGAAGCCGCCGCTGAACTTAATCTCTCCCTCCTGAAAAAAACCGAAAATATGCTCTTTCTATCCTCTTGTCCAAACCTTGAAAACTTTATCCAACAGGTAAAAGATGTGAATACGGTGGTTTTTTTTAAGGTAAAACATGTCTGGAGCTGGCTATACCCCTACTTAATCAATACAAAAACCTGGAAACCCTACTATGCAGAACATATCGGGCAAACAAATTCCTTCACCACCTCAGACCTAAGCCATCTAAAAAATAAAAGCATTCCCTATTTTGCACTCCTAATCCTGATGCGATGCTCTTCCTCCTAAGCATAGGTCCCTCAGGACAAAAAGACTATCTTATCCCCCGAGCCAAACAAGTGCTGGAAGAAGCCCAGATCATCGTAGGGTATAAAGCCTATGTGGAAGCCATCCAAACCCATATAGTCCCTGAGACACAAATCTTCACCTACCCACTCGGAGAAGAAAAAAAACGAGCCGAACATGCCCTTCAACTGGCTCAGCAACACGAAAAAGTGGTCTTAATCAGTTCAGGCGATATCAATATCTACGGCATGGCTGCCATTACCTATGAAATGCTTGCCAAAGAACAGATAAATCTTAAAATAGAGGTCATTCCAGGTGTTTCTGCCTTCCAAACCCTAGCTGCCCGAATAGGTGCCCCCATCGGACAAGATTTCTGTTGCATCTCCCTCTCCGATCATCTAATCCCATGGCAAAGCATAGAAAAACGAATTCAGGCTGCCGCAATGGCTAATTTTGTGACCTTCTTATATAATCCCCGAAGTTCTCAACGAAAATGGCAACTAGAATTTACAAGACAATCTTTTCTCAAATACAGAAATCCACAAAGCCCCGTAGCTGTGGGAAAATCTCTTGGTCATAGCCGAGAAGAGGTATATCTAAGTACGCTAAAAGATTTATCTCCCCAGGATATAGATATGTTCTCTATCCTCTTAATAGGTAATGAAGATAGCTTCGTCCATCAAAATCTCATGATAACCCCAAGAGGTTATCCCACTCCAAAAGAAAATGATATACAAAGTAGGAGCTTTCAACACATCCTCTCCCTCTGGCCACAGACCCAGAGAACTAAATATTCTAAGGAATTTCTATGGGCAGCCCTACGATGTATTCACACCACAGGAGATCCAACCCTATGGAAAGATCTCTTCCTCACAACCCATGCACTTAGTCAATGGCACGAATATCTCATACAAGGCGGAACCCTCGTAACTGACGTCCAAACAGTGGCCACAGGATTAGAAACGTATAGAAAACAATACGGCAATTCCATCATCTGCCACCTCAATAAAACAAAACTCCCCAACCTAGGAGAACAAAGTACCCGTACCCAAAGGGGAATACACGATGCTGCATTACAGCATCCCAAAGCCCTCTTTGTCATAGGAAATGCTCCCACAGCACTCAGTGAGGTCCTCAAGCTATATGAAGAAAAACTTATCGCCCCCCAAGGAATTATCGCAACCCCCGTAGGATTTATCAACGTCCTGGAGGCTAAGGCACGTATGAAAAAGGTAAAATCCCTACCCTACGCCCTGATACAAGGACATAAAGGAGGTAGCCCCCTAGCTACCGCACTCGTTAATTCTGCTTTTTCCCTCCCAGAAGCCAGCCGTTTCCTCTAAGTATTCCCTAAGCCACCATGTCTTTGTATCTCTTCGGGATGCTCGACGCCTGTCCTCCACTGAGCGAAGAACAACAAAAACTCATTGCCCAAACTACCTATTTCTCAGGATCTGAGCGACATAAAAAATGGGTCCAATATCTACTCCCCACCCATGCTCATTGGATAGACCTAAATCCCCCCTTAGAACAGGTCCTCAATGAATATGCTCAAAAAGACAAAGAAGATATTATTCTCTTCGTCTCGGGAGACCCCTTATTCTTTGGAATCGGAAACCTATTGGTGAACCGATTCCCTGAACGAAAAATTTATCTCTTCCCACACATCAGCTCCATCCAAAGACTCTGCCAGATCACCCAAATTCCCTCTCATCTCGTACATACGATCAGCCTTCACGGACGAACAATGCAAAGCCTGGATAGGGTCCTGATTAAACAATCCACCCATATCGGCATCCTCACCGATAAACAACATAACCCCTCCTATATCGCCCAATATTTGATCTCATACGGCTATCTCAATTATTCTATGTGGGTGGGAGAACATCTGGGTGGAAAAGAAGAAAGGCTAAAATCCTGTACCCTACAAGAGGCCGCAGCTAGTTCTTTCTCATCCCTCAATGCTGTTCTCCTCATTCGGAATCAAAAGCGTCCTATCCCGTTCGGGATTCCAGATCAAGAACTACATCATCTCCCACAAAGGCCCAACATGATCACTAAGATGCCCATCCGTCTCATGACACTCCATGCCCTAAACATTCTGGAGCAAACATGCCTTTGGGATATCGGATTTTGTACGGGCTCTATTAGTATGGAGGCAAAATTAAAAAATCCCGCGCTCAGGGTGGTGGGATTCGAAAAAAACCCTGTGTGTGAATCTCTCTGGGAAAAAAACACCCAACGATGGGGCCTGCCGGGCATGACATCCCTCATAGGGGATTTTATAGAAATAGACCTGAGTCAAGTTCCAAAACCTGATGCCGTCTTCATCGGAGGGCATGGCGGAAAATTACATGACATGATTCCCAAAATCAATACCCACCTATCACCCGGGGGTATCGTCGTAATCAATGCCCTAAAATCTGAAGACATCTTCCTAGAACAAGCTCAGAAGCAAGGATGGAAAACACAAAAAATAACCAAAATACAGCTGCCCGAACATCAACCGATCACCATTCTGCAAGCACAAAAACCATGAATCCATCATGTCGTCTTTATGTCCTTTCCCTGAGTAGTCAGGCTTGTACTTTGGGAAAATCCCTCATAAAAGATCTTCCCAAAGCACGGCTTTTCTCTACATGCAAAAACCTGCAAGACCCCCAAATCATAGAGATCAGCTCCGTAAAATCACTCATGAAAAAGACCTTCTATGAAGCAGATATATGGGTATTCATCTGCTCCATAGGAATTTGTGTCCGAAGCATAGCCCCATTCTTGAGAAATAAAAAAACAGACCCCCCCATATTACACCTCTCGGAAAATGGCCAATACCTCCAAAGCATCATAGGCGCACATCAACACATCCTACAAGAAACCCTTGCCGAACTCAGCCAACGGGTCCAAGCCCGCATACTCCCCAGCACCTCCTCCCAAGAAAAACACGTGTGGAACCTGGATACCCTAGCTAAAACCTTCGGATGGAAAGAAAAAAAAACCCACCCTACCCCAAAACTCCTAAGCCAATTCCTAGAACAAAAACCTACCCTCCTTATTACAGAAATCAAAGACCCCGGTGTTAGTTATCTCGAAAAAACCCTACCCAAGTTCGTAGACCTCCGACACAGTAGCCTAAATCTAATCACATCCCCTTATCAACTCTGTCTATATGTTGGCTATCAAAGACCCAAATTTGATATCCCCACCTGGTCCTTTTATCCCCCTTGTCTGGTCCTAGGAAGCGGATGTACACGCGATATCCCAGCTCCCACCTTTATCACAGAACTCAAAAAATTAATCCGCCAACACGGAATCTCTTGGGAAAGCCTAAGCATGTTGGGGACCCTGGACGCTAAAAGCAAAGAAAAAGCCTATCTACAAATCTGTCAAGAAGAAGGGTGGGAACTCAAAGGCATACCCGCATCCACATTATCTAGCTACCCCGTCCCTAATCCCTCTTCCCGTGTTTTAAAAAAGGTCAATACGCCCAGCGTCTCAGAAGCCGCTGTAGCCCACCTAATCCAAGAACATAGTTGGATAATACCCAAGCAAAAGAAAAAAATTAAAACACAACATTTCTTTACCTACGCCATAGGACTCCTTCCCCAATATAAACGACA
Organism: Cytophagales bacterium; assembly: GCA_026710765.1. GTDB lineage: Bacteria > Bacteroidota > Bacteroidia > Cytophagales > JAPOQI01 > JAPOQI01. The sequence continues at coordinate 2,264 of JAPOQI010000015.1, read as the reverse complement.
GGGATATATTGTCATAATAGGTGCCGGGGTGGGAGAGGATATGCTCAGTCTAAGGGGAAAAGCCTGGTTAGATCAAGCTGAAGCGGTCCTATATGCGGGCAGCTTGATTCCAGAAAGTACGCTCCAACATATTCCTGATCAAGCCGAGAAGCTAGATTCTGCATCCCTCAGTCTAGAAGAGCAACAGGAAAAAATAAGTCAATGGTATGGGGAAGGAAAATGTATTGTCCGACTCCATTCAGGCGATCCTAGTATCTATGGTGCGATTCAAGAACAAATTATCTTCTTTGAAAGAGAAAACATGAGCTACGAAATTATACCCGGGATCTCCGCCTTCCAAATGGCAGCTGCCCGATTAAAATCTGAACTCACCCTGCCCGAACGAAGTCAAACCATTGTGCTCAGCAGAGGAGAAGGAAAAACCCCTATGCCTAAAACAGAAAAATTAGAAAACATAGCCGCCCTAAGAGCTACCCTCTGTCTCTTCCTAAGTGCACCCCTCGCAAAAAAGATCCAAACCCAACTCCTAAAACATTATCCCCCAGACACACCCCTTGCTGTACTCTACAAAATAGGCGAACCTGAAGAAAAAGTACATAGAAGCCGTCTTCAAGAACTAGCCGAACTCATAAAAAAACATAAATACAGACGAACTACCCTGATCATCATAGGAGAAGCCATAGGAAAAAGAGTCCCTACAAGATCTCGACTCTATCACCCACAACACTATCATATTCATAGAAAAAAGAAAAAAAACATAGAAAAGAACACGGCATGATTCTCCTCCTAGGCGGAACCACAGAAGGAAAAATAACCGCAGAATGCTTGGATGAATGGGAAATTCCTTATGTGTATTCTACCCGACATCAGATCCATTTTCAGGGTGCGGGCAAATATAGATATGGCGATCTGAACCCTTCAAATCTGCGGGGGTTCTGCCAAAGATATAAGATCCAACTCGTACTAAATGCAGCGCATCCCTTCGCTACAGAACTCCATGCGAATCTAGCTCAAACCCTCTTCAAACTCCCCCTTTATAGGATCGTCCGAAAAGAATACCCACGAATATCTCATAGCTTGATCAATTATGTGAAAGATTTCTCCGAACTCCTTCCCCAAATTCTTCCTTTATCAAGCCTACTTGCATTGAGCGGATTAAAATCCATTCCTCCCCTGAAAGCATTTTGGAAAAATAAAGCCTGCTGGATCCGAATCATGGACAAAGACTCCTCGCAAAAACAAGCTGAAGCATGGAAATTCCCTACCCAATACCTAATATTAGGTACACCCCAAGACTTAAAATCTGAAAAACAACTTATCCAAAAACTAAATCCATCTGCCGTATTAACTAAAGAAAGTGGTAAAGAAGGTGGGCTGAATATAAAAATAGAAGCCTGCCTAGAAACCCAAAAACCCCTATTCGTCCTCAAAACACCACCCCTACCTCCCGTATTCCAACTCATTCTCAACAAAAAAGATTTACGAAACCGTCTTAAATCCCATGGATACACCTAAGCTAAAATACGGCTACACCACGGGAGCATGTGCCACAGCGTGCACACACGCAGCCCTTCTAAGTCTGTTAAAACAAGAAAATATTTCACATGTCCGCATAGACCTACCCCAAAAAAAGAATGTCCTTTTCCACATAAAAGAGTGTAATTTTGATCCCGAAAAAGCCTCGTGCAGTACCATAAAAGATGCTGGAGATGATCCCGATGTGACAGATCAAGCCGAAATAACTGCTGAGCTATGTCTGAATTCCTCCCAAAAAATCTTGTTCCTACCCGGAAAAGGAGTAGGCATCGTATCCCTACCCGGACTAGAACTACCCATCGGAGAACCTGCCATCAATCCCAAACCCAGAGATATGATGATTCAAACCACTCAAAATATTTTGAAAAAATTCGGAGTCTCCCAAAAAGGTGTCTCCATCAAAATATCGGTCAAAGACGGAGAAAAACTCACGAAAAGAACCCTCAACGAACGGGTGGGTATCCGAAACGGAATCTCCATCCTAGGCAGTACCGGCATCGTAACACCCTTTTCCACCAGCTCATATATAGCCAGTATACGACAAGGGATACAGGTAGCCCTAGCCAATGCATCCCCTGAGTTGATCCTGAACTCGGGAAAAAGAAGCGAACAACTCATTCATAACTCCCTACCCAAATTACCCCCCTATGCCTTCGTACACTATGGAAACTGGTTAAATGAGGCGCTAAATATGCTCTCCAAACCCATTCCACTCAAACGGGTGAACG
>JAPOQI010000016.1 GCA_026710765.1 Cytophagales bacterium | reverse complement strand
TCCAACCTTCAAAGGAAAGATCAAAAACCAAGATAAGAAAACCTCTCGTCTTTACCATATATGAGATAAAAACAAAGAAAGTTTAGAAGAAGAAAAACTCATTGCCTACCATAGCGAAAATCAACCCTGGCTTTGAAATTTACAAAACGGGCATCATATACATTAGGGACTGCAAATTGCTGCCCCATATGAGTACGGACCCATGAGTGGTAAAGGACCTGGGGTGTCTCCAAGGTATTCAAAACCTCCAATAATAAAACTACCTTTTCAACATAAGAGAGGCTCTTAAGAAAGCCTAATTCACGAGAGATACCCACATCAAGACGATAATACTCCGGCGGATTGAAATAATTACGATGATGTATTTCACCCACAGGACTAAACGGAAGACCCGTACCATAAAGAGCTTTGAGATGGACTCCCCAAAAAGGTAAAAATGGAAGATAATCTTGGAAAAAAAACCCTAGGGTGAATCTTTGATCCGTAGGACGGCGAATATATCCAAAACCATCATTTGCTATGTCTTCTGAGGTGCTAAGCAGGCTCAGACTAAACCAAGACTCCTCACCCGGAATAAAAGCGCCATGCAATCGGAGATCCAAGCCATAGGCATAGCCATGAGAAGTATTTGAACTATAATATTGTACAAGAGACTCACGTTGCTCATAAGGAATAAGGCGACTCAAATGTTTGTAGTATGCCTCCGCAAATAGAACAAAATCCCTACCCCAGGAAACAAATCTATAATCCCCACCTGCCAGTACATGAAAAGCCTGCTGCGAACGCAGACCCGTACTCAAATTCCCATCAATCGCACGCATCTCCCTATAAAAAGGGGGTTGATGATAAAAACCCAGCGATACCCTATAAGTAAAAGGAGAACCTAAATCTGGTCTGAAAGAAAAATGAACACGAGGACTTATCCACGTCTCAGGAGAAACAAGGGTAGAATGACCCCATCTAAAACCACCTATTAACCACTTTAAAGAATCTGAACTATGAAAACTATCCTGAACATATCCCCCCCAAATATGTCTTCTTAACTCATGATGTTGTTGAATCTTGGATAAGATCGTCGTATAATCCGCAGAATCTGCGTACTGATACTCTGCAATATGACTATCTACATAGTCTTGAAGGATATTCAACCCGACCTCTATCCGATTCCTGGACACAAACGGAGTACTCCATTGAACCTCATTAAAATTGGAAAAAGCTCGTAAATGGTTTCGTTCGTAGGAAAAATTCTTACCTGTTCCAATCTCTGAACGACATAAATCTGCTTGAGACTGTGTCGGGTCTAATATTACATCACATAACCTGTACTCGTTTTTTAAATCCAAATGCTCCCGTTCACGAGAAAAAGCATAAGAAGAAATCACATTCCAATACATCCCATTTACATGATCATAACTTGCCTTGATCCCACTTTGATAAATATCATGGGCCAAAGCAAATCTTCCTTCAAAATCTGCTACAAAAGAGAGTGTTTGGGAAAAAGTTCCGAATTTGGTCTTTTGAGATCTCGGAAAAAAAAGATATTGATTCCGAGCATAGCTTCCCAGAAAAACATATTCTGAGGAGATCTTCCCATATTCTGAGCCACGAGGACTATATCTAATAAGGGTTTGAAGGTCAAAAAAATTGGGTTGATACTGTCCGCTGATTGGGTTGGTGTTGAGGATCAGACGGGTATTTTTGTAACGCTGTCCAATCATATATTGAACCCTACCTGAGTCATTACTACCTTCTAAGTGCGTGTTGGTGCCCAAAAGATTTATCTGTGCCTTACCCAATTTCTCCTGAGGATATTTGTACTCTACGTTCAAAAGGGAAGACAACCTGTTCCCATACCTAGGTGGCCAACCTCCGGCTGAGAAGGTGATCTTTTTGAGAAAATTCCGATTGATGGCCCCCAATCCTTCTTGCTGTCCCGAACTAACTAAATATGGGGTGTAAATTGGAATACCCTCTATGTAGACAAGATTTTCTTCAAAACTGCCCCCACGAACAGAATATTTATTAGATAATCCCATACCCCCTGTCACCCCAGGTAAGAGGGATACGATCTGACCTATGTCGTCATCAGAAGTAGGTACGGACTCTATTTGCACGGCATCCAATTCTGCCGTGCCTAACCTAAACCACTCAACAGGTTCCTGAACCGACCAAACCCTCAACCCCTCTAAAAACCAAACCGCCTCTTCCACCCTAATCTCAACAAAAACCGTGTCACCTGCGGAGATATATATATTTTCAAAATGTTCCACATACATGACATGTGAAACGTGAAGAGAATGATAAGTTCCTGAATCTGTGCAAAGAATAAATCTACCCTTACTATCGCTCACAGTCTGAGCCTCGTTCAAACCCACATGAGCACCTTGAACCCCCTTCCCATCCGAATCTCTCAGAAGGCCTGAAACACAACCTATCTGTCCAAATAGGGATGATAAGGAGCAGAAATAGATGAAGGATATCGCGAGGGGTAGATATGATCTCGGACAAGAGATCATATGCTCTTCAATTTTTTTATAGCACCTTCTATATCTGATTGAGCAAAAATATAACCCCCAGCTACCAATATATCTGCCCCTGCCCTTTGCAGGAGGGGAGCATTTTCTACGGTCACACCCCCATCTACCTGAATTTTTAAATCTTTTTTACCCTGTCGCCTGGCCTCTGTCAAAACAGATTCTATACGTTGATAAACATGATCTTGTAACTTCTGTCCGCTAAAACCAGGATTCACGGATACAAGTAAAATCCGATCCACCTCGGATAAAAATGGAAAAGAATCTTCTATGGGTGTTTCTGGCCGGAGGGCAAGACCCACCGTCGTGGAATCACTACGAAACCTTGATAATAACTCAAGATTCATAGAATCTATTTCCAAATGAACGCTAAAATGTCCAACCCCCAATCCCTTCAATCTGTCTATATGACGTTCAGGATGTCTTAGCATCAAATGTACATCCATAGGAAGACGACTATATCGCCTCACGGCTTCCAATATTGGAAAACCAATACCCAAATTATTCACAAACTCCCCATCCATCACGTCTAAATGAATCATATCAGCCCCAGCTATGTCCACCCGACGAAGAACCTCAACTAGATTCCCCATATCTGCGGCTAAAAGAGATGGAGATACTTGAACCTTTTTCATTGATAAATGAGTTTTAAACTATCAGGGGCATATTTCCGATCCCGCTCACTAAATTGTCTAATAAAATATATCCCCTTTGGAAGACCCTTCATGCTGATAATAAATAATTTGCCCAGAATTCGCATCTCTGTCTGACGACGTCTAATCTTTCCTTCCGAGTCTAAAATGATCAATTTTATATCAGGAGATAAGGAAGTATACATGTATTCCACATAAACTATACCATAAGAAAGTTTATCCTGATAAACAGGATTTGGAAAGACATGAAGACTAGGGTGTTTCTCAGGCGGATAACCCTGTGTAGCTTTAAGAAAATGAGGTACACCGTAGCCCAAAAGACTATCAGGCGCATCATAATGGTCGGCTGACTCGTACAATATCGTCTTTAACTCCTTACTTGTCTTCATAGGATAGTACTGTTTTAAACCTGCCAATAAAGAGCTAATAAGGGGCGTTGAAAAAGATGTTCCGTCCGAGACACCAAAACTCCCATCAGGACGAATCGTCAAAACTTCCTTAGCGGGTGCCATCACATTGGGTTTGAGTTGTCCATCAAAATTGGGTCCCTTGGAACTGAATTCAATCCGCAATCCATCCCCATGTACTCCCCCCACCGTGATTACCTCCCGAGCATCCCCAGGGGCTACTATTTTATCCCAAGGATAAGATCGATCCCCACTATTTCCCGCAGAACTAACAACTAAAATACCTCGCTCACTTGCCCACTTAGCTGCCAAGGTACTAAGAGCGGTTTTTCCATCAAGGTCCTCATAATCATAATCCATCGTGCTGTCCTCAAATTCTCTATATCCCAAAGAAGAATTGATAATATCTACCCCCAAACTATCTGCCCTCTCTGCT
>JAPOQI010000018.1 GCA_026710765.1 Cytophagales bacterium | reverse complement strand
GCTCTTCCGATCTTCCTGTGGGTTGTCCTCGGGTTTCCGAGGTTGGACCTTTTAATGTTTGTAGTTTTTTAGTTTAACCTTATAACCTTATAATTAAAATGAAAAGAGTTCTGTATAAATCGTCTTTTGGTATCTTTTTTGGATTGCTTTCATTTGTTCTAGTGTTCTCCTGTAATTCACCTGCGGATGAGACTCCGTTTGTGGAGGATCAATATGGTACGGCACTGGTTGAAGACCTGAAGAAGATATTTGGGGATGCAGTGGAAGATGGATCGGTTCAGAAGTATGTTGCCAAGAAAGTAAAGACGGATAAGTCGGAGGAGGGAGATCTTTCTGGATGGAAAGACAAGTATAAGCTGACCTTGGTGACCGCGAAGGAGAAGAGGACGGTAGGTGACAAGGAGCTTCCTGTTGTGACTTTTTCTGCCACTCTTCCTGATGGCATTCAAGAGGGTCACAAACAAGTAGCCCCTACTTCTGGTGCCTATGCTCTGGGTGAGAAAACAGGTGATGTGATTCCTGTGACTCGATTCAGTGGGTCGGTTGTGGACGATAAGTTCAAAGATGGCAAGCTGAAGGTGAACACAGATGGTTCGCTAGTGCTTTCTTACGAGATAGCTGGTGCCGCTGCTGCGGCGCGGACGGAGGGAACTCCTAATGCTAAGTGGGAGTTTACACTTGCTAAGGAGTAGGAATCCATGGTATAATTAGGTAGGGGGAGACTTTGTTGCTCCTCCTGTCTTTTTTTATGACAGGCACTTTTTTGTCTGTCTCTGCATTTTTGTGGGGTAAGGGAATGCCTGCGCATTGCGTGGGTGTTCCCTTTCTTTATTAAAGGGTATTGATGAATTTTGTGGTATGTGTTTTATGAAAGCGTGGTGGTTTAGTCTTGGACACACATGTTGATTCGGGGAATTTTTTGTTGCTCTTCGGGGATTTTTGTTTTTCTTTGGATAGTTTTTTCTTCAGTATGGCTTGAGTTATGTGGGCAGGGGCCTTTGGCACCTAGTCGCGAGTATGATTCTGCACCCACGTTGACTGGTTTTTCTCCGAGTAGTGGTCAGGTAGCTTCGGAGATTGTTCTTAGGGGGACGGGATTTTCTCCCATTCTTCGTTTTAATCATGTTTATATTGGTCCACCATCTAGTCTGCGTCCGCAAAGATAATGCAATGGGGATGGAGATATTTGTTGGCCCCGGAAAGGCTTTCCTACGGGAAGCACAATAGCGCCTTCTTTTGTGAGTTCGGATGGAACCATGATGCGGGTATCGGTTCCTTTTACGGCAAAGACAGGGAAGATTTTCTTAATTATTAGGAAGTCAGCTGGGGGTGGGACAGAGTTTTTTAGACCTGTTCAGTATTGGATTTGGGGTCCTACGGGTCCTTTGCGGAGGTGGCTTTCCGCTCGTCATTTACTTGAGAGTGCGGAGACTTTTACGGTGGATCGTTTGCCGTTGACCGTCACGGATTTTTTTCCGAAGGAGTATCATATTGGAGATGAGTTAATCCTTGTGGGGACGGGTTTTGTTCCTTCTTTGGGTTCTCGGGATGCGGGTGTTCGGGATGGCGGTCATCTGATAGGTTTGGGTCTTGATTTGCGAACGCAGAATCCTTTTTGGCCTCCTCATGGGGTGAATGGGGATGGGACGAGATTGAAGGTTTTTGTTATGACCGAGGGATATTTACTGAAAAAGCAGGAAGGGAAGGGGAAGATTCATATTGATAATGTGGTTTCGGAGGGACAGATAAAGGTTGTGGGTAAGAGGCTTCATGCCATCACTCGACATGAGCCCACGGAGGTTCGTCCAGGGGATCTGCTGAGTTTCTATGGAACGGGATTTATACCGGGTCGGGAGAAGGTATATGAGTTATATATGGGTCCGATCGGGAGCAGTGGGATTCCCAGACGTAGGTTGGGTTTTCTTGGAAATGGTGCAAAATATACGAGTATTGGGGCCGAGTGGATTCATCCGGAGGGCACGGTTCTTAGGATAAGAGTACCTCGTTTTGCTGAGTCTGGGAAACCTTTCATTTGGCTTAACACCCGTAATGCTTGGGAGTGGGTGAAGGGTCCTGGGGAGATAAAGGTAGTTTCGCAGAATTTTTCTGTCACGGATGTACAACCTCGGACTGCGAAGTCGGGAGATATATTGACCGTCACGGGATCAGAATTTTTAGCTAAGGCTTCTTACAACATCATATATTTTCATGCTGAGGATAACAATCAGATAGAAAATCATGCTGCGAGTGCTTTTGAGGTGAATGCGGAGGGGACGGAATTTAAGGTGGTTGTGCCTCCATCTCCTCGGGCTAAGAGCAGTGATGCTCTTTTCTTTTTGTCTTCGGGCGATCAGAAGGTAAAATTTTCCCATTCTTTCCGTCTTGAGTCGGTTGGGACACTTGGTTTGACAGATTTTAGTCCTAAATCGGCTAGGGTGGGTCAGGTTATCACGGTACGTGGGCGTGGTTTTCACAGTCATGCGTGGGATCCTGATCTGGTTTATTTTGGTTCGTCTAATCCTTTAGGGCAGGCTTCTGTTCCTTATGATGTGAGTCCGGATCGGACCGAGTTGAAGGTGCGGGTACCTTCTAATGCCCGAACGGGAAAACTATGGATTCGTAGGAAAAAGACGAAGGCACCCACGGATTTATTTACAATTCGGGGATTAGATCCTCTTTCTTATGATCCTTTTTCTTTGGATGATTATGAATATGTGAAATCTACAGAGGATTTTGTCTTTCGGGATGTGGAATTAAGGCTGACGGGTTTTGAACCCAAGATAGCACCGGTTGGGGCAGAGATTGCGATAAGGGGTACGGGCTTTTCTTTGCGGGCTGGGGATAATAGGGTCTCCATAGGTTCTTTGCTTGTGCATGCTTATGTTTTGGCACATGAAGTGAATGCAGATGGGACTGAGATTAAGGTTAGGGTACCTAGCTTTGTTTCTCAGAATGGATTAATAAGGGTTGGGGTTGGTCTTAGTGAGGTTATTTCGGAGGAGTCTTTTAAGATAGGTCCGACACCGGTTCCCCCTTCAGTTCCCGAGGAGAAGGAAGAGGTTAAGGTATCGGATTCTGCATCTTTAAGCACCTCTTCTTTTGTTGGATTAAGGGTTTATCCGAATCCGATTCGTGGGGATATTTTACATCTGGCTTGGCTGGAGAATAAAAGGACTTTTCTTAGGGTACTGGATTTATCGGGTCAGGTTTTTTACTCAGGTGTTCTTATGCCTGTTGGTCATGAGATAAGTCTTCGGCTTTCTCTTCGTAGGGGGACCTATCTTGTATATTTGTCGCGGGGTCGGCAGCTTAGGACGCTACTCTTTTTCAAGGAATAGTTTTGCTGAGCCTCTGATCCGGGGTTATATTACTGACAGGGAACAGTTTTGTAGCGGGGGTAGGAATCGAACCTACGACCTTCGGGTTATGAGCCCGACGAGCTACCGCTGCTCCACCCCGCAGTAGTTAGCCCTATGATAAGAATTATGAGAGAATAAAACAAGTGCTTTGCAAGTAAAACACTGATGGAAGAGAAGAAATGGAGATCGGGCTTCATTGTTTTGTTGGGTTATCCCAATTCGGGCAAGTCTAGTCTCTTGAATAGATTGATTGAAGAACCTCATTTTTCTATTGTCACGAACAAGGCACAAACCACACAGTCTCGTATTTTGGGCATACGAAATGGGTCTGATTATCAGGCTATTTTTGTGGATACGCCGGGTCTTTTGAGTCCGAAGGATGCTCTTCATGAATATATGTTATCTGAGATAGGTCGGGCTTGTTCGGGGGCAGATATTGTGCTATGGGTTTTGGATTCGACTCGAGGAGTAGAAATGAGTTCGAGGGAGAGGTCTTACATGGAGGATATTGGAAGATCTTCTATTCCTTGCATAAGGGTGTTGAACAAAATTGATAAACTTCCCAAGGGTTTGGATAAGGGTATTTCTGGATCTGTGGGTTTGGAAGCTGAGACACCATGGTCTTGGGTATCTGCTCGTCGTGGGTGGGGGATTGATACTCTTTGGTCTAAGATTTACGATAGACTTCCCTTTCACCCACCTTATTATCCCTTAGATCAGTTATCGGATAGGAACGATAGATTTTTGATGGCAGAGATAATTAGGAAGCATATTTTTTTATTATACGATAAGGAGATTCCTTATAGCTGTGCGGTATTGCTTAGATCTTTTGAGGAAGGCGAAAAATTGGTTCGGATGGAGTCCATAATTTATACAGAGCGGGATTCTCAAAAGGGTATTTTGATTGGTAGGCAAGGGAGGGCTTTGACTCAGCTAGGAAAACTTGCCCGCCAAGACATGGAACGGTTTTTGTCCAAGCGGGTATATCTTGCTATTCGTGTCAAGGTACAGCCGCTTTGGAAAAGAGAGAAAAGGGGTTTGAAACGTGTAGGGATAGGAAATTAGCTATGAGAGCATGATAGTTGCTATTGTGGGGTGTCCGAATGTAGGTAAGTCTACTCTTTTCAATAGATTGATAGAAGATTCAAGGGCGATCACGGAGGCGACGCCGGGTGTAACGAGGGATAGACATTATGGGCACGTGGAATGGAATGGCAAACATTTCACTGTGATAGATACGGGTGGGTATTGGCGGATGGATAAGGGGAATATATTTCATCGGAAGATACAGGACCAAATTTTATCTTCTTTAGAAGAGGCTGATTTGATTTTATTTCTTGTAGATGGTCGTTTAGATAGTTCGGGCCCCACACCTTGGGATCAGGATATTGCATCCCTATTGCGAAAACTAAATAAACCTTTGGTGGTAGGCGTAAATAAATTGGACACGACAGCTTTATGGTCTCGTCATTATCTTTTTGAGTCCATGGGTTTGGGGGAGGTTTTTCCTTTGTCTGCTTTAAGTGGTTCGGGGACGGGTGATCTTTTGGATGCTTTGGTATCTCATATTCCTGTCTTAGGGCCTGAGGGAGAGGGGGTTTCTACTGAGAATATTTCTCCACCTTATATAGGCTTGGTAGGTCGTCCTAATGCGGGAAAATCTTCATTATTTAATGCTTTGCTTGGGAAGGAGAGGAGTATTGTGCACGAGGAACGTGGGACTACTCGTGATCCTGTTCATGCAGATTACAAATATTATCAGTATCACCTACGATTTATAGATACGGCGGGGATTAGACGGAAAAAGAAAATGGGGGGGGCTATAGAGGTTTATGCGATCCTTCGGGCTTTGCGATCCATTTCTCGAGCGGATGTATGCGTTTTGGTATTAGATGCTACTGAAAATCTTTCCACACAGGATATGCATATCTTGCAAACGGCTTATAGACAGAAAAAGGGTCTTGTTATTTTTGTGAATAAATGGGATTTGGTGGAGAAGGAAACAAATACGGCGAAGGAGTATGCGATTTTGTTGCGTGAACGTTTGGGAGAAATGTCTCATGTTCCGATCTTATTCGGATCAGCTAAGGACAAACAGCGGATATATAAATTGGTTTCTACCCTTGCTGAGATAGATCAAACCCGTCGTAAGCAGTTAAAAACGGCAGATCTTAATAAATTCCTTTTGGAAGAGATAAGGAAGGTGCCTCCTCCTTCCATACGGGGTCGGCAGTTACGTATCAAGTATGCGATGCAACTCAGTTTTCCTCCTCCGTTGAGTTTTCTCCTTTTCTGCAATTATCCTCAAGAGGTTCCAGAAACTTATAAACGTTATCTTAAAAGGACAATTCGGACCCATTATAATTGCCAGGGTACGACGATAACGCTTTATTTCAGGAAGAAATAAAGCGTTATTAGGGTTATGTGGAGGGATTTTGCTGTGGCGGCTAGCTTTTACGCCATTTGATGGAGCAGCCTACGGCTTTGGTATTTTTTTCCTCAGCAGGGATGGGTTTACCTGCTATTAGATAGTCAACAGCATTTTCTACATATTTTTTCTTGACCTTATCAACTTTCCAGGAGTTATCATCAATGGCACCTATATAGGCGACCTGAAGGACTTGTCCTGATTTTTGCAGGATGTAGACGTGAGGGGTTCGGTTGGCACCGAATTTCTTAGCTATTTCCTGTGTTTCATCATATAGGTATGGAAAATTAAATTTTTTGTTTTGATGTCTTTCTTTCATTTTTTCGAAGGAGTCTCCCTTACTGCGTTCGGGGTCATTAGAATTGATGGCAATGACGTGAAAGTTTTGAGGAGTATACTTTTCGGAGAGTTGAATGAGTCTATCTTCATAGGCTTGGGAAAAAGGACAAGTATTGCAGGTGAACACCACAATAAAACCTTTTGCTTCCTTATGATTTAGGAGAGAAATCTCTTTCCCATCTACATTTTTAAGAGAGAAGTCTTCTACCGTATCCCCTACCTTGTACTGAGCCGATAGAAGAAGACCCAAGGTCCAAAAACTGCCGAGTAAAAAAGAAAAACAACCTATTCTGTTCATGGTATTATATTTCATGGTTCTATATTGATTTAGAGTACAAAATTTCATGGTTCTATATTGATTTAGAGTACAAAAAAATTAATAGAGAATCTACGTTCAGACTCCCGCCCTATGTTAAGTATTTTTTGTGAAGAAAAAAAATATGAGGTCTTTTTGTAGAAATCATTTCGTTTTGGCTAGCGATTGAGACAGGCCTTGACTTCTTTTTCTAATTCTTTTTGAGAAAGGTCTCTTTGGAAAAGCTTTTTTTGAGAAAAGGAGTCGTGGATAAAGGATCCTTTTGTTTTTTTCCCACATAGGAAGAGGGTTGCGGGGATGGCGCCTTCCATGTTGGGATGTATTTGTGGGAGTATGGTATCGAAATCAGTTTCGTTCAGGAGAACGATTTCCATACTGAGTTTCTTTTTTTTCACAAATCTCTCTACACGGGCTAATTTTTTGGAAGAATCCAGGCTGACGAGCAAGAAGCGTACAGATTGATTTTGATATTTTTCATGGACTGCCTGGAAATAAGGAATTTCCCTCACACAAGGCGCACACCAGGTTGCCCAGAAATTAATCACCTGCACAGAGGATTTATTTTCTTGTATGTTTTCTTTGAGTTCTTGGAAACGAAGAACAGGAACCTTCGTTTGAGATTTTAGGTTCCAACCGCCTAGGTTTAGGAGAAGCAGGGAGAGAAGAAAGGTTTTCATGGATTTTAGAAATGGTTTCTTTTACAGATTTCGAATATCGGGAGTAATATAGGGAATATAGATTTTTTTTGATTCTTATTTAGAAGAATTATACTTATATTGGCACGAATATGTCTGTGTTGTTAATGGTATTTTGATTTTTAGAGATTATTTAGGCTAATGGCTTTAGGAGTTGAGGATTTTTTACCTATTTCTGGGACGGATTATGTAGAGTTTTATGTATCCAATGCCCTTCAGGCTGCACATTATTATAAGACAGCTTTTGGGTTTCAGTCTTTAGCTCGTAGGGGTTTAGAGACGGGGGATCGGGAGATTTCGTCTTATGCTCTTCAGCAGGGCAAGGTGCGTTTGATTTTCAGTTCTCCTTTGGTTCCTGGGACGGAGATCGGGACGCATATAGATGAGCATGGGGATGGGGTGAAGGTTATTGCTTTGACCGTGGAGGATGCGACTCGTTCTTTTGAGGAGACGGTGAAACGGGGGGCTAAACCCTTTTTATCGCCCCAGACTTTAGAGGATAAAGGAGGAAGGGTGGTTCAGTCAGGGATATACACTTATGGGGAGACGGTGCATATTTTTACAGAACGGAAGGCGTATAGGGGTGTCTTTTTACCTGGGTTTAAGAGATGGGATTCGGATTATAATCCATCTTCTTTGGGTCTAAAATATATAGATCATATGGTGGGAAATGTGGGTTGGGGTGAGATGAATACCTGGACTCAGTTTTATGAGCGGGTTATGGGATTTACGCAATTGATTTCTTTTGATGACAAGGATATTTCTACGGAGTATACGGCACTTATGTCTAAGGTGATGCGTAATGGGAATGATAGGATTAAGTTTCCTATAAATGAGCCGGCTAGGGGTAAGCGGAAGTCTCAGATAGAGGAGTATGTGGACTTTTATAGGGGAAGTGGTGTCCAGCATATTGCGATCGCCACGGATAATATTGTGGAAACGGTGGAGGAGTTAAAATCTCGTGGGGTAGAATTTCTCAAGATACCGGATACTTATTATGAGGATCTTCTATCTCGGGTAGGTAATATAGAGGAGGATGTTTCTGTTTTGCGTAGTTTGGGTATTTTGGTGGATAGGGATGAGGATGGGTATCTTTTACAGTTGTTCACTCAACCTGTGGAGCCTCGTCCGACGCTATTTTTTGAGCTGATTCAGCGAAAAGGCGCCAAGTCTTTTGGGAAGGGGAATTTTAAGGCCTTGTTTGAAGCCATAGAGCGTGAACAGATACTTAGGGGTACCTTGGAATAGGTTGAGATGGTGTGTGTTTGTGATTGAGCAGGTTTTTGGACGTCTTTTGGGGAAGGGGATGCTGCGTATTTTCTGGCTTGTTCTATTATGTTGGGCTGCTCAGGTCTATGTTGTTTGGGCTCAGAATACTCGGGAGGTGGAATTAGAGAAGCAGAGAAAGGAGATAGAGGCTAAGGATCAGCGCTTAACTCGGAAACATGGAGACAGCAATCGTCCGAATCGTCCTGTGGGTATTCGCAGGGAGTCTATAAAGGAATATAAAAAGCGGGTACTTCGTCGGAGGAAGGAGTATGAGGCGGCAATCAGGGAACGGGATGCAGATCCGAGATACACGGACCCTGAGTATTTCGGACACAAAAAAAAACCTGAGAAACGACCTGTCGGGAAGAAGAAATATTGTGAGGAATGTGGCATAGTCCATTGAGGGGCCTGCCAAACTCGGGAAGGAGGGGCTATCAGGGAAATTTAGGAAACTTGTTGAAATTGGGTTTTCGTTTTTCTAGGAAGGCTTTTTTACCTTCTTGTGCTTCTTCTGTGAGATAATATAGGAGGGTAGCATCTCCTGCGAGTTCTTGTATGCCGGCTTGTCCGTCTAGTTCGGCATTGAGTCCTGCCTTGATCATTCTTAATGCGATGGGACTATGTTGCATGATGGTATGACACCATTTGAGTGTGGTTTCTTCTAGTTTGTCTAGAGGTACGACTTTGTTGACGAGTCCCATTTGCAGGGCTTCTTCTGCGGAATATTGTTCGCAAAGAAACCATATTTCTCGGGCTTTTTTTTGCCCTACGTGGCGTGCTAGATAAGAGGCACCGAACCCGGCATCAAAACTTCCCACCCTGGGGCCGGTTTGTCCGAACCTAGCATGGGTAGCGGCTATACTGAGGTCACATACGACGTGTAGAACGTGTCCTCCTCCTATGGCATAACCATTGACCATGGCAATAACGGGTTTGGGTAGGGATCGGATTTGTTTTTGGAGGTCTAGGACATTGAGTCGTGGGATCTGATGTTCATCTATATATCCACCTTTGCCTCGTACCCGTTGATCTCCTCCACTACAAAAGGCTTTATCTCCTTTTCCGGTTAGCAGGACGATTCTAATTTTGTCTTCTTCCCGACAGTGGTTCATGGCATCCTGCATTTCTTTTATCGTGAGGGGTCTGAAGGCATTTCGCAGTTCGGGACGAGAAATGGTAATTTTGGCAATTCCTTCGTGGAACTCGAAGAGGATATCTTGGTAGCTTTTGATGTTTTGCCAGCGGACTGGATTTATTTTGGAATCAGATTTTGACATGGTATATATATTTTGAATACTTCTTTTAAGGGACTAAGCTATCTATTTCTAATAATTTGGGATGTGTAGATGGGTCAAATAACTCGAGTAAATATTTGGAAATATCTTTAGGGGATGAGGGGGAGCTTCTAAAATATTCAATCCCCAGGTCTAAGCAAGTATTTTGAGCTGATAAGGACTGTTGGGTGACAAAATATTCATCTCGTTCGGGGAGATCTTGGGTTGAAGCTATGATTTTAAATATGCCTCCACCATGATCGTTGAGTAGGATGATGCGCAGATTATGAGGTATATGTTGATGCCAGAGGCCGTTTCTATCATAGAAGAAGGCCATATCGCCTATGATAAGGCTATGTATTTTATCAGGTATGCCCAGGGCCATCCCCACTGCACTGCTAAGGCATCCGTCTATACCTCCCACACCGCGGTTTGCAAAGACCTGCACCCTTTTTTGACCCTCAGCCAGACCTACTTGGCAAGCATATCGTACTGACATGCTATTGGCTAGGTGCAGATAACTGTCTTGGGGAAGGGCATTCATGACCAGGTTTGTGGCGTGCAAGAATCCTTTGTTTAGGGTTTTTAAGAATTTCTTTTTCTGGGTTTGGAATTCTTTTGCTTTTTGGATCCAGTTTTGGTAGTAGGTGATTTCATTGGGTTTGGGTTGGTGTTTGAGGTTTTTCAATCCTTTTGCGAGGAAAGACTTAGAAGATGTGGGGATGCTATGGCTGAGGCATTGGAAGATATCTTCATTTCTCGGGGAGACGACCAATTGGACCTTGGGTGGATATTTTCGCCAGAAATTTTTCATGGGTTTGGAAAGAAAATGTCCGCCTAGGTTTAGGATGAGATCGGGGATGAGGGATTTGTTCAGCTCGGGAAAAAGGTCTTCGGTATCTGTTATGGCTTCAGGAATTTGGTGTCCTTGGGATATGATATCGGCTAGGATGGGGATATGATATTTTTTGGTCCAAGTGCTGAGTAGGGAGACGATGTTTTCATCTTGATGTTGTCCGCAAAGGATTAATTTTTTGGGATGTTCTTTCCACAAGTCTTGAATTGTTTTCCATGCTGAGGTAGATAGGTCTTTGTGGGTTGTGGATAAGTATTTTCGGGTG
>JAPOQI010000050.1 GCA_026710765.1 Cytophagales bacterium | reverse complement strand
CGGTATTTAGATGGGATACAATCGAAGGTTTTTCGGCCCATGACGACGGTATTTTTGAGGGGTTGTTCTTTGAAGAAAGCCATATCTTGTGGCAGGTGTGCTGGTAGTTGACCCTTTTTCCCGATTACGCCTCGTGTTCCGTAGCAGACGGCAATTCCTTTGAATTTCGGATTTTTCATCAGGTTTGTGTTTAGATATTTCCTTGTTTTCCTTGGAGGAAGTTTAGGGTATTCATCATTTTCCTACCTTCTTCTTGGAGGCACAGTATTTCCACATATCCATGTATGCCTTCCACATAGAGTCTTTTTTTTCCTTCCGTGTGCCATGTCCCAGGTTGTGTTGGGGTTTGTGGATGGGTAGGGTTGTATATTTGTGCTTGTGCGATTTTGTATTTTCGTCCCTTATATTGTGTTTGTGCACAGGGATACGGGGATAATGCTTTAATATGAGCACATATTTGTTGGGGGGTTTGTTCCCAATTTATGATTTTATCTTCTTTTTTAATTTTGGGTGCCAGAGAGGGTTTACCTTTTTGTGGATATAGTTTTAAGTTTCCTGAATCTATTTTTTCGAGGTTCTCAAGTATCAACTTAGCCCCTTGTTGCGATAGTTTTCTAGAGAGGCTTTCATAATTATCTGTTTCTGCAATAGGAATTCGTATTTGTGCAGCAATATCTCCCGTATCTATGCTTTCTTTCAACTTAAAGAGACTGAGTCCTGTTTGAGTTTCTCCTGCCATCAAGGCTCGTTGGATCGGTGCAGCACCGCGATATTCGGGTAGGTATGAAGCGTGTAAGTTATATGCTCCATGTTCTGGTATTGTGAACAATTCAGGGGGAAGTTTACGAAAAGCAACCACAACAAAAATATCCACTTTGAGGTCCTTCATTTGCTTCAAAAAGTCGGTTGAATTTAGATTTTCGGGTTGCCAAATTTTGAGCTTCAATTCTTCCGCACAGAGTTTAACAGGTGTAGGATTGATTTTTCTATTCCGTCCTTGGGGTTTATCCTGTGCGGTTACCACACCGATCAGATGATGTCTTGCTTTGTAAATACCCCTTAGACTGGGTATTCCAAAGGTTGAGCTTCCAAAGAAAACTATCCTCAAGAGGCTTATGTTTTTCGGTGTTGAACCTTTTCCAGATCAAAGAGGTTGCGTAGGATTTGATCTAGTTCTTCGGCTTCACCTCGTCGGCAAGCTTCTTTCATGTGTATGGCAGGATATTTTAAGATCCGTTGTAGGAGCCCTCGTGTGACTTGGTCTATCTTTTTTTTCTCCTTACTCGTACAAGATTTGAGATGCCGTGACATTTCTTCTTGTCTGAGCTTTTCAAATGCTTGTTTTAACTTTTGAATGGTAAAGAAAGATTTATGTTCTTTTTCCCAATCCAGGAATTCTTTTATGCCGTCTTCCAATAATTCTTCCACCTTTCGGACCTCGGCTTGTCGTTCATTAAGGGTTTGTGCTGTGGCATTTAATAGGTCATCTACATTGTGTAGCAAAATACCCGAAACTTTTGCCACATTGGGTTCTACGCTTCGGGGTACGGATAGGTCCAGGACATAACGGCATTGATTCTCCTTGGATAGAAAGTCATTTCTTTTCCAAAGGGGTTCTTTCCTTTGGACACAAGAGATGAGTACATCTGTTTGTGCAATCTGCTTTTTGATTTGCTTGTAGTCTATGAGTTTAAATCCCCAGGTTTTGGACATATGTTCTGCTTTTTTTTGGGTTCTATTCGTGACGGCGACTTCTGCAGAGATTCTGGAAAGATTTCTACATATATCTTGTCCTATTTTTCCCATTCCGACAACAAGTATATTGGGTTTTTTTTCAGTTGAAAACATATTTTCTATCCAATCTACCGCGACAGCAGGTACAGACACCGCACCTTGGTGGAAAGAGGTTTCTTGGGCGATACACTTATGTGTATAGAAGATGGTGTGCATGAGTCGGTGCAGGGCTGCACTCATGGTGGCATGCTGATGGCTTGCTTCTACGGAGATTCGGTAGCTATTTTTGACCTGTCCTGATATTTGCACATCTCCCAGAACCCCAGATTCAAGTCCGATTGATATTCGGAAAAGTCTTCGCACGGTTTCTTCTTTATCTCTCAGGAAGAAAAAAGAATCCTTAAGGGAGTCCTGATACGGGACACCTTTTACGAGGCATAGGATTTTGATGATTTTTTCTTCCTGGATGGCGTCTTTTTGTACTGAGCTGTAGAAAACTTCTGTACGATGGCAGGTAGAAATTATGAGGACATCTCGGATTCCGTGTATTTCTTGTAGGAGTCCAAGTGATTGTAGCACTTCCTTTTCATCTAATGCAAAAACCTCACGGAAAGAGACTCCCGCCAGTTTATGATCAGTGCCTACGCAGCCAAAGGACCATTCTGTATCCACAATCGCAAGAATATAGGGAGATTATGTGATTTGAAATAGGGTCTCAAAGCTAATAAAATTTTTGGAAATCACAAGTCTTTATAGATCATAAGCCCTTGGGTTTTTCTTTAATATATGAGTATATTTTTTTCTTCTTCTTCTCAAGGTCCCCTATGATTACCCAGTACTTTCCATACGGAAATCTTATCGTTTTGAGCTCCCATGCACCCTCCATGTCAAACCCTTCATAGAAATAAGACCTATTTGTCTGCTGATCTCTTACCCTCACGAACCAAGAATCCGATTCGGCTTCTATACGTAAATTCCCATTGGACTCTATCTT
>JAPOQI010000019.1 GCA_026710765.1 Cytophagales bacterium | reverse complement strand
TGGAGGAAGGGAGAATTGATGAAGCGACTGTCAAAGTTGCAAGAGCTAAGTTTGAAAAAAGGCAGTTATCGTATAAATCTATTTGATCAGAAACTATATAACTCCCGAATCTTCTTTCTCAAAGGGGTTCAGAAGTATATATTCCCTAATCTTTTGATATTCCATAAGATTTATTTACGCTGCCCCATATTGAGGTGGAGGACATGGTTTCCTCCTTTGTTTAACACTTAAAAATAGTCAGAGTCATGAGCACAGATCAGAAAAGAGGTAGTCGTGAAGATCATCGCCCCAAAGAAGAGGAGGTATCAAGGCATAGTTATATTGTCACTCTTCTCTTATGCTTCTTTATAGGAGGATGGGGAATACACCGAATGTATGTGGGAAAAGTGGGAACTGGAATACTGTTGTTCCTTTTGAGTTCGGGTGGATTGACCTTGTGGCTTCTTTCTCTGGTAGGTGTAGTTGGTGGAGCGGTGGACGGAAGTTTAGATGATGAGAGTTATTCTGAGGGACTGAGTTCCATGATTGGCTTTGCCATCTTCTTGGGGGCGTGTTCAGCCGTAACAGTTCTTATCGACTTCATCAAAATTTGCATAAAGAAGTTCAAGGATAAGTATGGATTAGTGGTATCCGTTTAGTACAAAAGGGCTTTCACTAATTTGAATGTCGTCTTACGAAATAGTTGTGTTATTGTTTGGGATGCCTGGAGGTTGGGAGTGGGTGATCATTGCTTTGGTCATTTTACTACTCTTCGGTGCCCGTCGGATTCCGGAACTCGCGAGGGGTCTGGGGCGAGGGATCCGAGAGTTCAAAGACGCCACCCGAGGCCTTGCCGATGAAGTCAACAAGCAGGCAGAAGACATTGCCGAAGACCTAAAAAGACAAGAAGCCCCGTACCCCGAAAAAAACACCTAAGAAAAAAAGGAAAGAGGGTAGAGATGGGACTTTTCAGTCATCGTTAACTAACCATCGTAACCCGACACCATGAAGCATGGGTTTTCATTTTTCTACATGTCTTCCGTTGGGTCTACCCTCTACTTATTGAACGAGGATACATATTGGAGGAGGTAAAACCTCGTCTCTTTGCCTTCGGATAGGATGGGGTTTGAAATAAACCCTGAGTTCTGCATACTGGCAGAAGAAAGGATAAAAACACAAAAAGTGTTCTTATCTCATAATAAGACATCTCTTTACAAGAGTTATTTACGAGCAATTGGAGCTTTCGGGTATTTAGTAGCTCCGACTCTCCCTATTTGCATTATCGGGCTTTGGAGAGGATCTTCTGCTTGGCTCTAAAAGAAGGAGAATTACTTAGTTATGATAGATTGCAGATCGTAAGGACAGTGTTTCTATATCAAAAAGAGACGAAGGGAGTATGAAATCATTTTGCCAAGATAGACGCATATGAATATTTTTTAGACGAAAGCAAATCTATAAGCTTTGAATGATTATATTCCCTATATTAAGCATGCGGGGCATGATGTCCTGTCTCGTTTGGTGGCCCTTTCTTAATCCATGGAAAATATGAATAAATTCATTGTTGGGGACGCGGTTGGGATTCTTAAGTCTTGGACTGAGAGCTGCGTTGATCTTACTGTAACCAGTCCACCATATGACAATTTGAGGAATTACGAGGGTTACTCGTTTGACGCAGAAACAATGTTGTCAGCCATCCTCGATGTGACAAAACAGGGAGGCGTATGTGTATGGGTAGTTGGAGAAAGAATTAATGGAGGGCGGAGCCTTAGCAGTTTTGAACATGCACTCATAGGCCGTGATGTTGGGTGGACCGTTCATGATGTGATGATCTATCAGAAGAAAAACACTCCTTTCATGCGGTCTAATGCTTACACGAATTGCTATGAATTAATGATCATCTTCTCTAATGGCAAACTGAAGACATTCAACCCACTTATGGAACCGACCAAGCGCAGCGGGTGGGAAACAGCGGTTCACAACAAGGGTCCGGACGCTCTTAATCAGAAGCACCCTGTTGAACTGAAGACGAAGAAAATCAAAACTAATATTTGGCAATATGCAGTAGGCTTAGGCGGATCAACTTCTGACAAAATAGCCTTTCAGCACCCGGCCATATTTCCTGAGAAGTTAGCGAGGGATCACATTCTGTCATGGTCAAACTCAGGCGATCTTGTGCTTGATCCAATGTGCGGCAGCGGCACGACATGCAAAATGGCAGGAGCATCTGGTCGAAATTGGATTGGCATTGATGTATCAGCAGCCTACATAGAAATTGCCAGGCAAAGGGTCGGATTAATGGATGCCGCAAAGATATGCCCGTAGAGGAATGGGTGTCTTGTCCAGAAGGACGAGGGTATCGGTACGAGGACGGTATCGTATCTCATTATCTAAGACACTTCAAAAAGCATTCTGTCGGACTGGTTAAAAAACGATCAGACAAAATAGTTGTTTGGCTGATCGGCCCTAATGAGGAGTGGTCTATATCAAAAAACGAGATCTATCCAATTGATGTGTTGTCTACAGGAGACAAACACGACAAGAAGATTTGTAACCGGTGTCATTGTTTGTTAGCAGTTGAGGACTTCGCTCGAAATCAAAACAACAAGCACGGTATCATCCGGAGGCCAACATGTAAGGTCTGCGAACCGACATCGACAAACGTGCTCCAAAAAGTTCACAGGCAAGGAAAATGGAAAAACATAGGCCAGAGCAGGGAACGCCATTTCAGTGTCCGATTTGCCAGAAGCGGACGATCGTTGGTGTTACGGCAAAAATCGTAGCCGATCACGATCATCATACTGGCAACATCAGGGATTGGCTATGTGACAGCTGTAATACTGGACTTGGTAGATTCAAGAACGGTCAAGACTGCTTAAGGGATGCCTTGCAGTATCTGAGAGACCGAGAAAAATACTAGATGTTCAAGAGAATTTCAGGTTTAGATAATTCTTTTTCGTATACTGGCTGAGGTAGAATTCTATTTTATGCAAGAGTTTTCAGCAATCTGAGTTATGTTGTCTTACGAAATAGTTGTGTTGTTTGGGATGCCTGGGGGTTGGGAGTGGGTGATCATTGCTTTGGTCATTTTACTACTCTTCGGTGCCCGTCGGATTCCGGAACTCGCAAGGGGTCTGGGGCGAGGGATCCGAGAGTTCAAAGACGCCACCCGAGGTGTTGCCGATGAGGTCAACAAGCAGGCAGAAGACATTGCCGAAGACCTGAAAGACAAGAAGCCCGCCACCCCGAAAAAAACGCCTAAGAAAAAAAAGAAATGAGGGTAGAGATGGCTTTTCTTATTATTTGTATTCACCATCGTAACCCGACACTATGAGGCATGGGTTTTCCATGATTTCACATGCCTTCCGTTGGGTCTACCCTCTACTTATTGAATGAGGGTATATATTGGAGGAGGTAAAACCTCTCGTCTCTTTGCCTTTGGCTAGGACGTGGTTGGTGGACGGCTCATCATACTCCATCCCTACAAAATCTTCTGAGCTATTCGGTCCAGCTCATGGGATAGTTTTTGTCCAGATAGGTAGCCGCAGCTTGGGTTGGGAGTAGGGGGCGGAAGGTATCTAACATAACAGCATATTCTTTAGTCTCCTTGGCGCCTATGCTCTTTTCCACTGTCCCGGGATGGGGTCCATGGGGCAATCCTCCAGGATGTAAAGTGAAGGACCCCCGATCAATCCCCTTCCGACTCATAAAGTTCCCCTCCACATAGTAAAGCACCTCGTCTGAATCTATGTTGGAATGATTATAAGGGGTCGGAATGGCTAAGGGATGATAATCAAATAGTCGGGGGACAAAACTGCAAATCACAAACTGATTCGCCTGGAAGGTCTGATGCACCGGAGGCGGTTGATGAACCCGACCCGTAATGGGTTCAAAATCATATATACTCAACGCATAGGGATACAAAAAGCCATCCCACCCGACCACATCAAAAGGACTATGCTCATAAAAATAATCGTGCAAATGATCCCATTTTTTGATCCGCACCCGATGAGAGCCCTTTTCTTCATCAACCAAGGGTTCAGTAGGAGGACGAATATCCCGCTCACAATAAGGAGCATGTTCTAGGAGTTGGCCCAGCTGATTGCGATACCTGGAAACCGTTTCTATAGGACTATAAGATTCTATGATTAAAATTCTCAAAGGCTCCGACCATTCCAAACGATACATGGTGGTTCGGGGAATCACCACGTAGTCACCTTTCCGGACCTCAAGTCTTCCAAACTGAGAATCCAACGTAGCATTTCCATCGTGGAGAAATAAAATTTCATCTGCCTGTGCATTTTTATAGATATAATCCATCTTGCCCGCAGGGAGTACGCATAAGGACATACAGACATCCTGATTTTTAAGGAGTTCCTGCCGACCCTCCAGAAAATCCTTCCCCGTCTGCTTTACCCGACTCGTATTAAGATGCGTCTGCTTAAGTTCTAGGGGTTCTGCGATCGGACTCCCAAAGGGAGTCCGATCCCCAACTTGTTGAATTCGGGTCGGGGGGTGTATGTGATAAAGATTAGAGTAAATCCCGGAGAAACCCAAAGAACTCACCAACTCTTCTTTATACAAAGAGCCATCGGGCTGTCTGAACTGGGTATGTCGCTTGGGGGGGATCTTTCCCAGAGAATGATAAAATGGCATGGCTAACGAAGATAGGTCTTCCTCAAGATAAGATTTTTATAATTCATAGAAGCTTATTCTCATGATTTTCCTCCAGAATAACCCAAGGAAGAGAGTATTTGGTTTGTAGTCTGTTCGGGGCGAAATACCTCTTCAGAAATTCCCTCCTCTGTAGCACGAAAGATAACATGTTGGGGTGAAGGAATGAGGCAATGGTTTACGCCCCCAAAGCCCACCAGAAAATTTTGATAGGCGCCTGTATGAAAAAATCCAAGCAACATGGGATCAGTGGGTTGATTCTTAGGGAGCAAAACTTCTGAAGAATTCAGGTCTGAGCTAAAATAGTCCAAGCTATCACAAGTGAGACCTCCGACATTTGTCTTATGGGCTTCTCTATTCCATCCATTTACCGGCAGGATTAAAAATTTCTTTTTCTCCCCCCATACATCCGGAATATGAGTCATAAGCGAGCCGTCTATCAAATACCAGGACTCCTTATCCCCTTGCTGTTTTTCTCCCACAACACTATATAGTACCCCCTCACTTTCTCCCACGGTATAGGTTCCAAATTCGGTAAAAATATCCGGACAAGGAACACGGTTTTTTGCACAGACCTTCTGGATCGTCTGGACTATTTTATGAATAACTCGGGAATAATCAAATGAGAAACCTAGACTGTCCTGAATCGGCATACCTCCACCTATATCTAATATAGTTAGGTTTTTTTCGAGTTTTCTTAGGTCACAATAGATCTGCACCAACCTCTCCAGTTCTGCCCATACCTTAGCCTCATCACGGATCCCCTTGTTGAGGAAAAAATGCAACATACGAAGCTCTGCACGAGATGGGACGATCTTTTCCCGATACAAAGAAACTATGTCCGTGTCTCTAATTCCTAATCTGGATGTATGGAAAGGAAAGCCAGGATCATGTGTGGCTATTCTAATCCCCACAGAATAGGGTTGAGAAAGGGTATTTTCATAATGATCTAATTCTCCAAGCTCGTCCAGGATGGGTATGCAACGAGAAAAGCCATCCTGTATCAAGTCACTGAGCCCCTGCCAATAATTTGATATCTTATGTCCATTGGCCAGGATATACCTATCTTTATCAATCTTTTTTCCCTGATGGAGTGCCCGAACAATGGGAATGTCCTGTGCCGAAGAGATTTCCAAATGAACATCCTTATTCCGAAAGACCTCTTCCATGAGAAAGGGGAAATAAGAGGTCTTGGTACAGTAGCAATAGGTGTAGCTGCCTTCGTAATTCAAGCTTCGGATGGATTCCTTAAAGAGGTCTTGGGCTTTTTTGATTTGACTTCCAATATGGGGGAGGTATGAAAACCTGAGAGGGGTCCCATAATGTGCGGCTATTTTCTGTAAATCCAAGCCATGGAAGAAGAGACGACCTTCCCGAACCTCAAAGGAGCGAGAGGGGAAATCGTATTGCCGCGTTATTTGTTCGTAGTAGCTGGATCCCCCTTTTGTTTTCTTATTCATGATTTTTTAGTTCCTCCATATCTGCTAAAATAAGGATATTCTTGTATATTCATAGTTCTTTCCCTATCATCTTGGGTTGGGTTTGATAAGAGATACACAAAAAACATACCTTGGGCTTCGCAAGTTTATAGATATTTTCTTAGCTTTCCTCACCTGAGTTTCCTTTCGGACTCTGCACCTGATGTTTTCTTGAATTTTAAAATCAAGTTTTTGACGCCTATTGGCAACAGGGTAGGTTGATATATTTATCTTAAGTCGCGCCTGATTGGATGAGGCGTTTTTTGCTATGCGTCGGTGGATATGGACCTTGATTGGACTGGTAGTTTTAGGGGGAGGTTATTTTCTTTACAACTGGGTCTCTTCAAGGGGACTTTCACGTTTTATTCCTCAGCATGCTGTATCCGTCTATTTGACGAGTCTTCCTGAGGGGGAAGATTGGGGAAAAAAGGTATGTTCTTCCTTCCAAACCTTCTATGCCCCTACGGGCAAGCTAGTCCCTCCCCTTTCGGATAGCCTATTTAGGGGGAAAATTCTAAGTCTCTTTGAAGCCGAAAGACAGCTTGCAGTGAGTTTGCATCTTTTGGGTGAATCCTTTGATGTCTTATTCATCTTGGATTATGAAGACGCTTCCATAGAATCATTGAAAGCAAGCTTGAGTTATTCAGGCATTCAGTTCAAGGAACGTAATTTCCAAGGCTACCCTCTTCAGGAAGCTTATTATCAAAAATCTCCCCGTCCCTTTATGAGCTTTTTTCTTCATAAGGATGTGCTGATCGGGAGTCCAAGTGCACATTTGGTAGAAGAGGCGATCCGAAGCAAAGACAGCGGGAGCAATTTCTTTGAAGAGAAGAATTATACCCAGATCAGCCATCGCTCAGAAGACAAGCTAGGCGGGGAAGGAGCCTTGTATGTGGATATCCAAAAATGGATTCGCTTTTTAAATCTCTTCGGAAAAGAAGAAGCTCAGGCTGAAGAAATAAGTTGGAAGGGTAGGAGCCGTTTAAACTTCCAAGGGGTCGGGGAACACATGAGTTTGAGTGGATTCACATGGTTGGCATCCGAGGATAGTTCTTTTCTTCAAGCATTCCATGGAGAGCCCTCTTCTATTTCTTCTCTTTTTCACCTTATCCCTGAGGAGACTTTTCAAGTACTGAGCTATTCGTTTTCAGATGCCCGAGAATGGAATAAAAACATGTTGGGTTATTGGGATAAGATCGCTTCAGCGATTCCACAAAAGAGAGCCGATCTCTTCTCCAGGAAAAATATAGATATAGAGGCTCTTTTCAAGGGGATAGGCGAGTGGGCTGCCTATGCGGAATGGAATGGATATCGGAGTCTTATTCCCGAACGTCTTTTCTTTCTCCAAATGGTTCCAACAGAATCCCAGCTCTGGACATCCCTAGCAGAAGGAACCCATTCCGTGGAGGAGCAAAAGATTTACTATACCCGTACGGAAGAGCTCCCTGCCCTTCTGTTGGGAAAGGATTTTAGTGGATTCCCTGAGCTTTTCTATCTCTTTCATCACGATGTACTCATAGGGGCGTCCTCCATAAAAACCCTGAAGTTTGTATTAAACAGCATAGAAAATGAATCTACCTGGGGAAAGAGTGCTGTAGTTTCTCAGCATCTTCGGCAATCCCTACCCAAGGCTCATGTAAGCCGGTTTTTTCTTTTAGATCCTCGTCTCCGCAATCTGAGGGCAAAGGCTTCTGAACCTTGGAGCTCTTTATTAGCTCGTCTTCATGTGAAGACAGCACCCGATATTGCTCCTTTACTCTCTCTGCAATTTACTCGTTCGGAAGAAAATCGTTTTTATACGCATTGTCTTTTTCCCCAGGCTGAGTTTGATGCGGATCCTTTTTCTTTGGCATCCAGTGGGTGGAAAAAATCTCAGGAGGTCCGATCTGATTGGGATGAGGATTACAACCGTCGTCATATTTTGCAATTCCAGGTTCCCATCAGGACCAAGCCTTTGGTAGTTTATAGTCGCCAGAAAAACGATTTCATGTCCTTTGTACAAGATGATTCCCTGACCCTATATGCAACAGATTCTCGTTTGAACCTGGAATGGTTTAAAGGCCTGAAAGAGGAGCTCACGAGTCCTGTATTCCTAATCCAGCACCAGGCGAATGCAGAGAACTATCTTTTTAGTACCCGTTCTCAATTACATCTCCTCCATGCCCATGGGGACTATGTAAAAGGTTTTCCAGTCCAGTTAGATATTCAGGAAATAGAACATCTTGAAGTGGTAGACTACGATGGAAATAAAAACTATAGATTTTTCATAGCTGATCGGAGGGGTAAAATACTTCTCACCGATAAATGGGGACAAGCCCTTGAGGGATGGAATCCAAAAATTCTTTCTTCGGGCTTGAGTAGCCCACCCTTTCATGTTCGCATGGGAAGTATAGATGCCATGATTGCCTTGCAAAGAGATGGTACGGTTCAGGCTTTCAGACGGACGGGAACCCCCATGAACGGCTTTCCCATTGCTCTGGGAGAGAAAACAGACTCTCCCTTGCCGATCTGGGTGGGGGGTTCTCCATCTAGATCCACCGCTTTCCTAATGGGAAGTCAAGGCAAATCTGTAGAATTCAGCTTCAGCGCACAGAAAAGGGCAGAAAAACAATGGATTCGCCAAGATAAGACCAGTCGTTTTCGTTTGATTAGCGAAAAGGCACAACCTACAGAATATTTAATCTTAGAACTCTATTCCACAGGGCTCAGCGTTTATGATAAAACAGGCTCTCTACTTTTTTCCCGAAAGATCTCGCTCTCCCCCCAAACCGAATTTCAGTACTATGTTTTCCGAGGACAGAAAGACCTCCTCATCTTGACGGATCCCAATACCCAACGCACCCGATTCCTAGATCTCTCAGGAGAAGATGTCCTCCCCAGCTTATCCTCAGCGCATAAGGTAGCCCTAATCTATCAGCAAAGCAGCCAAAGCTTTTTAATTCACAAGGTCTTGGGAAATGAATACGTGATTCTAAGCTATTCCCTCAGTCCCTAGAATTCATATCGCCACTCGGCAAAAAAACTCCGAGGGGGACCTATTAGATAGCTGGGTTCATTACTAAGACTAGGAACCCCGTAGAGATAATATTCTGTTTGGCTCAGATTCTGAGCCCTAAGAATAAAGCGATGTCCTTTGTGTCCCCATGAGAAGGCAGAGGAAAGAAGTGCGTAGGCAGGCCAAGTTAAGTGGGTCTGATTACTAAGATCTAAGAAGGCCTCTCCTACATATTCTGCCGTCAGGCTCAACCGAAGCCCACCCCACGCAAGCCCCGGGGTCAACCTGGCCTGCCACTGCGGCGTATAAGGGGCACGTACCTCTTCATAGCTAATCCCTTGAAGACTCAGGCTTTGAATCTGGGTTTGCATCCAGGTCCCATTTCCCGAAAAGAAGAAGATATCCTCAAAAAGACTTCCCTCCCAAGAGAGCTCCACTCCCCGACGAAAGCTTTGTTCCACATTCTTACTAAGCTGTGTATAGTAAGCCGCTAAGAAATCTCCGATGGGCATAATCTCGTCTTCAAAAAACAGATAAAAAGCATGTCCTGAAATCTGCATCTTCTCAAATTGCATATACAATCCATTCTCCCAGTCTATAACTGATTCCGGACGAAGAGACTCTATGTTCTGAACCGAGCTCAGATTATCCGGGTTGATGGTTCCTCCTCCCAAGATATCTACCCGCCGGGGTTCTCTATAACCTTGTCCTATGGAAGAGCGAAAAGAAAGCCTCTTTGTGATCGACCAGGTCAAACCTGTCCATGGGTTGAGAAAGGTATAGGACCGAGTTGGCAAGATGGGATTCTGACCCAGAAAATCAGTATCGGGATCAAAAGATATTCTAAGCTGGCGGAATTGAAGATCCCCATACCATGAAAATGCCTTCCACACATAGCTGTTTTTAATCCAAATACTCCCTTCTTGTTTTTGACTCTGATCATGATAGTAGGGATTTGATTCCACACCCGTGTAGAGGGATTCCTTATTATCCCGATGAAAGCTATATGCATGTAGGCCTACTTTCAGTTTATAGGCTGAAAGGGGTTGAAATGTCCAATAGCCTATACCGCCGATGTGATGATTTTGAAGATGATAGCGGTTCTGAAAAAAGCTGGGACTCCCCTCTACTTCATAACTGTAGCTGAACGGATAATAACCCGAAGCAAATCCATAATAGGGGAGAAATGAAAAGACCTGTGAAGAGGATAAAAAATAACTGTACTCTCCACTCAAAAGAGCTTGGGTATAATTGTCGCGATCCCGAGGGTCTGCACTATTGACACGATTATCCTTATTTATTTCAGATAATGCTTCGGGCAAATAGGATAAGTTATTCTCTGCGTGCCCCCATAGGATATTCCATTTTGTCACATGCTTCCCGTCCCGAAATCCCCCCGAAAAAAAGGAAGAATAGTTTCTAGTATCGCTATGATGCTTATAACCTGCGGATTCTAATCCTGAAACCCGAAGATAAGAAGCAAGTCCCCCAGGGGAAACATGATGATGAGACAGGCTTGCCCCATAAGTATTGAAAGAACCCCCTCTGATCTTAGAACGGACAGAAAAGCCCTCTTCCCAAATGGGAACAGATATAAAATCTACAACCCCAGCATAAGAAGAAGACCCCTGATGGCTAATGGAAAGACCCCGTTGTATCCTAATCTCCGAAAGCCCACCCAAGAGGTCTGTAAAATTATTCAAATACATCCCATTGTCTAAGACATCTGATAAAGGAACTCCATTCAAGGTAAAATTCATCCGATGGTCCTCCATGCCCCGTAAGAAGATCCGACCATATCCTGAATATCCTGTTCCCGTATCCGTAGTCACACGAAGAGAAGGGCTCTGTTGGGATAGAAAAAAATGAGCCTCTGCACCTATTTCTTCTTTTTCTTCCAGAGATATACGAACCTGATTAACAGGTTCATGGGCCTCCCGCAAGCCCTGAACGATTACATTTTCCAAATATAAAGTATCCTGCCTTTGCCCGTAAAGAACATAAGATAGGCTGAGAAACAAGAAACTAAAGATATATCTTCCCATAGCAGTATAAGTTTAAGTGCCCATGGGAGAAATGCACGGAAGTCCCTGGGCAGCATTATCTGCCCGGTAAAGGGTATGATCTCAGCCTGTCCGCAGGGAACAAGCACCCCTCCCAAAAATCCAATCGCTCAAATATACAAAATATATTCTAAAGAAAAAACCGTTCGCTTCTCCTTGCTTGCTTCTAAGTTTTTTCGCGCCGATCCGTTCGCTTGGGAGGACGATCTGTCTGATAGTTGATCTTGGCTTCCCAAAAGAGAATGCCTGACTCAGCATTATCTCTTCTTTCTATCTCCTTCGCTAATCGTTGCTTGAGCAACTCATAGGTTTTGACCGAGACATCTATTCCGATCCACTGGCGTCCCAATTTCTCGGCAGCTACGCAGGTAGTAGCACAGCCACAAAAAGGATCCAAGACCAGATCCCCCACATGGGAAGAGACTTTGATAATCCGTTCCAATAATTTCAGGGGCTTCTGGGTAGGATAACCCACATGATCTCCACCATAGGGACGGGGCAAATTTCTCCACCAGTCCTCGACCACTTTACCCTTGGGATGGGGTTTATATATGAATCCAGGTGCTCTAGACCTGACAGAGAATTGGGCTTCTCTCTGATCGGACTCATAAGGTACACGCACGTCGTCCACATTGAAGGTATAATCCATTGATTTGCCATACCTAAGAATAACATCATGTTTCTTGGGAAAGTCTCTTTTGGATATCCCGCCACCTGCATAGCACCAGATAATCTCATTTCTAAAGTTCTCCTCTCCAAAGATCATATCCATCAGAATTTTGAGATAATGCGACATGGTGGGATCACAATGCAGATAAATAGAACCCGTAGATTTAAGAATTCTGTCCATCTCCATGAGCCGAATCGCCATATATGTCAAGTAACAAAAATTATAACTTTTCCCTTTCCTATTTCGCTGGCTCTCAAGGAAGGAGTGCATTTTGGGATGATCTTCCTTTATCGCATCCAAGAATCCTTCTTTCAGATCACCCTCCCGAAAAATATCTCTAAAGATCGCCCCCTCCGCATCAGAACCCATAGATGCCGTGAAGGTCTTTTTCTTATTAAAGGGAGGATCCAAATAGATCAGATCTATGCTAGAACTATTAATTCCTTGCAGGATCTCCAAGTTGTCGTGACAGAAGAGGCTTCTGTTTGGAATATTAGAAGCCATCCCTAGCTGGATCACAGCAAATATAGTTCACAGAATTTTTCTCCTTTTGGTCCCTATGACTAGGAAGACCCATTTCTTAGATCGGTTCCCCAATTGAGTCGGCTCTTAAGGGCTCGGATGAAATGATGATCCTTGAGTGTGATGAGTTGG
The DNA here is from genome assembly GCA_026710765.1 of Cytophagales bacterium. GTDB lineage: Bacteria > Bacteroidota > Bacteroidia > Cytophagales > JAPOQI01 > JAPOQI01. Next base: position 7,787 of record JAPOQI010000019.1, on the reverse strand, counting down.
GCAGTATAGGGGCTCTTACGGATACGAAAAAGAGTGGAGGCGTGAATGTATTTATTTCTGGAATCCAGAGAAGCAACGATCCGTGAATCTGATGTCCCAACCCGTAGCTCAATGGTGCTTCTATCTGAAACCACGAAAGGACGTATGTTAAAATTATGCGTATTAATGGGTGTAATCACAAGACTTTTGGAGTCTGGCATGATCAAGGGGCCACCACAGCTCATAGAATACGCGGTGGAACCCGTAGGAGTAGAAATAATGATCCCATCTGCCCAGTAGGTATTGAGCAATAAATTATCCAAATGACATGTGATCCGAATTAAAGACGGATCCCCTCTTCGGAGAAGCGTAAATTCATTCAGTCCAATGGGTATATCCCAGGAAACTTCCGGAACGGTTTCCAACTGAACCAGGGTACGATTCTCTATGGAGTATTTTTTCTCAAAGAAGAGCTTCAAAGAAGTGGATATTTCTTTGGGCAAAACATGTGTCAAAAATCCCAACCGCCCCATATTGATCCCCAGGATGGGAACCCCCAATTTATATACATAGGTTAGGGTATCTAGGAAGGTTCCATCCCCACCCAGGCTGAAAATCGCCTGCGCATCCTTCGGCCCCTCCGAAGAAAAGACCCCCAATTCATAATCAGCGATCCATTCAGCAGGACACGAAGATGCAAATACAGAAGAAACCGCAAGAGACACCTTTTCTTTCAAAAGAGCCTGAATGAGTCGTTCTATATCTGCAACGGAACCCTCAGAAAAGGTGCGGGCATGGAGGGCTATTTTCATTTAGATATCCAAATATCTCATCAAGGTGTCAATATTTCTATGCACAACGGAATCCTTCTTCGTGGGGAAAGCATTTACCTGATATCCTTTCCTATTTAAAGAAGACAAAATCGGGTGCAAGGCATCCCGTGCACTTATTTTAATATGAACATCTAAGTAACGAACATCAGAAAGATCCGGCATCAAATGAACAGCTAATATCTTGGTTCCATGCCCCTCTATCAATCCCACCAATTCTTGAAGGTGATACTCATGTTCCTGCATCCGCAATTGCAGGACAACCCCCGGACTCCGAGAAGATGACATCTTTGCAAAAGCCCCAACCATATCCTCTAAGGTGATGGTGCCCCTGTACACATTCTGTTCCTCCACTGCCACACCACACATTCCATGTTCAAAAGATACCCTAAGTACATCATATAAATGCGTATCCCCCTGAACCTTGGATTCGGAAGCGGAGAGAAAATCCGAAACTGGAGCCTCCATGTTCTCCACAGGGAGATCTTCTTGGGAAAGGAAACCTAAGAATCTGTCCCCATCTAGAATCGCAAGCTCCCGAAAATGCTCCCGTTCAAAAATCCGAAGCACCTTTTCCCAGGACATGCCTAAGGCAATACTAGGCGTTGAAAGATTTAAAAGTTCCCGAGCTAACATACTTTGTAAAACATGATGATTCTCACCAACAGACTCGCCTAGTCAAGATCAGACAAATAGGCACGAACAGCTTGATTAAACTTTAAAGGATGTTCCATCATAGGTGCATGACAGCATTTATCAAAGAATTTGATCTGCGCACGGGGCATTTTTTTTTGGAACTCATGTGCCACAGAGGGGGGAGTGATCGTATCGTTGAGCCCCCATGCCAAGAGGGTAGGACTTTTAATTTCAGGGAGCCGCAAGCCCAAATTATCCTTTTGAATCCCACGAAGAAGGGAGACAAGATAAAGACCTTTGATGGGCGTACCCCACACCTCAAAAGCCTTAGCCATGATATCTTCTAAAAAAAGCCTCTCTTCATAAAAGATATGTCGGGCAAACTCTTGAATGAATTTTTTATCCCTCCGTTTAGGAAATCTAGTCGTGGGGGTTCTCTCATAAAGACCCGAACTCCCCGTCAATACCATAGCCCGCACATTCTTAGGATAGGCTAAAGCATATCGCAACACAAGATGTCCTCCCAATGAGCTTCCCATAAGCACCATATTCTTCAAGCCCCTCTCTGCTACAAAAGAACAGAACCCTTGAAAAATATAATCCAGAGAGGCCCGTCCACCATGTCCCTGTCCTCCTAAAAAGGGAATGCATGGCGCCAAGACATTATAATCCTTAGAAAATTCCTCAACCATAGGTGTCCAATTCGCGGGATCCCCAAAAAGACCATGCAATAAGACCATAGAAGGACCCCCTGAGACCCCCTGATCTACACAGTCTATATCTTTCCAAGTTTCAGCTGACATGTGGCAAAAATCCCAGTCTCCGTAAAATAGCTAAGAGAAAATTATATACCCTACTCCCATTCCATACTTCCCACTCTTCCGCTGTCCCAAAGAAGACATAAAACATATACAACAAAATAATCAAAAATCCCAAACCTTTTAAAAGACCCAAGACCCATCCCAGCAGCGAATCAAGTCCTCCCAACGGCGTCATTCGGAGCAAGCCCCGAAGCCAAGAGCCCAATATTCGTAGACATATCCAAGACGCAATCCAACATGCCAATATAGTTAATCCCGTATATATGCCCGTAACTCCAGCATAAGTTGATAGATTTGGGAAATGAAAAAAAAGATAATAGGCGATTCCAAAACTCAGAAGAGGTAAAAAGAATGAAATGAGCCCCAGGACAAAACCCTTTTTTCTTCCCCTATTCCCAAACCATAAGAGAAAGCCGATTAGTAAAATGTCCAAAAGAAGAGAAAACGACACGATGCTTTTATTGGAGGGGATCAGGCCTAGACAGGCATACATGAGAGACTTTTTTACATCTCAAGTCCCCGGAGGATCTAATTTAGAGTCAAGGTAATAGAATTTTCCAAAGCATGCTTGCTTATAGATATTGTTCTTTATAAATTCCGCCTGAGTTTTCCCTTATCGGGATTCGTTTGTTCGTATCAAAACACGTATTCTCATGTACTGGACACTTGAACTTGTTTCTCATCTGGAGGATGCACCTTGGCCAGCTACCAAGGACGAATTGATAGATTTTTCTATTCGTTCTGGAGCACCTGAGGAGGTTGTCGAGAATCTGCAAGCCCTAGAAGACGAAGGAGAGGTTTATGATAGCATAGAAGATTTGTGGCCTGATTGTCCTTCCAAGGAAGATTTCTTCTTCAACGAAGACGAGTATTAAAATTCGGGTTCCCTCAAAGTCTAGGCGGATATTTCTTTTCCTTTGGCTCAGACAGAGGGTTGTTTTCTGTGTCTTTTAGTTTCCGCTCCCATCAGATTTCAAGATTGAACCTCTCGGAGCCAATCTTTATCCTGAAGATACCACGCCACGGTCTTATCCAATCCTGTGCTTAGCGAAACTTCGGGGGACCAGCCCAGGCTTTGACGTATTTTTTGACAATCCATAGCATAGCGAAAATCATGCCCTGGTCTATCTTGAACAAAACAAATATAGTCTTCCAATTCTCTGGGTTCAGGGCGTGATAAATGTCTGTAAACCCGTTTGGCTATTTGTTTTAGCAAATCTTGATTGCTTTGCTCTTCTCCTGCCGCTATGTTATAGTGTTCGCCCAATTGTCCTTGATGGAAAAGTACATCTATAGCCCGCACATGATCCTCCACATAGAGCCAATCCCTTCGCTGTTTTCCATCCCCATAAAGAGGAACCGCCCGGGCATCCCTAAGCGAAAGGATGGACATCGGAATTAATTTCTCAGGGTGCTGAAAAGGACCATAATTATTAGACGAATGGCTTATAAGGGTAGGAAACCCATGGGTATGTGCATAAGATTGGACTAAATGATCACTCCCCGCCTTGGTGGCCGCATAGGGTGAACGGGGTGCATAGGGTGAATCTTCTGTAAAGACACCCGTCTCTCCCAATGAACCATATACCTCATCCGTAGAAATATGGTAAAAGAGCCTGAAATCCTTGGGGTGGCTTTTCCAATGTTCATAAGCCGCTTCCAATACAGAACCTGTACCATACAAATTTGAACGTACAAAAGAACGGCCATCCCGAATGCTCCGATCCACATGGGTTTCTGCCGCCAAATGAATCACAGCCTGAAAGCGATGTGTCTTGAACAGATCGCAGAGCAGCTTGTGATGAACAATATCTCCATGTATGAAATGATAATTGGGCTTAGCTTCCAATTCGGATAGGCTAGATCTATGCCCCGCATATCCCAATTTATCTATGTTATACAGAATATACTGAGGATATTTTCTCTCAAAATATCGAATCACGTGCGAACCAATAAATCCTGCACCCCCGGTGATGAGAATTTTCACAGAGATCTGAGTTTTTTTTCCCAGCACCAAGCCGTTTTAAGGGCATCGGATAAGGATCGCCTTGCTTTCCAACCCATTTGTTCTTCTATCTTTCGGGTAGAAGCATATAGTGCTGGAATGTCTCCAGGCCTACGGGATCCCTGTCGCACAGGAACCTTGACCTGATTAATATCCTGAAATACCTCCCTCAGCTCTTGAACCGAAGTGCCTTTTCCGGTTCCACAATTGAAAATTTCATAGGAAGATTGTGTTTTCTTCATCCCCCATTTTAAGGCGGCAACATGGGCCTCTGCTAGGTCCATCACATGTATATAGTCTCGGATACAGGTTCCATCGGGCGTATCATAATCATGTCCATAGACTGTCATGGGTCTTTGGGAGTAGGCAGCCTCCATCATCGCCGGCACGATATTGCTAGGTTTTATGAGCGGATTTTCCCCGATCTCAACCGATGGATGCGCACCCACGGGATTGAAATACCTGAGGGAAATCCCACTCAGACATGACGATGCCACAGAACTGTCCCATAAGATTTGCTCCCCCATCTGCTTGCTCTGAGCATAAGGCGAAATCAAATTCCCCGAAGGATCCTCTTCCGAAACGGGAATCTTCCCCACAGATCCATATACAGCACATGATGATGAGAAAACAAAGGTCTTCAATCCATGTTCAAGAGCCAAAGATAATACATTTATCAGGGAAGCCAAGTTGTTTTGATAATAGGACAAGGGCTCCTGAATGGACCTATCTACATATTTATATGCTGCCAAATGAATGATCCCTGAGGGCTTTTCTGTTTGAAAGACCTTCTTCAATTTCCCTGCCTCCGCAACATTCATCTCATAAAAGCAAATTTCAGGAATCAAGGTCTGCAAGCCTCTTTTCGTCTCATCAGAGCTATTGGAGAAGTCATCCACCACTATGGGTAGATATCCTTCCCCCGCTAAGGCCACGGCAATATGAGATCCGATATAACCCGCACCCCCTGTTAGTAATATTTTATCCACGAGAGCCTGGTTTGATTCAAATTTGACATCTGCTTTCTATGACTTGGCAATCCCCTATTAGGGTCGGGGTCTTCCTACGCTATAATATACAAAGCCCTGTTTTTTCATGTGGGTGCGGGTATAGACATTTCTTCCATCCAAAATGACGGGGGCTCGGAGATATTTTTTCATCTTGGCAAAATCAGGCGTACAATATTGGTTCCATTCGGTCAGCAGAAAGAGGGCATCCGCACCGCTCAGGCAATCATAAGCATCTTCAAAATAGCTAATTTGATCGCCAAACAGACGTTTCATCGCGGCCAATGCCTTGGGATCATGAACCCTGACACGAGCATTTGCTTCCAATAATCCTCGTATTAGATCCAAGGATGGCGCCTCTCGTATATCATCTGTTCCAGGCTTGAAAGCGAGTCCCCATAGGGCAAAGGTCTTAGATTCCAAAGATCCATAATGTGCTAAGGCCCAAGATAAGAGTTTAAGTCTATGCCTCTTGTTAGCGGAGATCACGGCCTGAAGAAGCTTGGAGGCCTCACCCGTGACCCGCGAACTGGAATATAAGGCACTTATATCCTTAGGGAAACAACTTCCCCCATAGCCGATCCCTGCCCGAAGAAAGTCCTTGCCTATCCGAGGATCTAAACCCATTCCCTTTTCAACATGATCAATCTGAGCCTGGGTTGCTTCACAAATATTGGCTATTTCATTCATGAAAGTGATCTTAGTAGCCAAGAACGCATTGGAAGCGTGTTTGGTGATCTCCGCAGATTTCTCATCCATATAAAGAATGGGTATTCCTTTTTGAGTGAAGGGACGGTATAGGTTTTCTATATCTTCTTTTACAGACTCATTCTGAGTTCCCACAATAATCCTATCCGGATTCATAAAATCTTCCACAGCATGTCCTTCTCTGAGAAACTCCGGATTAGATACGAGTCGGAAGGAAAGATCGGTGTATTTTCGTATTTCCTTCCCCAATCTTTCTGTGGTCCCCACAGGAACCGTGCTTTTGTTAATGATAAGAGCATTCGCATGAATCCATTCGCCCAGACGAGGGGCGATGGACATCAAAATAGAAATATCTGCCGAACCCTCCGGAAGAGGAGGAGTCGGCAAGGCTAAGAAGATAACATCTTTCGGAGCAGATTCTAAATCGTCTGTAAATTGGAGACGCCCTTCGTCTACATTCCTAGATAAAATGGGTGCAAGGCCGGGCTCATATAAGACCATCTCCTTTCGGGATAGACGTTCTAGCTTTTTCCTATCTATATCTACACAAGTGACATGATGCCCAAAATCAGCCAGACAAACACCCGTCACAAGTCCAACATAACCCGTTCCAATGATCGTTAAGTTCAAAGACATACGAAATATTCTTGCTATATTCGGACCTAGTATCCTAAATTATCGTACAAACACGTTTCACTAAATGTAGGAAATTTAGATCGCCTTGGAAATATACTTTTTTCCTTCCTTCATCTTGTACCTTTCCCCTCAGTATGAGGCTTTCTCCCCTAAGACGCATACAAACGTATACTTAAAGGACGGTAAATGGGTACAGGCTCCTCTGGAGGATATTATTGCTGAGATCAAGCGAGCGGATCGGGATGGAATCTGAATGACTTAGCGAAGGGGACGATCCTTTTTCAAAAAAGGTGATTCAAAAGGTATATAATCCCCAGATATAATAAAACACATCCTCCGAACGAAGACCCGAACCATAGCCCAGCTGGAAATGCTTCAACCCTGCCGTGAGGGCAGACAAACGCTCACCCACCGACAACAACTCCTTCTTATCATCCCCATACAGAAACAAAGGAAAGATTTGGGGCGCTTGATAAGTACATTCATTTAATGAGGGCTATAATAGAGCCATTGCTTGGTAAATGGCCGATATAAGCTTTGAATGAATACCCCCCCAGGGACTTCTCCCTGCTTATCTTCCTACCAGGGCGAGGGAGGCGATCTTACCCTCAAACCCTTGACCTGCTGACAGTCGGGCATTTTCGATGATGCGGCTTAGTCCTCTATCGTGGGCACATAGTGCATTGACTACTTGCCAGATGACCTTATATTTTTTATTTTTATCTAGGGCTTTTTTGAGTTTGGGAACCGCAGGTACGCCAACGGGCAGGATTACATAGCCCTTCTTTTTACCTTCTGCCTTGCGCATCACGCGCCCTACAGCTTTTACCACATCTATGTGGCTTTTTTGGTGATGCAGAAAGAAGATGGCATCCAAGGCGGGCACATCTACGCCTTCGCTGAGACAGCGGGCATTGCTAAGAATACGGCACTCATCAGGTTCTGTGGCGTCGCCCAGCCAGCTAATATCTTTGCCTCGTTGATTCGCAGACTGGGTACCATCTACATGTCTCAACTCACACGTCAAGGGGTTATCTTCTTTTTTATATTCCTGATAGGCTTTTACGACACTTTGAAAGCGTTTTGTTATTTCTTCAGATTCTTTTATCCTGTTACAGAACACGACGGCTCTGTGCATGGGTTTTGACGTTTGGTTTTTTTTAAC
>JAPOQI010000020.1 GCA_026710765.1 Cytophagales bacterium | reverse complement strand
GGACCCGTCTTCGGGGTGAAGCCCGTGATGCTGAGGCTGGTCTGCCCATGCAAGGACGCCGTCCCCAGCACAAAACACAAAACGATTCCTATACCCTTTATTTTCATTTTTCTATTCATAACTTTTTAGTTTATATCCCTATAATTCAAATCGGCTGTTCAGCCTTCCGTACAAGATAGGAATTTTTATCCAGGATCTCTAATTCTTTGGGAAGCTATATTTTGGGAAACATCTCCGTACGATGCGATCTGATATAGTGGATTTGATATTGTATAGGGTCTAATAATCAAATTTTATCGCAATTTTAAAATTATTTTTATGCCAACATGTATTTGATTCATTTTCTTTATATTAGGCCTTTGTTATTTGTTTGTTCTGCCTTTGGCAGTTAATCTTTAAAATCAATCAATTGGTTATGGATGAGAGGAATACTTGGGACGATGTTATCTTAAAAGTCTTGAAGGAGGAAGGCGTACGTGGTGTACGGAAATCCTTGTATGCCAAGGAGGTTGCAGATTTGATCATCAGGAAGGGGCTGGCCACCGAAGACAATAGGGGAGCAATTAGTAGTGCCGTTTGGGCATTAGCAATTAAGAAAGGGGTTCTTCATTATTACAATGAACCGGGAAAAGTAAAAGGCACGACTTATTATTTATCACAGAGTACTACTCCAGCTGCTCCTCAGAAAAAAAAATTCGGAGACCACAGGACCCCCAAAGCGAAAGAGAGAAAATAGAAGAGCTTATTTATCCCATTTTGCCTTATTATTTTGAGGAGAAGTTATCCAAAGGAGAGTACAATTTGGGAAAGAAAGTCCATACTCAAATTTTTCAGGGACAAAGTGGAGGAAAAGGTGGCAGAAAAAGAACATTACCCCCGACGCGGTGGGTGTTTTATTCTCAGATGCTGATGATAGGTTCAAAATCTACTCGTTTGAGGTGAAGATAAGAATCAATAGTATAAATGATTTCCGAAGATATTATGAACAGGCAGTTACTAATTCCTCTTGGGCACACATAGGTTATTTGGTGGCAGCCCAGATAAATATAAGCGAGGGGGATATCGCAAAGGAACTGGATGGCAGTGACACGCGTCAACCTCATGTTGGCGTCCTCCAGATCAATGAAGATGGGAGCATTGATATCTTGTCAGATGTTGAACCTAAGGAGCGGATTAAGAAGGAGAGTTGGGAAAGGATGTCGAATTTTATAACCCGCGGGAAAGATGAGAGCTTTCGAGAATTCGTAAAGGGAATTGGTGTTGCTCTTAAACATGGTGACACCTTATTTTTTGATAGAGCGATTGGGAAAGGTAAAACACCAAAGAGGGACGATATTAAGGAGAAGATAGCGGAAGTACACAAGGAGGTTATAAGCGCTTCCCAAAAACTGAGATGAGGGTATTTCCCAGGAGGCTTATTTCCTTTGGCTATTTTTCCATGTCCCTATCGGCTTGAATTTCGCCGTCCTCTCTCCCTACCCTTTAATGAAGGTATAGCTGGTAGCTTGCGCTCCTATTTGGAGCAGGAGATAAGAACCCGCAGGTAACTCTCCAAGCTCCTATCTGAAGTCAGACCAGGGATAAACCTGAGGAGTCAGACGGAACTAATGAGATAACAAGCTCAGAATTCTTGGATAAGGGAGAAATTTATCCTACCGATCTTGTTTTGCAGGGTATTTTTTCTATCTTGTCTTGGCAGGACGTAGCTAACCTTCAAACACATACACGTGAAATACAAATCCTTCACTCTGGAAAATTATAAGGGGATTAAGAAAGTCAGCATCAACCTGAAGGAAGGGTTTCCTCACTGTTTGATTGGATCAAATGAAAGTGGGAAAACAACCCTATTGAAAGGCATTCAGCAGACAGGGCGACTTTGTAAGGGTGAAAAAATAAAGAATCTGAACCGCATCAAACCCAAAGGAACTCGGTTCTCAGAAGCAATCCGTTTTGTAGCTGAATTGACGGTGGATCAAAAAGACAACATGGGACATGGCAGTAAACCTGTAGAACTTCGCATTTCTTTTCTGTACCATTTTAAAGAATCGTTGTATCAACAAGGGGAGGATAAAACTTTTGTAGAGGTAAAAATGAAAGCCAATGGAGAATTTGAGCAAGCGAGAGATTCTCATATTGAAAAGTACTTAGATGCTGTTAAGGAACTTGCGCCTGATATGTTATACTACGATGATTTTCTGTTAGAAATTCCCGACAAAGTTTATTTTGCAAGGGCAGGAATAGGATGGGAGAGACAAGGCGGAATTTTGGATCATATTCCCTCTTTTAACGGCGATACTGAGGCATTTGAGGTTAATCGGAATTGGCAGCTCATCTTTGAAGATATTTTTAGGGAATCGCAAAATGGGAAGGACCCAAATAGGGAACCCGTATCTTTTCACAATATGGTAGTAGCTTGGAAAGGAGATGAGGGTACGAAAAATACCCGTATCAATGTAATGGAGAAGGTCTTAGATCGGGAGATCTCCAAAATCTCGCAAGATCTGAGTTCAAACAGTTTCACCTTTCAGAATTTTAGAATTAAAGAAACCAAAGAAGACCAATACAAAACCTATGAATTACTCATTGAAGGTAAAGACAGGATTTTGTACAAAATTTCGGAGAGATCAAAAGGGTACAAGTGTTTTTTTTCTTTTTTAGTTGCCACCCTCTTCAGAAAAAACAGTAACCCCAATACGCTTTTTCTGCTGGACGAACCTGCTTCTAACTTGCACACAAGAACACATGATAACATCATCAAACAACTAAGTGACTTAGCTAAAAGCTCTTCTGTGATTTATGCTACACATTTACCTGATGTGATAGATGTGGAGAACTTGAATAACACATGGTTGATGCAAAATGAGGTAGAAGAAGAAAAAGTCGAAGGAAGCAACATTTCTTGCACCCCTGCTCTGCAACTTGACCAGTGTACAGACAAAGAGAAGCTGACAAGAAATGCTAAACCTCTGATTGACAAAATTGCGTTTCAGTTTGGGAAGAATAAAGAGAAACTGAATCTTGATCAAGTGAAGAAAATATTCGATGCATTCTCTAAACCTATACTTAAAGAGACGCTAGGGCATATATGGAATTCTACACTTAATTGGTTCTCCACTTAATCGGTTTCTAGAAAGCTAACCAGGATATGCATCTTTATCCCAAATCCTTCTTTTCGCAAAGCAGATTTCAGGGGTCTGCTTCCCTACTCTTCTCTATACTCTACCCCTTAATGAAGGTATAGCTTGTGGCTTGGGCGCCGATTTGCAAGATCAGGAGATAAGACCCTGCGGGTAGTTCTTGTATGGGGATGCGGTGCAGACCCCGAG
>JAPOQI010000076.1 GCA_026710765.1 Cytophagales bacterium | reverse complement strand
GGAGCTAATTTACTGCCTGGAGCTAATTTACTGCCTGGAGCTAATCTACTACTTGGAGCTAATTTACTGCCTGGAGCTAATTTACTGCCTGGAGCTAATTTACTGCCTGGAGCTAATTTACTGCCTGGAGCTAATTTACTGCTCCGTGTCTTAAGCGACCCTGAGGGCTTGCCCAGAATACCTTGGATTTTATTAGAAATTTTCTCGTTTGAGGGTTGTAACCGTACCGAGCCAGTCTTATATAGGTTAACTCTACACTTTTTTACGCCGTCGGGTGAAAATTGATAGCTATAAAACTGACTCTTGTCTTTTCCCTTGCGTTCTCCCTTGTGCCCAGACTTGAATGCTGCATCAAGCAAAGAAATAAATTTTTTCTCCGTTCCGTAATATTTAATTGTCATAATATCTTAAATCTTGTTTATGATTACCATACTGGACCACACGACATTCAACGAACATGTCTTCTGTCGTCGATCCGGGTACGAATATAATATTTTATTAATACAAAGAAAAAAAAATTTTTTTTCTTTGCCGTGGCGGACGTATATAATTTCTAAGAAAAACTCCAGAAACCCATGCTAAGTCTGGGTAGTGTATGATGGAGGGATATAAGTCATGGTTTTTCCCGAAGATGATCCAAGAGAATCTGCCAACTCAACACCATAAGTATTCTCTAAATATCGAGAACTCAAACGAACACCCGCTTGTAATAAAACCTTGTCTATCTTTATGCGATCCTGAGGGCGAGGCTCCTCCCGAATATCTATGTAATCCCCCTCCTCTATCGGATAACGATGATAACGAAGAGCAGGAAGAAGGGTATGATTCAGCCAGTTTAGAAGCTTCCGCAGATCCGCCTGCATAATACGATGCTCTGTACGCTCATGAACCTCCGACTGAGAACGAGAAGAACCCGCCTCTACACTCATCGTCTGGCCAATGATTAACTTAGAAAGCTCCAAGTTTGCCTGTTTGATCTTCTCTTGAAAAACCTCATGGGCATCTGAAGAAGAAGAATCCTTAATCTCTATCTCTGCAGAAGAAGGTAAAATGGCATAGGAAGCCGTACCCATATGTTCTAACCAAGACTCTATCTCAGCAATCTCATGACTTCCTACATTCGGAACCCGAGCAATACGCAAAGGCATCCCGAAAATTTGCTCAAACTCATCCCAATTCGCCCAAGAATGACGCTTTAACAAAGTTAAAGGCGTAGCCTTCTCCAACAAACCTATAGAATCATCCAACTGAACATAAAGCAAATGAAAGGGATATTTCCCGTAAGATAAACCCTTGGACCCTGATTGAAAATCCCTCAAAATACAAGCACGTTCCGGAATAACATAGCGTCGATCTACCAACTCTAAATCTCTTAACTCTCCCGAATTCGAAAAATCGCGCAACCAAATCAAACTATAACCGTAAAAAATAGACTCTATAGCGTACTTCAAAAGCTTTTGAAACCAAGGGGCCTGTAAAGAACGAGTCGCCTCTTGACGAAAAGCATGATCAACACCCCGAACAATAAAAGCCTGATTTTGTATCTTCAAAATACGATTGTTTACAACCGAACTTAAATGTGCATCCAACATGGTATCCGAATAAACCTCTTGTAACAAATAGGTCCTCGGATTCTTCACATCATGGCGAAGAGCACGAGCCTGATGCCAATCCGATAACTCACGACGATAAACTGATCTGAGACGAGACTTGGTCTCTAACTGAATCGCCTGAGAAGGATTAACCTGAAATCCAAATTGCTGAAAAAACTTTTTGATAATATTCATGAAACTAAAGGTAAAAACTTTAAAAACGAGTGGAATAGCGCGAATGACTACCTAAGCGAGGAGAATGCTCCTTTGAAGAAGAATCCGAAACAAGAGGCTGAATATAACCCCGACTGATGTTATGCAACCATGATAAAGCATCCTCATAACGTTGACGAAGAGCCTCCTGAGGCTTAGCCCGAACATATCGCATATGAAGATCATGAATCACCATATCCTTAAGGTACTTAAGTAAAATCCGATCCCGAGAATCACCCGTCTTGGAAAAAAGCTCCTCTACATCATAGCGTCCTTGTAAATAGCTTTTCATTAAATCTATGTTCTCCGCAATTAATGCATCAACCAAAGAATCCTCCGTCTCAGATAAGGCATCCACCAAATTGAGCGGCGCTACTGTCTTTAATTCTTCTTTATGTAAATATCTATCCTGTGTCATAAGTTTTAAGATGTTTTGATGTTGGTTTTATAAATGGGTCTTAACTTTTGTGTACTCCCAGAGGTACGTACCTCCGAAACCTGCGAAGTGAAAGTGGTTCTGAAAGCCAGAACATGTGGAGAAATGGATAACAGTTTATCCTCTTTCCTACACAAAGAACTAAGCTCAGAATTCCCGAAAGAATCTAAACGTGTGTAAATCTCTTCCAAAAAATGAAGATCTCTAAGAGTCCTCTCCTCATCCGGGGATACCGAAAATACATCTCCTCGGGAATCCAAATACAAATCTATGTGCATGGTCAATTCACCCGATTGACGATCAACATGTGGATCATGCCAACGAATCCGATCTAAATGAATCAGAACCGCAGGTAAAGGAAAAGACTCCGAATCCTCCGAAAGACGAAATTGACCCCGATCCCAATCTACCCACCGAATACCCGGTATCTCCCGCAGTAGAGATACCATATCTATATATAATTGTTTCTTCATAAGCGTAAAATCCAAATTGATAATGAATACATGTTTTCCATAATAACCTCAATAGTTCCTACGACGATCCCGAAAACCAATAACAGGACGAAAAGAAGAAGTGCCCGCTCCATATTTCTCAACACAGATGCGAAAAGCATTCTCCAAAGCGTCCGGAAAATCATCATGACTCTTCCCACCCTTCTCAAAAGCCAATAACTGCTCTACAGCCACAACCGTATCAGGGTTTTCTGATATGCTCTGATCAAATACAATCTTCCGATTGAAAAAAGCATGTGTCAGGGTCGCCTCTATACGTAGGTGTTTGTCTATAGCTGCATTCCTATGAGGCAAAGGAATGTGTGCCTCTTGACCTCGAGAACTATCCCGAAGAACCGGTGAAAAAATGGCCTCCTGAGAAGCCGTCGCATCATAATAATACAGCGAAAAACAACCTGAAGCTTCCCGATCCCGTGCCCGAGTATAATGCCAATTCAAAGCCGTTGTGATGTCCGTCTTCTGACAAAAAATGTCCAATACGACATATACCGTCTTCCATTGTCCAAGCAAAGCAAAAGCTTTATAATCTCCTTCCCGCTTATAACTCAAATCCCAATAACCTACTGCACCTCCATGCGTAAAATCATCAGGAAGCTCTACAAAACGAATCCACTCCTCCCGCAACACACGACCCTCCTCCACCGGACGATTGTAAAATTCACGCTGAAGGGTGTAACTATCATATTGAGAAGAAATCCTAGAAATATCTGCCCGACTATAATAAGCAGGCCAGGTCGGTACACCCTTGGAATTACTCAAATTCACACGAGAAATGTTCACATGAGATCTAGACTTGTAATGACGAGACAAACAATCTATAATGCCCCCCTTGACCATATAATTGTTGGAAATGACAAGCCGACGACGATCTTTGGAAAAAGCCCCACCTATATCCCCCAATATCTTTTCAGACCGCTCCTGAATAAGACGTTGATTTCGTGCCTTTTTCCTGTCCTCAACATCATCAACTACTACCAAATCCAATCGATGCGAACCCCTACGAAGACCCCGAAAAGGCTGCTCTATACCCAAACTCATAAAATAAGAGCCATCCCTCGTCTCAAAAGCACCCTCACGCCAATTCCCATGCAAAACTTGATTCCCAAAATCCCGGATGATACGTTCATTATACTGAAGTTGAACCTGTAAATCTGAAAGTAATAAGCAAGCACGTGCCCGATTCATACCCACCAAAAGCATGAAACGTGTCTCACCCAAACATTTTAAAGCAAAAACATTCCCTACATTCGTTTGAATAGACTTGGCAGAACCCCGAAACCAAAGCCTAAACTGGGTCAGTAACCGATCCGAAAGCAATTTCCGATAAGCCCTTTTATGAAAGGGTGAACAAGGAGCGTCCCCCAAAGAAAAACCTGAAGAAGACCCAAAATAGTACATGAAAAACTCCCCATAATGTGCGGGCCTCAAAAGACGAGAAATCCGACGTTCTTGCTCCGCAGAAGACTCCTCCGGAAAAGAATCCGAGGTAAGAGAGCGGATATAACGACTCTTTCGACGAAAAGCAGACTGATGCTCACGCAATTCCCGATTCGTCATTCCGTCGACAACTTAATCTTGGCGTCTATAACCTCCTCCATACACGAACGTACATATTTTAATCTAGCCAAAGCCAAAGACCTCTGTCTCTCTGAAGAAGAAGCAGAAATGGATCGCATTAAAGCATGGGTCAAAGATTCAAAAGCGTCAAAATAATAGGAAAGACCTC
The DNA here is from genome assembly GCA_026710765.1 of Cytophagales bacterium. GTDB lineage: Bacteria > Bacteroidota > Bacteroidia > Cytophagales > JAPOQI01 > JAPOQI01. Next base: position 20,932 of record JAPOQI010000076.1, on the reverse strand, counting down.
CCCCATGCCGAGATAACTTGTCATAAGCCGACACATATCTTAAAATCTCCTGGGACTTCACATCAGGCTTCTTACCCGCCTCAAGACGAAGAAGAGAAGAAAGAACCCAGGATTGAAGTCGGGATAGACGCACATCACAAGCTGTCTGCAAAGATTCTAAACGAGAAGACTTGATCCAATCTTTAAGATCGGTCAAGTCAACACGCAGAATATATGATATCTCCTCAGAGCTAAAACCTGATAAAAAAAGCCGTTTTGCCTCTATCTCCTGCTTCCGATCTAGGGGCATAGAAAAATTAAAGGGTTCATAAAAACAAATAATATTTCACAAAAATAGATTAAACATTAAATTTCTTCCTTGTATATCGGTAAATATAGTATTATAATTGTCAAAAGTCAATATTATGAGAACATTTATTTTGTATGACAGCAGAATCCCAAATAGCGATGGCTCTGAGGTCCTGCTGGAAGGTATGAACCTGAATCGCTTCAAAAAAAACCCCGTTATGTTGTATATGCACCATAGGGGAAGTCCAAAAGGTGTGACAGGCTCTGAAGTAATTGGTAGATGGGAACACATACGGATAGAAGGATATAAGCTCCTAGCTGATGCCGTCTTTGATACAGAAGATTCCCTAGCCCAAAAAATATCCCGAAAAGTAAAAGAAGGATTCCTAAGAGGTGCCTCTATTGGAATAGAGGTACTGGATAGAGACTATACTAATAAAAAAGAAAAAAAAGAACCCGTAGAAGTGATATACAAAAGCATCTTGGTAGAAGCTTCCATCGTGGATATCCCCCGGAACGAAAATTCGCTCTCCGAAACATATCCTAGCCGAAGCAATAGATGCTTTCAATATGCCCCCATAGCTATGAAATCAAGTTCAACCCAAAAGAAAGTCAAGACACAACAAGAACAAGAGAAAACTAAAACCCAAGAAGAAGAAGAAATAAAAGCCCTTCAAAAAGAAATCCAAGATCTACGCATCTGGAAAGAAGAATTCCTAAAAAAAGAAGCCGAAGACTGGATGAAATTGGCACTGAAAGAAGGATGGATAGATGAAGAAGAACAGCAATACTGTCAAAAATTATTTGCGTCCGATTTCTCATTAGGACGACAGTTCCTGCTTTTACAAAAAAATAACTCATCCTCCCTTCCCCCAACAGCTGTCCAATTCTTGAAAGATCTTTCCAAGAATCCCAAACCTTCCTCTCAGATTCAAAGCTCCGAGTATGAAAATACCTTGAAAAACAATCCTGAGGAACTTAAAAGATTGCGGAAAGAAGATCCCCAAAGATTTAGGGGTCTTTTGGAAAAACATCTGTCGTGGAAACAAAAAAAACAGACCCCGACAACTATTCCACCCTCATCTAATCAAAGCTAATTACTTATTAACCCAATCTAACTCCTAAAAAATATGTCATACACAGATTTAGATAACAAACTGGTTGCCTCTGATATACAGGAAAAACTATATCAAGATAAATCCTTTTTGGAAATAGCGGTCAATGATGACTCGCTAATCAGTGCCCGACAACGAAGGGTCGTCATTCCCCAGGCAGGAAGCTTACCCGAAGTCGCAATTGATGCCAAAGGGCCCCTAACAAGTGCATCCCGAACCGAAACCTTCACCCAATACGATGTACATAGCTACAGAACAAATCCTATCCTGATTCGAGATTTTGAAGACTATTTCACCAATTACAATAAACAAGATAGTGTGACCAGAGAACAGGCATTACAACTCAAAGATAAGGTTGCAGCACATTGTATGCATCTCTGGGCCTCCGGCTCTACCGAAAAAATAAACAGCACCGGGTCCGAGCGACTCAGCTCCTTTGGGGGAAGTACCGGAAATAGAAAAGCCTTCACCTTCCAGGATCTTCTAAGTGTTAAGAAAAAACTCATTAAAGATGGGGGAACTCAGAGTCCAGGTTCTTATGTGGCCATTATCAATTCCGAAATGTATAGTGATCTGATGAAATTGGATGAGGTCAAAAATGGACAATATAGATCCAACCACTCCTTGGATAATGGATCCATTGGAGAATTTCTAGGATTTACATTCTTCCTAAGAGAAGATCTTCCCACCTATAACGCGTCTAATAAAAACATCAAACCTTTCGCAAGTACTGGAGGAAGCTCAGAAGTTATAGGTGCCATTTTTTATCATAAAGATTTGGTTAGAAGGGCAATTTCTCCTGAAGTACAGGTCTATCTAGAAGTATCTGCCAGCAAGGCTGGGGTAGAAATTTCCAGCGAAGTATGGGCAGGAGCTTCCCTTTCCAGATCTGATAAAAAAGGATTCGTGATCTTGATAGAAGCTAAATAGGTCCATGACCCGAACCCAAAAAGAACAAATCTCCCTCATCTCCCGTGATGTGGATGCCATTAAAAATGTGCTCCTCGGGGATGAATATGTTCAAGGTATGGTAGATAGGGTCAATCAAATCAATACCCGACTCTGTCACGTGGAAAGAACCTTGGACAGGCTCAGATTTCTCCTGATCGGTGTTTCACTCTTTGGACTGAGCTCTCTATATGATCTAATTAAAGCCCTAATTCATGCCTTTTAAATTTTCATCCCGTTCCCAACAGAAGTTAAAGACCTGCCATCAGGATCTACAACTCATCGCACATGAGTCCCTTAAGCGATCAGATATAGATTTTGGAATCGTGGAAGGACATAGATCATTGCAAAGACAACAACTACTATATCAAGCCCAGCGAAGCAGAATAGATGGAGTCTCCAAAAAAGGAAAACATAATTATCAACCTTCTCTTGCCCTGGATATAGTGGCTTATGTGAATGGAAAAATCAGCTATAGGGAATCCTATTTGGCTTATTTGGGTGGTGTGTTCACCAGCACGGCTCGGTATTTGTTGGAAGAGAAGTTCATACAGCACAGACTCCGCTGGGGTGGAAACTGGGATGGAGATGGTGAAATTATCACAGATCAGTCTTTCCTGGATATGCCACATTTTGAACTCTGTTAATTTTTTAATCCCCTCGTTTTATGCCTATACCTATGATAAAAGCTTTCGGAAACCTGTTGGGGGGAGGACTCCTCAGACAAGCCGGCAAACTAATTGATCGCTTCGTCACCACATCCGCCGAAAGAACGGAACTTAAACAAGCCTTCAAACAATTGGTCTATACCCATCGGGAAACCATGCTCAAACACCTGAATGAAGATCGGGACAGTGCCAGGAAATTGCAAGAAAAAGCCCTCCAACAAGAGGATAGATTTAGCAAACGGTTCATTTACTATCTGGCTTCCCTATGGTCTATTTCAGGGGTTGCATATATCTTTCTGGTCACTTTTACAGAAGTCGTTAATGAACGGGTGTCGGATACCATCATGGGATTCCTGATGGGAACCATCATCAGTACTATTGTAAATTATTTCTATGGGTCTGCCATACCTGAAAAAGGACTTAGGAGTACCCATTTGATAAAAGAAGCCCTTAAAAAGTATGATAAATCCCACGAAAACGAAGACAACAAAAACAATAGTGCCAGCTCCCGAGGAGAAGAAGATTGAGGCCTTTGAAAATGGCCAGATATCCACTTTATACTCCTTGAGAAGGCGCTACTCAAAACCCCTCTATTTGGAGGACAGCAGATACATCAAAACCATCAACAAACCTTTAAAGCACAAAAGATCAATAAAATATACTAAGACATGACTTTACCAAAACTAAGTATATCCGTAGAAAAAGGAGGCTTGGGGGGTGTCCCCACCTCTCAGGATGGTATCGCCGCCATGATACATACGGGTGTGGCCATCTCTGGCAAATTAAAACTCAAGGAACCTTATTCTCTCTTTAGCCTTGCGGATGCAGAGGCACTTGGGATTAATAAGACGGATCATCCCCGAAGCTATCACGATATTAGTTCCTTTTTTGAAACAGCCGGAGAAGGATCCGAACTCTGGATTCTTTGGGTAGGCGAAACCGAGACCTTTACCAATATCCTAGGAACCACCTCAGAAATAGCCAAAAAATTGGTAGAAGGTGCGGGGGGTCGAATACGACTATTAGGCATCTCCCACTTGGAAAAATCAGGAGGAAGTGTAGTTGCTGCCAGTGAAGGACTTAAAGGTAAAATTCACGATGCAGTGCCTTTGGCACAAGCATTTGCATCATATTTTGCCAAAAAAAATCAACCCCTTCACATCATATTGTCCGGAAATGAATTGACCAGTTTGACTGATCTCAAAGACTATTCTTCAGCTAGTCACACCAGAGTAAGTCTCCTAATAGGAGGGACTCAAGTAGGTACAAAGGCAGCAAATTTGGGTCTTGTGTTGGGACAGCTGTCTGGACTCCCTGTTCAACGAAGTTTGGCACGGGTCAAAAACGGATCTCTTCCTGTCTCCAAGGCAACCTTTTCTAATGGAGAGATCGTGGAAAAACATGTGGGTAAATTTGAAAACCTGCATGCCAAGCGATACCTCTTCTTGAGAACCTATATCGGACAAGTTGGATATTTCTTTGCAGATGACCTAAATCTCTCTAGTGCTTCGGAAGATATTTCTACCATTGCAGATAGCCGGGTCATAGACAAGGTGATTAGACTTGCTTATCAAACCTATGTGACAGAAATAGGAGAAGAAATTTCTGTAGACGAAAATGGAAAATTGGCACAAGCACATATCAAATATCTGGAAGGAAAGATGGAAAACGTGTTGAACGAGACCATGACTTCCAAGGGTGAAATATCTCAGGCAATCGCCTTCATAGATCCCGATCAAAATGTGCTTTCCACCAATGAAGTAGAAGTGATTATACAAATAACCAAGGTGGGATATGCTAAGAATATCACCATCAAAATAGGATTTATCAATCCCCAAATCTCAAGCTAACCCAATCAATTTAATTTACCCATGACAGTATTTAGAAGTCAAGAATATGAATGGTCTAATCTCAGCGTACTTATGCTGGGAAGATTCATTACAGGCATACAAGGGATCAGTTATACTGCCCAGCAGGAAAAAACATTTGTCTACGGGCAAACTGCTAACCCTAGAGCCATTCAGTCAGGTAATCGGAGATATGAAGGTGAAATTCGCCTTCTGCAATCTGAGTTGGAAGCCCTGATAGCTGCGGCACCCAAGAAGGATCTTTTATCCCTGAACTTTGACCTAGTGGTCACTTATGCAGATAAAGAGTCTACGGAGGTGGTCACGGACTTGCTCAAATTTTGTGAAATCTCAAGAATTCCGAAGTCTATGTCCCAGGGAGATGGATTTATGGAGATAAGTCTCCCGATCCTCTTCATGGGGGTTCGTTATCAGCGCTAAGAATTTTTTACTCTTTGATCTCTCAAAATACCTAATTCTATGAAAGACACAACATCTTCTATCTCGGATAAAATAGCAGTCTGGAAAAAACAGCACGGAACAGTCTATGAAATTTCGGTAGAAGGAAAAAAAGGATTCTTCAAGGCGCCCGACCGAGCCATCTTGGGATATGCCATGAGCAATCAGGCGCAGGATCCTCTTTCCTATCACGAAATTATTGCCCGAAACTGTTGGCTGGGAGGAGATGAACTCCTGCTTTCCGAGGATAAACTCTTTCTTTCACTCTGTACCCGATTGGGTGAACTGGTGGAAATAAAAGAGGCAGCGCTAAAAAAGTGGTAGACCAGGCACGAGGAGGCATGGAAGAAAACTGGATAGGATATATAGATAGTTTGCTCGCCTATCATCTGGGTATCCAAGCCCAAGAACTTTCTGATCGTGTCTGGGCTGAAAAATTCAAACAACTCATGGATATCCGGAACAAAGAAAAAAATTCTTCTGCTCGGGATTAAAAAACTCTCTGATCTCATGGATATAGAATATATGGAAAGATGAAAAATATTAATCCCTCCTGGATAATACCCATCCTTGAGGCTTCTCAGTTGTTCTGGGAAGACCTTCAACAATCTATTGGCTTGGCATTCCATCAATTAGGAGAGTGGAAATCTTTGTGGAAGAAGCTTAGTTATCTCAATGCCTCATCAGGACCTCCAGCCTCTTTGGGTGGATGGAATGATCCCCCTCCCTTTCAGCCGAGCTTGGGAGAAAAAAAGCAAGATCCCACTCCACCTTTTGTTCATTCCTCAGTCCCTAAACTGAGATCCTTTCCTAAGGCTTTTCAGTTTCCAAAAACTCAGGACAACTTAGTTCAAAGATCATCTCAGCGGATTTCTACACAGGCTTATCGTCCAACTCGGGGTTCTACCCCATCTCTTGGGGGAAAAACTCTAGTAGGTCCAACTCGGGGGTCTATTCCTTTTCCCATACAGAAGAAGGGTCAATTGCCCGAAGTCATTTATAACTCTTGGCCCTCGGAAAAAAAGATTAATAAGGACCCGATGGTCAAGAATCAGATCATGCCACCACCATTTCTATCCACCGGATCAACTCTGTTAACATCTTTCCATAGACCCCCTCTTCCCTTGAAGGGATCTTCTTTTCATGCTGTCTCAGATTCATCTTCTTCCGAAGAAGACTTTTATATATCGGATGGCATGGGAAAATTTGAATCAAATGGATTGGTACAAAAGGAGCCTCGGATTTCGTCGAGAAGCAGACCCAGATCTCTTGAGATATTGGGGCCTTCATCTTCTCGATCCTTTCCCCGACCAGGTTCTTCCCCTGAACCTAGGAAAGGGGGTATTGGGCGGAAGGGTGTGAAATCTGGGGTTTCTTCTCCACTTTCGGTGCCTCTTTCTACGCCTCCGAATTCCTTGGAATCATCTCATTTAGGTTCCCTTTCAGAACCCAGAGAGACCCATCATTGGTCTCTTTCTGTACATATAGATCGGGGAATTCACATAGAGAATCTAAAAAGCCATGAGTCTGAGAAATTGGAGGAGATTCAGGAACAATGGATGGAGCGCCTGCTCTATATTTTGGAAGATAGCGTAGGAGAACTTAAAAATTTGACTAATACCATTTCACATACATAGATCTATGCCTAATCTGAGACTGGATTCGCAAAAAATATCCTCTCTTTACCAAACGGTCTTTGGATATGTTGGACCTCCTTTTCCGGGTGTTTTGACGAGGGGCAATTCCAGAGACTTTGCCACACAATTGAAGGATAGAATTCCCTTTTTCCCGACTGAAAGAAATGCACAGGGTCTGATATTGGAAGGTTCTGTGGCTTTGAGAAGGGATACAAGGGAAGAATGGTACACCTTACCCATAGAACCCATGTTAAGTCTGAGTGGAGGACAGCATATCATTAGACGAAATACCTTGGGTCAACAAGAAAACACTATCAAGGAGAGGTGGTCCCAACATGACTATGAACTACTTTTAAGGGGTGTTATAATTGGGGAAGAGGAAGCTTATCCTGAGGAAGATGTGAAGCGGTTGAGAAAGATCGTGGAGCATGAGGGGTCGCTTCATATCATGTCTCAGTTCACCTCTGCTTTTGGTATCCGGGAGTTGGCCATCTATAAGACCCATTTTCCGCATACCCCTGGGATCCAAAATCAGGCTTACGAAATCAGGGCCTATTCGGATTCTTCGGACTATCAACTTTTTCAGCAGACCTGATTCATGCATAATATCACGCATCACATCAGTTTGGGTACTCCACCTCAGAGCTATAAGCTTAAGTACATTCTTTCGGTGGATGTGAAGAAGGGTGGACAGTTTCTTTCTGATAGAGCTTTGGTGAGAGTACCTGCTCAGCATAGGAATACCTGGCAAGAGATAGAACGTATTGCTACGATAGGCAAGCCGATTCATATTGCTTTTGGATATGATGGAGAAAATACCAGGGAGCTTAGTGGATTTATTCGCGAGGTACGTCAAGAAAAGGATTCTGTTGTATTGGATTGTGAGGATGGCATGTCTTTGTTTCGTCGGGGGGTACCTTCTCGGGTTTTCCCTTCGGATACTCGGTTAAGGGATATTTTATCTTATTTGATTACGGCCTTGGGCATACCTTTTGACTTAGAAGTATCGGAGGATGCGCAAGACATCGTATATGATCGCTTTGTGATTCGGGAGAGAACAGCTTTTGAGGTCTTGAAGCAACTCAAAGCTGAAACGCAGATGTTATTTTATATCCGCAATAAAACCCTGTATGTACAGGGTAGATATCAACAAGATTCGGCAGTACGGGCTAAGCGGGCATTTTATGATTTTTCCAGGAATGTAGAAAAAAGCCACCTGAGATATGTATCTGAGGCGGATAGAAAAATACAAGTGACCTGGCAATCTATTGACTTGAACTCCCAACCCCTAGAAGAAACCGTGGGGCATGCTGGAGGGGAACGAATTGTGCGACAAGGCTATCCCTTTACCCAGGTCCAAAGTCTCCGAAGAGTGGCCCAAGAAGAACTTAAAAAATGGAGCTATACAGGTTATGAAGGATATCTCTCAGGATGGCTCCAACCCTATTGTACCTATGGATATTTAGTTCAGTTAAAAGATGAAAATTATTCTCCCCGAGAGGGTACCTATTTTGTAGATAAAGTCTGCCTTAGTTTGGGACCTCAGGGGGGGCGGAGGGATATTTATCTCTCTCAAAGAACAGATTAGACATTAGAACCATGATAGATTTTATACAAAATTCGGCTCAAGATTCGATAGATGTAGGGTTGTCCGATACGCAACATATAGAAGATCTAATTGTCTTGTGCAAGGGTTGGCATAAGTTTTATCCCTTCATAGGGGCTTGTGCACATACTCATCTTCACAATGAGTTTTCTCATCTTGAGATGAAGCAAAATATTTTTCAAGAACTAGAGAATGATGGTATGCGTGTGAATCGGGTGAGGCTTTCTTCTCGTGGAACTATTGACCTTCAAGCTGAGTACGATGAATAGGAAAGTGATTGTCCAGCCGAACCAATCTATGTTTGACCTGGCTCTTCAAGAGTATGGGGATATAGAAGGGGTTTGGCAGATTTTGGAAGAGAATGGATTGGATAGCATTCTGGAAAACATGCATGCGGGACAAGAGTTAGAAATCTCTTTAGAACCTTTGTCTTATGCCTTGGTTAATTATCTCAGATCCTATGAGATAGGGACCATGGGGGACAGACCCACGGGTATAGGTTGGATGGCTTTGGAGAAAAACTTTGTTATAGCCTGAGCCGATGGGGAAGATCTGCTGCATGTCAAAAATATGTTCTAAGACTAAATAAAAATTTTCATGGCCCGAAAACGAGAAGAAATTATTGCCCAAATGAATCAATGGGCATCCCAACACAAGGAACTTAGAGAATTAGAACAAAATACTTCTCGTACTTCCGTGTGGAAATATGCTAAGCAAGTGATGGCTTTTGCTATCCAGACCTTGGAACGCATGATGGATCATCACAAAGAGGAGATTCGTAAAGAAATACAAACTCAAAAAGTGGGAACCCATCATTGGTATTTCCAAAAGACCTTAGCTTTTCAGTATGGGGATCTGTTATCAGTTATAGATAATGAGCCCCGATATTTAACACTAGACCCTTCCAAACAAATTGTAAAACATGCGGCACTTTCAGAGAACGCACAAGGAGGCTTGGATATCAAGGTGGTTAAGACTGATGGTAGGAATGATCCTGTTCCCTTGAATATGGACGAGCAGTCGGCTTTGTTGGCTTATCTAAATCAGATCAAATTTGCCGGAACCAAGATACGTGTGATTAGTCGTCCTGCGAATCTGATAGGGTTGAAATTGCAGGTAGAAATGGATAAGCAGATTTTCAATTCGGAGGGTGAATTGCTTGGCCAGTCTGGACATTATCCTGTACGGGATACCATGGAAAAATATCTGAAGAACCTACCTTTTGATAGCATCCTTTATATTTCCAAATTAACAGATGCCATACAGGCATTGCCGGGAATAGAGGATGTACACTTTACAGAAACCCGCTTTTTAAACGAAGAAACAAGTAGCTACGAGGTATTTCACAGAAAACTTACCGCTCCTGCGGGACATCTGGCCTTAGCTGAGTCTGAAACTCAGATCAGCTATTCTTTCACCTGATATTTTGTTTATGAATTCTGATTTTTAAAACCCATTCTCATGTATCTTTTATCTCTAAGCCTTCTTTTAAATCATCTTCTTCCTCCTAACTGGCGAAAAACGTGGAGGGAAAGGTGGATGCGCACCTGGATGGAAGCCCTTGAGCCGGCTTATAGAGGGTTGTTGATATTCAGGAAAGAAATTAAACATCAGACTAATACACAGGCTCAAGTACTCACGTTGGAATATCATCTTAATCTGATAGCCAATACCTATGGTCGGATTTACTTGTCGGATGATGAGGAACGTGGTGCTTTTTTTCGGATACATATGCCTTCTACCCTATCCCTGGAGGTGATGGAACAGATCAATCGTTTTTTAGATGTTCATCTTTTGGCAGGGATTCAGTATGAATTTGTTGGCTATGGTCAATAATTATTTTCAACAACGTATCGTGTTGTTTTTTTTATGTAAAACAAATTAAGTCCTAAACTATGCCCAAACAAATACGAGAAGTACTCAAGGCCTATTTCCAAACCGGAAAAAAACCAACCCAAGCAGAGTTTGAAAACCTCATAGACTCTTTTCTTCATGCAGATGATGACCTGAGGTATCTTGTTTTTAGATATGCTACCCAACAAGATGCAGAAGACGGATTGAATGTCGACAAACTCATGACACCCCTTCGAACGAAACAAGCTTTATTGACTCTGGTTAGGCTGGGTAGTTTGCCGGGTCTTAGGGGCGATGTGGATCAGGCTATTCAACGAATAGTAGGTTCGGCTCCGGCTGCGTTGGATACCTTGGGGGAGATTGCTCAAGCCTTGAATAATAACAGCAATTTGGCTTCCCAGCTTACCCAAGCTATTTCGAGAAAGGCGGATCTTTCTCATAATCATAATGGATCGTATTATACTAAAAGTCAAATTGTGGGTTTTTTCCATGGTACGAGTGGAGGAAAATTGCTGACGCATTGGAATCAAATTTCTCAAAAGCCTTCTACTTTTCCTGCCAATTCAAATCACGAACATCGGGGTGATCAGATCAGGGGAGGGGATCTTTGGATGCCGGAGGGTCGATCGAGTCGTATCTTTGACTATCAGAATGCTTCCAAGACGGTTTCGGATGTCCTTCACAGGAATAGGGTGGATGTGAATAGCTTTTTGAATTGCAAGCAGAATGTAGAATCTCCCAAGCTAACGGCTACGAATTCATTTTATCTGGGTGACACGGAGATTATTGATAGTAGCGGAAAGATGGATGCTGGGCATATTAAGACGGGCTCACTGAAAAATAAGCCCATAGCCCCCAACGTTCCTCGCCCTCTTGAATATAGCAACGGACCTCTCCGAACCGCACATTTCACGATCTCCTCTAGTTTGAAAAATTCTACCACGCCTAGAACCTATCATGCCGAGATCAACATGGAATTTACTTTCACAGCTACCCGATCAAAATATCATCAGATCGCAGCCTACCGATGGACTTTAATGATGGAAGGGGGTGCTTATGCCAATATCTTAACTCAATACTATATTAAATCCGTAAGCTCGAATTTCTACCTCTATCTCACAGCATCCTTGGAATCAGGGGCGGGCTATGGGACGGATAAGCCGATGTCTTTAGGTATAACGAATCACAGTTCTGAGCTGCGACAGATCACAGCCAAATATAATACGGCTCTTCTGAAGGGAAACAACTATGGTGTGACGAATTTAACATTCCTCCTTAACAACATAGGAGCAGGTAGGGAATCTGATGAAATGTCCATTCTGATCACGGAAATTGATAACTTGTCATTTATTCCTACGCGAATCCTCATAGGGTCCAAAGGAAAAACGGGGCATCTCTACGGAACGGCTTTCATTAACAACGCAAGGAAACATTTTGAATAGGCTCATGCGGTATGGGATTAGAGACATAAATCTAATCTTTTGAACATTCTCCTGCCCAGGGCCTAGTCATGTGCTTTGAAAAACTTTCTGCGGATAAGTTTGGATTGTTTCCTAGGAGGAACATCATCTTAGTTAGGGCTGCTTCTGTGGTCATATCCTTGCAGCCCACCACACCTAGATCTGAGAGGGGTTGTGCTGCTGCGTAGGAGTTTTTCACTTTTCCTCTTGTTGCTTGGGACACGTGGGCTATATGAGAGCCTCTTTCTTGGACAGATTTCAAGCTATGGTTGAGAGATTTAGAGAGGAGCATGTGTCCAGCACCTAGAGTTTCAAAGAGAAGTCCCTTTATTTCGGTGTGTTTTAGGAGCTGGATTAAGAATCTGGGTTCCATTCCTGGGAATATCTTAATGAGCATGACCTGTGTTTCACAAGCATCTTGAGTTTGAGGGGGGACATGGTCTTTGGCTGGGGGTAGGAACAGGGAACTTTTGTATTCTATATCTACTCCTACGTGCGCCAGCGGGGGAAATCGGGGAGACTGAAAACTAGCATAACTTGTTGTGTCCACCTTGGTAGAGCGATTCCCCCGAAGCAGTAGATGTTGGAAACATATGGCGACCTCGGAGCGTATACGTTCTTCTTTGAGGATTTCTAGACTACTCAGAAGATTTTGTCTGGCATCTGAACGTGAAGCTTCCAGGGGAACTTGGGCGCCTGTGAGTAGGATAGCTTTTCGGAGGGGTCGTAGGATATGGCTCAGCATGGAGGCGGTATAAGACAGACTGTCGGTACCGTGTAGGATTAGAAACCCTCTAGATTCTTCATAATATTTCCGGATATGTCGGGAAATTCTTATCCAGTCTTCGGGGATCATGTGACTGGAGTCCATGGGGCGATCCCATGAGAAAACGCGGAGTGGCATATTAAATTCACGCACCTCGGGGATACGTTTCAGGATATGAGAAAGGGGTAGAAATTCCGCTTTCCTTAGATCTTTTCTCATCCCGAAAGTTCCACCCGTGTACAAAATGTTCACGGGAAGACCCTCACCTCTTTCAATTCCTTTTTCTTCTCCAATCAAGACGTTGTGTATCCTTGTATATAGACTTATTATTTCTAAACCTTTTTCTGGAAGAGTTTTTCAGCATTTTGGGTGGTTATTTTGGCTATTTCTTCTATTGGGATTTGGGTTCGTTTGGCGATTTGTTTGGCGATCAGGGGGATATTAGCCGGTTCATTTCTTCGTGCGGGTGCGCCTGAGGGTGGCAAATATGGGGCATCTGTTTCCAGGACAATGGATTCCAGGAGATCGGGAGACAGCATATTTCTTAGTTCTTTTCCATGGGTATAGGATAGCATACCCCCTATACCTAATAGGAAGCCCATGTCTCGGATTTGTTGCGCTTGGGCGGGACTACCCAAGAAGCAGTGAAAAACACCTTGTAATTTGGGATAGTTTTGGGCTATACTATCTATTAGGATTTGTAAAATACCCTCCCCTCTGCTATGGAGTAGGACGGGTAGTTTATGACTTAGAGCCCACTTGCATTGCATGTGAAAGGCTTCTATTTGTTGGGGAAGGGATTCTTTAGCCGAGTATGAATCCAGACCTATTTCACCTACTGCGAGATAGCTTTTTGGATCCTTTTTTTTCCAGAGATTTTCTAGATCTTTAGCATAGTCTTTCCCGACATAGCAGGGGTGAATTCCGATACAGGGAAAGCAGATCTTGGGGTATTTTTGAGACAGGGACCACATATCTTCAAAGCTTTGGTATGAGAGATTGGGCATGTATATCTTTTCCACCCCCTGCACCAAGCTGCGATCAATTACCTGATTGATATCTGTCTGGAAGGAGTCTTCAAAGAGATGGGCATGTGTATCTATCCAAGTCATGTTGGGTTTTTTCTATTGATTATTTTTTCTTTCTCCGATAAAAATGAAATTCAACACGTCTATTGACGGATCGGTCTTTATCGGTAATTTCGGGGAAAATAATGGGTTTAGAGCTTCCAAATCCTTGTGCTTGGATTCGATCTTCGGATAGTTCGGGGAGGGTGCTTAGGATATAATTCCTAATATTGATGGCTCTATTTCGGGACAGATCCAGATTACTTTCTTCCTTTCCTCGGGCGTCAGTATGTCCGGCTACGGATAGGTTGAAGGAGGGATATTTTTGGAGGAAACTTCCAATTTCTTTTAGGTGTGAGAACATGTTGGGTAGAACTTCTGCACTTCCCGTACGGAATTCCAGGGCTTGAAATTTAACCTTTCTGGAAATGGGAATGGTATTTAGGTTCAGATCTGTTTCACCTGAGAGAAAAAAAAGTTTTTCAACTGTGAAGAAATCATCTCCTTCAATGACGAGGAGATAATTTCCATTATCAATGAGTCTGAATTTGAATTTTCCATCTTTATCCAAGAACTTGGGTGAGACTTCCCTACCATTATCCAGATCTACTATTTGGACGATTCCTTGGAAGGGGGCATGCGTATCACTGTCTGTGAGAGATCCTCTTAGGATTGTATGGGCATCGGGATGTCCTTCCATGGGGAGCGGGAAGGCGTATAGGTCTTGTCCTTCCATGCGTTGACTTTCGGATCGGGCATAATAGATATAATGTGATAGGGCGCCTATGGTAAAGTAGTGTTCGCTTCCTTTACCATTGATGAGGGGGCCCACATTGACGGGTTCTTCCCATCCTACGTTGGGATCCCATCTGACTTTGTAGATATCAAATCCTCCGAAATTGAATAATTGACCATCGGAGCTGAAGTACAGGACCTGTCTCTTGGGATGCAGAAAGGGACTTACCTCATTTCTGGAGGTATTTACAAAGGGACCTAGGTTAATGGCTCGACTCCATCTTCGGGATGATATCTTGCGGACATAATAAATATCAGACAATCCAAACCCTCCGATTCTGTTGGAGGCAAAGAATAAAGTATCCCCTGTGGGAGATAGGGAGGGGTGTGAGTCCCAGTAGGGACCATTCACGTAATCGCCCAAATTTCTAATCTGTGTCCAAGTTTGGGAGACCTCATTCCAGATGGCGTCATAGAGATCGCAGTCTCCATATCCATCTGGGGCTTCACATCGGGTAAAGTAGAGATGTTTTCCCGCGGCGTCTATACAGACGGATCCTTCATTATATTTTTCCGTATTGATTTCGTGGAGGGGGATAGATTTTTCCCATTCTTTATCTGAGTTTCGGACGCTATAGAAAATATCTTCATTTTTCCGTTTTCGGAAGAAATTTTCTTCAGTTTCGTGTCGTCGGGAGCTGAAGAAGAGTCGAGAATTTTGAAGACCCATGTAGGGTGCATAGTCTGCGGCGAGGGAATTAATATGGGGTCCCATGTTTAGGAGTTTTCCTTGTGGGGGCCTAATGGTGTCCATATATTTTTTATTATTTATTAGTTTATAATAATAGTCCAGGGGGACATAGACGTCTATTTCTTCTTGATTAAGGCGTCCATAATAGAATTCTAGTTCATTGAGCGAGAGGTCTTCCCGGGCGTGTCTGAGTGCGATGCGGTAGAAAGGGAGGGCTTCTTCCCATCCGTGGGCGAGTTCCATACATTTTGCCAATTCCCAGAGCATATGTGATTCTTGATGAAAATTTTCTACTCTAAAATGACTAACATATCTTTTTAATACTCCAGCTAGGGTGGTCCACTCCTGTGCTTTTTGCAATTCTTGGATTCGTTGACTCAGAAAGCTGCTATGATAGAATCCCTTTTGATCAAGATCGTGAAAATTGATTATCTTAGATCCTTGTATAGAAATGGTGTCCGAGGTTGTGGATCTTTCATCTGAGTTTTGACTGGATATCTGGGCAGGAAGTTTTTCCCATGCCAGAACCCAGATAAGGACTGAGAGAAAAAGTGGACTCAGCCCGCGGCCATGGAATATGAGACGAAAAATGTGGATCGGAATAACGGACATCAAGGGACTTAAGTAGACATTCGGAGGATTTCTATCAATAAAGAATCAAATTTAGACAAAATATATCCAAGCTATAATATATCATGATGATAGAGTGGGAAGTTATTCAGCCTGAGGACAGGGAAAATCTAAAAAAGAAGACAGAGACCTTATCTATTCTTCCCATCAAGAACACGGTCATGTTTCCGGATGTGATTTTATTGGTGGCAGTATCTCGGACTCGACCTGCCCAGTTGGTTAAACGTATTTTCAAGGGAGATAAGATATTGGGTATTATTTCTCAGCGGAATCCTAAGCAGGTAGGTTCTGCGAATAATATATATCCTATCGGGACGGCAGCTAAGATCCTGAAAATTATGGAACGTGAGAATGGGAAGGTTGTGATAGTGATTCAGGGCATACAGCGTTTTAGGATACGCGAGATGAGGAGCGAGAAAGAACCTTTTACGGCAAAGGTAGATCTGTTGAAGGATGATTTTTCTATTCCTCGGAGGGAGGAGGTGTCTATGGTTCGGGCACTCAGAGAGAAGACCCGACAGGTAATTTCGTTGAGTGATGCTATTCCTGAACATACTAAGGGTGCTCTTCGGAACATGAAGAACCTTCCTCTTTTGGTACATATTTTATGTGTCAATATTCCTTTTGAGGTCAAGGAGAAGCAGGCTCTTTTGGAGGTAGAGGATGGGGTTAAACGTTCCAAACTACTTTTGAAGAAGATGGGGGAATACATACAGATGATGGACATTAAGGAAGAGATCCATCATAAGGTTTATTCTGACATAGAGCAGCAGCAGCGAGATTATTTCTTGCGCCAACAAATGAAGGTCTTGCAAAATGAATTGGGTGTAGATGGTATAGAAAAAGAGATAGAGGTTTTACAACAGAAGGCAGCAACCAAGAAATGGTCTTCTTCGGCACAAAAACATTTTGACAAAGAGATACATAAATTAAGACGTCTCATGCCAGGGGTTCCCGAATATTCTGTATCCATGAATTATTTGGAATTCTTGGTCAATCTTCCCTGGGAGACCTATCAGGAGAGATCCGTGGATTTGAAGCGGGTTAAGAAGGTTTTAGATAGGCATCATTATGGTATTGAAAAGGTTAAGGAAAGGGTTGTAGAATATTTGGCAGTTCTTTCCTTGAAGAAGGATATGAAGGCTCCGATTCTGTGTTTATGTGCGCCACCTGGGGTTGGGAAGACGTCTTTGGGGACCTCTATTGCCAAGGCTTTGCAACGAGAATGTCTTAGAATTTCTCTGGGTGGACTCCATGATGAGGCAGAAATACGAGGTCATAGAAAGACCTATATTGGGGCTATGCCGGGTAAAATCATTGCTCAGATAGCCAAGGGGAAGAATAGTAATCCGGTGATGGTATTGGACGAGATTGACAAAGTAGGTCGTGATTTCAGAGGAGACCCGGCTTCGGCTCTTTTGGAAGTTCTGGATCCGGAACAGAACGCTAATTTTCTGGATAACTATCTGGAGATTCCTTACGATCTTTCTAGGGTATTGTTCATTGCCACAGCTAACACTTTGGAATCTCTTCATCCTGCTCTTTTAGATCGTTTGGAGGTAATTCATATGTCGGGTTATACTTCTGAGGAGAAGAAACAGATTGCTTCTAAGCATCTTCTGCCGGAACTACGGAGGGATCATGGATTGACGGTTAAGGATGTTCGGATACAGTTTGATGCTTTAGAGGGGATCATTTCTGATTATACCCGTGAGTCTGGTGTTCGGGAGTTGAAGAAGCGATTGGGGGCTGTACTTAGGCATGTGGCTCGTGCCAAGGTGGAGGGAACGGATTATCCCAAATCTATTCGGGCTTCTCATTTGCAAGATATTTTGGGAATCCCTGAGTATGAGGAGGATGCTTATGTTAAGGATTCGGTTCCAGGTTTGGCGGTGGGTTTGGCGTGGACGCCTTATGGGGGTGATGTATTGTATATAGAGAGCCTTTTATTGGATGGGGAAGGAAAATTAATCTTATCGGGACGCTTAGGTAAAGTTATGCAGGAGTCTGCTCAGGCGGCTTTTTCTTATGTACGTTCGCAAGCAAAGGCCTTAAATATTTCGCCTTCTGTTTTTGGGAAGAACAATTTGCATGTGCATGTTCCGGCGGGTGCTATTCCCAAGGATGGTCCTTCTGCGGGCATCACCTTGGCGACTTCTATTGCTTCTCTTTTCACGGGTCGGATTGTAAAGCCTGGATTAGCCATGACGGGGGAGATTACCTTGTCGGGTCGGGTTTTACCTGTGGGGGGTGTCAAGGAAAAACTATTGGCTTCTCGTTCTCGGGGTATTAAGGAGATCATTTTTTCGGAGTCCAATCGGAAGCATGTGGAGGAATTGAACCCCAAGTATTTGCGGGGATTAACCTTTCATTATGTTCGTCGTGTGAAAGAGGTTTTTGGTCATGCGTTGGTTTAAGGGCTTGGGGATTTATAAATATGTTTTCTTAGGTGCGTCTCAGTTTAATTCGGCATACCAAGCCTAGGGTAGATGAGGGGGTTTGCTATGGACAGGCAGATCTTCCTGTTGATGAGGAGTCTTTTGAGGAGGAGGCGAAATTAGTGGATCAGCATTTGACTAGTTCGGTAGAGGTCTTTTGGACCAGCCCTTTGATCCGATGCCGAAGGTTGGCAGACTATCTTTGTGCTGTCCGAAATAGACCCCTTCATGTAGAACCTCTCTTGAAGGAAATGAACTTTGGTCGTTGGGAGGAAAAGAAATGGACAGAGATTCCTAGATCTGAGACGGAACCGTGGATAGAGAATATGGCCACACATGCACCCCCTGAAGGAGAGTCCTTGGGGGATCTGGTAGATCGGTTGAAACTTCTCCTGAGACGATGGAAAGGCCTGCCTTATCACCATGTGGCAGCCGTCACGCATGGAGGTGTCATACGTATTCTTCTGTCCTTGACGCAACAAAAAGATTTATCCTCTTGTATGGAAATTCCCGTCTTATATGGAACTTGCCATGAGACTGTTCTTGTATAACTTATTACGTTCTTGTAAATTGTTTGTTTCTAAATAGCTTTTAGCATTGCGAGTAAATGAGAAAGGATTCATTAGAAATTCCTTTATGCAAGGTGACTGACCCACCTTTGATGGGGGTTGGGGAGATTATGAATGTGGTTCCTCATAGGCCTCCTTTTCTCTTTTTAGATTCCGTATTGGAACTGACAGATGATTGTGCTGTGGGCATTAAGCATGTGAGTCTTTCTGAGCCTTGTTTGCAGGGTCATTTTCCAAAGAATCCAATTATGCCGGGTCTTCTTCAGGTAGAGGCGGCGTGTCAGTTGGGGCATGTATTGGCTTCACGGCAGGTTGAGAACATGTCGGATTATTGGTTTTATCTTGCTTCTTGCAAGAATATTAGATTTAAAAAGCAGGTGGTTCCTGGGGACACACTTTTAATGAAGGTGACCATGGTTTTAGCTTTTCGCCGAGGTTTTATGGGTTTGGAGTGGTCTGCTTTTGTTCGGGGCGAGCTGGTAAGTTTTGGGGAGGCGGTAGCAGGCTTGTCCAAGAAGACGAGCTGATGTGGGTGATTCTCGTATAGACCCGAGAGCTGTGGTGAGTCCTGAGGCGGTGCTGGGCTCTGATGTTGAGATAGGGCCTTATGCGGTTGTCCATGCGAATGTGGAGATAGGTGAGGGGACTGTTATTTATTCACATGCGGTGATTAGGGAGGGGGCTCGGATCGGAAGGAATTGCAAAATATATAATGGTGCTATTCTTTCTTGTGATCCTCAGGACCCGAAGTTTAAAGGAGAGGATTCTCGTTTATATGTTGG
Source organism: Cytophagales bacterium (assembly GCA_026710765.1). GTDB lineage: Bacteria > Bacteroidota > Bacteroidia > Cytophagales > JAPOQI01 > JAPOQI01. Next base: position 1,312 of record JAPOQI010000076.1, on the reverse strand, counting down.
GGATGGTTGTTCCATAGGCGAATATGCCACCCTTTCCAAGGGGACGCTTGCTGGGGGAAGTCAAGAAACTCGGATCGGAAAAGATTGCTTAATCATGAGTCTGGCACATGTGGGGCATGATTGTATTATTGGGGATCGTTGTACGCTTACAAATGGAGTGCAAGTGGCAGGACATGTTGTGATCGGGGATGAATCTTTTTTGGGAGGACTTGTGGGCATAAGCCAGCGGACCATCATTGGTCGGAATGTGATTATAGGGGGTCTTTCTAAGATATCTAAGCATGTTCCCCCATATACTCGGGTTGCTGCGAAGTGGGATATTAGATTTTATGAGGTAAACGTGATGGGTTTGAAGATGCGGGATTTTCCTGCGGAGAGGATAGAGGAGATACGGGATGCTTATCGGTTATTGTTTAAGAAGGGACTTTTAAAGAAGGAGCGTTTTGAGGCTGTGCGGGGCATGAAGGATTTCCCGGAGAAGAAGGTTATTTTGGATTTCTTTGAAGAGATAGGGTCTCAGCCTGTTGTGCAGCCATTTTAGGGCGATAGTGGAGATAGTTCTTGATTCGGTAGGGAAACGTTATGGTTCGGCTTGGGCTTTGCGGGATTTCAGTCATATTTTTTCTTCTCCTGGGTCTACGGCTATTTTTGGTCCTAATGGGGTAGGGAAGTCGACGCTTGCTTGTTTGATGGCAGGTTTATTAATTCCTTCTGAGGGTTGGATTCGGTATAGCTATGGTGGCAGGATATTGGAACGTGGGTCTTGGTATCGGCATATTTCTTTCACGGCACCTTATTTACAAATGCCATCTTATCTTTCTGTGGATAGGTTAATACGGACTTATCTTTCTTTGAAGGGGATTCAGATTCGGGTGGAGGATATACTTGGGTCTTTGTCTTGTTTTTCGGGTTTAAGACAGAAGCATTTGAGTGAAATTTCTCAGGGGCAGCGTCAGGGTCTTTATTTGGCACTTGCTTTTCGTAGTGGGAGGCGGGTTCTTTTACTGGATGAACCTTTGCAGCATTTGGATTTACAAGGTGCTGCTTGGTATGCCGAGCGTATTAGAGATCAGCAGGAGGAGAATACGATTATCGTTTTTACGTCTCAGGAAGATGAGGCAGGACTTTGTCAGCGGGTTATTTCTTTGGTTTCTTAGAAAAGTTTTTGAAAAATTTTCACAAAATATCTGCTCAGGAATCGTTAAAAATGTGGATATATGGGTGAAATATTAGTTTTTCAGAAAGTTTTCGGAAAAATTTTGCAAAATTTTTCCGAAAACTTTCTGAAAAACTAATATTTCACCCATATATC